>JALYSB010000033.1 GCA_030855025.1 Pseudomonadota bacterium
CCGCCGGGGCGGTTGAACACGCAGGGCGTTGGGTCAACGAGGACACGCTTGCGTTGCTCGCGGCGGCGGGAATCGATGCGTCGGCCGCGGGCCTCGCGACTCCGATCCTGCTGCGCGAGCCGATGGCGCCGCACATCGCGGCACAGCGCGAAGGCCGCCGAATCACGCTGCAGCCCGTCGCCGAAGCACTGGTGCAACTCGAGGCGTCGGGAGGCTTCCTGGTGGTCGAGGGCGTGGGCGGGTTTCGCGTGCCGCTCGACGAGGGCCTCGACACCGTCGACCTGGCGCGCGCCATCGGCCTGCCGGTGGTGCTGGTCGTGGGCCTGCGGCTCGGATGCCTCAACCACGCGTTGCTCACCGCGCAGGCCATCGACGCGTCGGGACTCGAGCTCGCGGGGTGGATTGCCAACGCGATCGATCCCGCGATGGCGGCTGCCGATGAAAATGTCGCCGCGCTCGAATCGCGGCTCGCGGCGCCGCTGCTCGGGCGCCTGCCCCACGCGGCGAATCCCGACCCGCGCGCGCTTGCTGCCGGGCTCGACATCGCCCCGCTACTGGCCAGGGGCGAGAAGGTCAGTGCGTGAAGGCAGCGCTCATTAACGCGACACCGTGGGCGCCGCGGCGACGTGCCTCGGGCAAGTCTCGGCGCGACAGTCCTCCGATGGCGTAGATCGGCATTGCGCGCTCGCGCGCAAGCGCCGCGAAACGCTCCCACCCCAGGGCAGCGCTGCCGGGGTGTGACGGCGTCGGGTTCACCGGGCCCAGAAGCGCGTAGTCGAGCGCAAGTGTCCCGGCGTGGTCGAGCTGCGCCTCGTCGTGGCAAGAGGCACCCACGAGCGTTCCCGCAGGGCGAGAGCGCGCGGCCATGAGGGCCTTCGACGACAGGTGCACGCCATCGCACTGCGGAAAGGTGCCGCAGTCGCTATTCACGACGATCGTGGAGCCGAACGGGCGTGCCCGCGTGAGCGCTCGCGACAACAAGTGCTGCAGCTTCATCCGGTCCATGGACTTCTCGCGGATCTGGACCAGCATCCTCTCGTCGAGGGCGCGAGCGGCAAGGTCGCCGATCCAGGCGTCGATGCCGCGCTCGGCCGCGTTCGAGACGATCATCACCGGCGGCAATGCGAGCGCCGCGAGGACCGGTGCGTTTGCCGGGAGCATGGGGCTCACGTCGGGGGCGCCCGTCCGCTGCCAGCGAATGGCCTGGTCCTCGAGGGGCTGCGGCTCGCCCTCCCACGCGCTCACGCGCCAGAAGTGCAGCCGCACCGTCGCATGGGTATACACATACATGCGGGTGATCCACGGCGTGGCCTCCTTCACCACGATCCCGAGCTCTTCCCGCAGCTCGCGCACCAGCGCCGCGCGCGGATCCTCGCCCGCCTCGATCTTGCCCCCGGGGAACTCCCAGTAGCCCGGATACGGTTTTCCCGCGGGGCGCTGGGCCAGCAGGAATTCACCGGGCCGCTCGATCACCGCCGCCGCCACTTCCGTGATTTTCGTCACGGCCTGCCCCACTTCGTGGGGACTAAAGCGGTATCCGCCGATGAACGCCGATGAACGCCGATGAATTCATGCGGAGTGCGTTCGTGGCGTGGCATCAACGGGCACGAACGACCCGCATCGCCTTTGACTCTATCGGCGTTCATCGGCGTTCATCGGCGGATTCAAAGCCGTTTGCCGGCATCGCTCACCGTTTCTTCCGACCGACCCAATCGCGCGCGAATTGCCAGGCGACGCGCCCGCTGCGGAAGCCGCGTTCGAGCGCCCACAACAAGGCTGCTTTGCGCGACTCCTCGGTGGGCTTGCCGCCCAGGGTCGCGACCCAATGATCGGCGATGTCGAGGTACTGCTCCTGGTCGAAGGGATAGAACGAGAGCCACACGCCGAAGCGCTCCGAGAGCGAGATCTTCTCCTCGGTCGTCTCGCCCGGGTGAATTTCGCCGTCCACATGGCGCGCCTCGAGGTTCTCGTCCATGAACTCGGGCATCAGGTGCCGGCGGTTCGAGGTCGCGTAGATCAGCACGTTCTCGGCCGAGCCCGCGATGGAGCCGTCGAGCGCGACCTTCAGCGACTTGTAGCCCGCATCGGATGCCTCGAACGACAGGTCGTCGCAGAAGACCACGAAGCGCTCGCGGCGCTCGGCGACCAGGTCCACGATGTCGGGCAAGTCCACGAGGTCGCGCTTGTCGACTTCGATCAGGCGCAGGCCCTTCGACGCAAACTCGACGAGCGCCGCCTTCACGAGCGAGCTCTTGCCGGTGCCACGCGCTCCAGTGAGCAGCACGTTGTTCGCCGGGCGACCCTGCACGAACTGCGCGGTGTTCTCGCGCAAGCGCCGCTTCTGCTCGTCGATATCCTTCAGGTCGGCGAAGCGGATCGCGTGGGGATGGCGCACGGGCTCGATCAAGCCGCCGCGCGCGGACTTGCGCCACCGGAACGCGGTCGCCGCTTTCCAGTTGATGCCCTCTTGCGCCGGCGGCAGCAGGCGATCGAGGCGCTCGATCAGCTGGTCGAGCCGGTCGACAATCGGCTTCCAGTCGTCTTTCATTTCAGCGTGAACACCAGCAGCCAGTAATAGTTGAGCGATTCGAGGTGCGCCTCGCGCGCGACGGGGCGCACGGCGGCGGCGAGCTCATCGGGCGTCGGATAATTCTTGAGCACCTCGAACTTCTCGCCGTTGGCGAGCGAGCGCATCTGGTAGGTGTTGCCCTGCGCATCGGTGCGCGCGATCGCCGTCGAGCTGCCGTGCGCCCAGGTATTGTCCAGGATGCCGACGAGGGCACCCGGCTCGAGGCGTGCGGCGAGGTTCGCGGTGAACTCCGCGATGCCGCTCTTCTTCACGTGCGACCACCAGAACCCCGCGAACGCCGCGTTGCAGCCGGGCGGGACGTTGTCGAGGGAAACCGCGTCGGCCCTGAAGAACGTGGCCTTGCCGGGAGCGATCCCCTTGTCGCGCGCGATCTCGAGCACCGCCTCGTTGATGTCGCCCGCGTACACCCGCTTGGCGGCGGGCGCGATGAACTGGGTCCAGTAGCCGGTGCCGCAGGCCACTTCGAGCACGGTGCGGCCGCGGTAGAGCTCGGGCACGCGGCGGCGCAGCCACTCGAGCTCGCGCTGGCGCTCGGGCTTCTCGTAGATTTGCTCGTACTCGGCCGCGCGCCGCGAGTAGTAGCGCTCGAGGTGCGGCGTGGTGCTGCGCGGATCGCTCATGGCGGGCCTCGGCTCGCGCCTAGCTGCGGTAATCAGCGTTGATCTTCACGTAGTCGTACGAGAAATCACAGGTCCACACCGTCGCGGTATCGATGCCGCGGCCCAGCGTGACCCGAATGGTGATTTCGGACGACTTCATGACTCGCTTGCCTTCGGCTTCGCTGTAGCTCGCCGCGCGCGCGCCGCGCTCCACGACGGTCACGTCACCCAGCTGCAGCCCCACCTTCGCGGCGTCGAGGTCCGCGACTCCCGCCTTGCCCACCGCCGCGAGGATGCGGCCCAGGTTCGGATCGGAGGCGAAGAACGCGGTCTTCACCAGCGGCGAGTTGGCGATCGACTTGGCGACCGAGTAGCACTCCTTGCTCGTGGCGCCCCCCTCGACCACGACGGTGATGAACTTGGTCGCGCCCTCGCCGTCGCGCACGATGGCCTGGGCGAGAATCTGCGCCACTTCGGTCACCGTGACCGCCAGGCGGCCGAACTCCGCCGTGCCCTCGCCGAAGATCTCCGGATTGCCCGCGGTGCCCGAAGCCACCAGCAGGAGGGTGTCGTTGGTCGAAGTGTCGCCGTCGATGGTGATCGCGTTGAACGACCGGTCGGCGACGTGGCGCGCCATGTACTGCAGCGCTTCCTGGCCGATGGCGGCATCGGTCGCGATGATTCCGAGCATGGTCGCCATGTTGGGCTCGATCATGCCGGCGCCCTTCGAGATTCCGGTCACCGTGATGGTGCGCCCATCGATCACGACCTGGCGCGACACGGCTTTCGCAACGGTGTCGGTCGTCATGATCGCTTCCGCGGCCGAGGCCCAGTGGTCGGCGGCGAGGTCCGCAACACAGGCCGGGAGCCCGGCCACGATGCGATCGACCGGAAGCGCCTCCATGATCACTCCGGTGGAAAGCGGCAGGACCTGCCACGGTTGGATTCCCACGAGCTGCGCGACCGCCGCGCAGGTCGCGCGCGCATCGTCCAGCCCCGCCTGGCCGGTGCCGGCATTCGCGACGCCGGTATTCACGAGGATGGCACGAATTGCCGCGCCGTCATCGAGGTTCGCCCGGCAGACCTGCACCGGGGCGGCCGCGAACCGATTGCGCGTGAACACACCGCCCACGCGGCTGCCTTCATCCAGCGTGATGAGCAGCAGGTCCTTGCGATTGGGCTTGCGAACATGGGCCTGGGCGATTCCGAGGCGCACCCCGGCGATGCTGAGCAGGTCCTCGGGGCGAGGCGGTTCGAGTTTGACTGCCATGTTCCCTCGTCGTGGGGTCAGACCCCGGATTCTAGGCCTTGCCGGCTAGGCAAGCCGCCCGTGGCACTGCTTGTATTTCTTGCCCGAGCCGCAGGGGCACGGATCGTTGCGCCCGACCTTCTGGGTAGAGCGCACGAAGGGCTCCCCGCCCGCCTCCGGGGTGGTCTCGACCATTGCGGGCACGCCGTCCGCGATTCGCTCAGCCGGCTCGTCGCCCACACCCGGCGAGAAATCGGCGTGCTGGTACTGCACGTTCGTCAGCGCCCGCGCGGATTCCTCGGCGCGGCGCTCGGCCTCCTCGACCTCGGCCTGCGAGCGCACCTGCACCGCCATCAGGTGGCGCGTGACCTCGAGCTTGATCGAATCGAGCATCGCCCCGAAGAGCTCGAAGGCCTCGCGCTTGTACTCCTGCTTCGGCTGCTTCTGCGCGTACCCGCGCAAGTGGATGCCCTGGCGCAGGTAATCGAGGGCCGCCAGGTGCTCCCTCCAATGCGTGTCGATCGACTGGAGCATGACCGCGCGCTCGTAGTTGTGCAGCACCTCGCCGTCGATGGGACCGAACTTGTCGTCGTAAGCCTTGCTCGCAAGGACGATCACGCGCTCGGCGATCGCATCGGAGTCGAGCGTCTCGTCGGCCTTCGCCCATTCGGCCACGGGTGCGGGGAGAAAGAACTCGCCTTCGAGCTTCTTCTCGAGGCCCGGCAGGTCCCACTGCTCCTCGACGCTTTCGGGCGGCACGAACTGCTGCACGGTGGAGCCGATGACTGCGGATCGGATCGAGCGGATGGTCTGCGAGATGTCGCTGGACTCCAGCAGCTCGTTCCTCTGCTGGTAGATCACCTTGCGCTGGTCGCTCGCCACATCGTCGTACTCGAGCAGCTGCTTGCGGATGTCGAAGTTGCGCGCCTCGACCTTGCGCTGGGCGTTCTCGATCGAGCGCGTCACCATGCGTGCCTCGATCGCCTCGCCCTCCGGGATCTTCAGGCCGCGCATGATCGACTGCAGCCTTTCGCCGGCGAAGATCTTGAGCAGCGGGTCCTCGAACGACAGGAAGAAACGCGAGCTCCCCGGGTCGCCCTGGCGCCCCGACCGACCGCGCAGCTGGTTGTCGATGCGGCGCGACTCGTGGCGCTCGGAGCCGATGATGTGCAGTCCGCCCGCCCCTACGACCTCATCGTGCAGCTTCTGCCACGACTCGCGCACGTCGGCCACGCGACGTTCCTTTTCGGCAGCGGACAGCACCTCGTCGCCCTTGATCGACTGCATTTCCGGATCGGGGTTGCCGCCCAGAACGATGTCGGTCCCGCGCCCCGCCATGTTGGTGGCGATGGTGATCTGCTTCGGGCGGCCCGCCTGCGCCACGATCTCGGCCTCGCGCGCGTGCTGCTTCGCATTCAGCACGTTGTGCGGCATCTTCTCGCGCTCGAGCATTCCCGAGAGGAGCTCGGAGTTCTCGACCGAGGTGGTGCCGAGCAGCACCGGCTGTCCCTTGGCGGTGCGCTCCTTCACGTCGTTGATGATCGCCTGCGATTTTTCCTTGGCGGTGATGAAGACCTGGTCGTTCAAGTCCTTCCTCACCATCGTGCGGTGCGTGGGAATCAGCACCGTCTCGAGGTTGTAGATGCTGGAAAACTCGAACGCCTCGGTGTCGGCGGTACCGGTCATGCCGGCGAGCTTCTTGTAGAGGCGGAAATAGTTCTGGAACGTGATCGACGCGAGCGTCTGGCTCTCGTTCTTGATCGAAACATTCTCCTTCGCCTCCACCGCCTGGTGGAGCCCGTCGGACCAGCGCCGGCCCTGCATCATGCGGCCGGTGAATTCGTCGACGATCACCACCTCGTCGTTCTGCACCACGTAGTTCTGGTCGCGGTGGTAGAGCGCGTGCGCGCGCACCCCGGCATGCAGGTGGTGCATGAGGATGATGTTCGACGGGTCGTAAAGGCTCGCGCCCGCGGGCAGCAGGCCCTCCGCAGCCATCAGCTCCTCGGCGTGCTCGTGGCCCTGCTCGGACAGGGTGACGCTGTGCATCTTCAGGTCGACCCAGTAGTCGCCCTCGGCCTTCTCGTCCTTCTGGGCGACGAGCTTCGGGATCAACAGGTTGATGCGCCGGTAGAGCTCGGTGGAGTCCTCGGCCTGGCCCGAAATGATCAGCGGCGTGCGCGCCTCGTCGATCAGGATCGAGTCGACCTCGTCGACGATGGCGTAGTTGAGCCCGCGCTGGAAGCGCTCGGGAATCGTAGTCGCCATGTTGTCGCGCAGGTAGTCGAAGCCGAACTCGTTGTTGGTCCCGTAGGTGATGTCGGCGAGGTACGACTGCTGCTTTTCCGCGGAATCCATCTGCGGGACGACCACGCCGATGGTCAGGCCGAGGAAGCGATGGATGCGGCCCATCCACTCGGCGTCGCGCTTGGCGAGGTAGTCGTTCACCGTGACCACGTGGACGCCCTTGCCCTCGAGCGCATTCAGGTACGAGGGAAGGGTCGCTACGAGCGTCTTGCCCTCGCCCGTGCGCATCTCGGCGATCTTGCCCTGGTGCAGCGCGATCCCGCCGACCATCTGCTCGTCGAAGTGCCGCATGCCGAGCACGCGACGCGAGGTCTCGCGCACGACCGCGAAGGCCTCGGGGAGGACGGCCTCGAGCTTGGCGCCCGCGGTGACCTTCTGCTTGAGCTCGGGGGTCTTCGCCTGGAGCTCGGCGTCGCTCAGCCGCTCAAGGCCGGCTTCGAGCGCGTTGATGGATTCGACCTTCTTGCGATACTCCTTGAGGAGTCGGTCGTTGCGGCTGCCGAAAATGGCCTTGAGGGCGGTCGTGAGCACGTGGGGCGGGGGTCCCGTCTGACGGGGAGCGGTGTGGGGTGTCGGAAATGTGAAACCGGCCCTGGATGGGCCGGCGGTCAATAATTATATCTGCAGATGGGGCCGGGCCGGGCGGCCCACAACCCCCTACTTCCTGAAGGCCGCGTTGAAGACCGAGTCGTTCTTGGTCCCGAGCGAAAGAAACTTGTTCGGGTTCAACGGGATGCCCTTCTCGCGCACTTCGAAATGCAGATGGGGTCCGGTGGTACGCCCGGTGGATCCGACGAGCGCCACCTGCTGGCCCTTCATCACCACGTCGCCTACCTTCACCAGCATCTTGGAAAGATGGGCGTAGCGCGATGTGAGCCCGTTGTCGTGGTCGACCTCGACCACGTTGCCATACTCGGCGACGTACGCGACCGTCGACACTACGCCGCCCGCGGCCGCGAGCACCGGCGTGCCCGGAGGCGCGATCAGGTCGACGCCCGTGTGAAATGAAGTCTTGCCGTTGATCGGATCGAGGCGATAGCCATAGTTGGACGAGTAGTAGCCCATGGGCACCGGCATGGTCGTGGGAATGGTTTTCCGCGCGAGGCGGTCGTCCATCAGGAAGGAATCGAGCACGCCGAGCTTGTCGGTGCGGTCGTCGAGAACGCGGCCGATCTCGGCGAGCATGTGCTGGAACTCGGTGAGCGTGAGGTCGGGGCCCATCGTCACCGCGGGCCCGCCCTGGCCGGGCTTCTCGTCGAAGCGAAATTCCTCGCGCTTGATGCCGGCGGCCTTGGCGAGGCGCTCGCCAAACGCGTCGAGGCGCAGGATCCTTGCCTGCAGCTCACCGACCTTGACCGCCAGCGAGCTGAGGTTGTCCTTCATCTCCGCTTCCGAGCGCTTGAGCTCATCCTGGTGCAGCGAGGCCAGCAGCGCGCGCAGGTACGGGTTGCGGTGGTCCACCGCGAATTTCATGGTGACGAAGTAGGTCGCCATGGCAAGCATGAAGCCCGCCAACAGGATGCCCATCGCCATCAGGATGACTTGTGTCTGGGAGAGCGCCACCGAGCGGCTCTTCGCGAGACTGTCCGAAACGAGAATAATGTTCATTCTGCTGATTCCTCCCAACGTCGCCTATGGCATCCGAACCGATTTCCAAGCTGCTCGACGACAACGCCGAGCTGCGCCCGCTTGCCGAGCGCCTCCAGTACATCAAGCGCTTGCAGAAGCGCTATCGGACTCTTGCACCCGAGAGCCTCGCGGCTGCGAGTCGGGTATGCGCCATTGACGGTACGACCGTTGTTGTTTGCGCGGCATCGGGGCCAGTAGCGGCGGCCCTTCGGCATCTCGCGCCCCGACTGCTGGAAGGACTGCAGGCGGGCCGCAGATCCTCAAAACACTCAAGGGATCAGGAGCTTACTTCAATTCGAATCGAAGTTCAAGTCGATCGCCCCGCGCCCCGCCGCCCGGTGAAGTCGCGTGGCGAGATGCCGCGCGAGCAGCTGGCGAGCCTCGCTGAGGGGATGGCGGACTCACCTCTCAAGGAAGCGCTCGAGCGGCTGGGAGACCCGGGTCAAAGCAGGAGCACGCGCTCGAAGACGTAGAGCAGCGCGACCGCGATCACCAGCAGCAGCATCACCTGCACGGCGAGCCAGGCGATGGTGAGGTAGCGCCGGTTGCGGGTGATCACGAAGGCGATGCCCAGACCCACCAGTAGCAGCGCGGCAATCAGCACGAAAAAACGCAGCACGAGCATGGGGCCTATCGAGCCGCTCTTCGACGCAACGCGCGCCAGCGAAGGCAGGCGTCCGACTCCCCTGTTTCCGGCATGAGCATCAGGTCGGCGAGCGCCGGCCCGGCGAGGTAGGCGGCCACCTGCGAGGCCACGCGCGCGGGCCGGTCGGCTACCTGTAGCGCCCATCGAAATTGGGCCAGCGGCCCTTGCAGCTGGGCATCGCGGGCCATCCGTTGGAGCATGTCGGCCGCCGCGCGCATGCATCCTGCGTCGCGCGACTGCAGCAGCTCGCGGCCGGCCGCAGGAAGGGCCGACGCAAGCGGGTCGACGCCCGTCACCCGACCCGCTTCGCGCGAGACGCGTGCCGCCACGAGCAACGAGGCGCGCAGCCCCCGCAAGCCGCCGTTCGCCTGCGCAATCCGGCACAGGCGGGTCCAGTCGAGCTGCATCGCGTACCGGAGCAGGAGTGTCGCAACGTCGGCGGCCCACCTCAAGCTCGCGCCGCCGGCCTTCAATCCGTCGGTCACATGGACGAGCAGGAGCTCCTCGGGCTTCGGCCATTGGACGGTCACACCGAATACGCTGGCGACACGCGTCGCACTGCCGATGTCCGCCAGGGTGACGCAAGCCGGGAACCACCGATGGCCGAGCCGCCAGTGCAGCTCGATCGCGCCACCGTCCGCGCGCCGCGTGAGGAGGAGCTCATCGGTGGCGAGCGCAAGCCACGGCGTATCCAGGGCGCGTGCGCGCAAGGGCGACTCGTAGCCCAGCTCGCGCAGCGCGTTCACGGCCTTTCCGACCAAGCTGAATTCCACGAAGAGGTCGAGGTCTCCCATTTCGCGAAGGCGCGGGCCATGGCCCACGAGGCTCGCGAAGGCCGGGCCCTTGAACGGGATCGCCGTCACCTCCCGCGACCCGAGCACCTCGACTACCCGACGCAGCTCACCCGCCAGCATGAGGCCATGACCCTCGTGCGCGCTTGCGATCGGCCGCAACCTCAACAGCACGTCCGCTGCATCGCCGAGAGACGCGCGATGCGCTTCCAGGTGGGCGCAGAGCTGCGGCCGCAGCTGGTGCGCGGTCGCGGCCGCCAGCAACGCCGCGCCGTCGGCGAGCTTGACCCCTTGCGCGATGCCGGGAGGCGAGCAACCCTGCGAGGCATCGAAGATCGCGCACGCCGCGAGCACGCGGTGCGCGACGTCGAAGCCCTCGAAGGCCGGGAGACTATCCGGGATCACTCGGAAGTCCTGGTTCCACCAGGCCAAGGTCCTGCAGTTCCTGTAGCAGCGCGAGGACATCCGCTTGCGCACCCTCGGGCGAGACTTCGTACTGCTCGACCACGGCGGCGCAGATTTCCCCGAGGCTCTTGCCTTCCACCATCAGCTGCCAGACGTGCGCGCCGACCGGGTTGAGCCCGTAGTAGGTACCGTTGGCCAGGTCGAGCATCACGCAATCGTCGCCCACCTGGCGGGCCATGACGTGCTGCGGGATCTTCATGCGATCCGAGGGGTTCAGGATCCCTCCTGCACGTGAAGCAGGATCGCGTCGCGAACCCCGGCAAGCTCCCCATAGCTCCGCGGGTAGTCGAGCACGTGGCAAAGCTTCGCCCGTGCAAAACCAGCCAGCCGCTCGAAATGCGCTCCCAGGGCCAAACGATCGTCGGGATCCAGAAGGAATGTATTGGCGGCCAGCCCGAGAAGCGCCTGGGCCTCGCTCATCGGCGCGATCGTGGGCCGCACCGCGAGTCCCTCGCCGAGAAAATACACGGCGCGCAGCGGTAACGCCTCGGTGCAGAACGTGAGACCGGGCCCGCCGAGGATGCGGGACTTCACGGTGTATGCGACCGGCGGCGCCGCGCGCGTGCCTGCTTCGAGCAGCGCGCTCTCGCTATCGCCCCAGAGTCGAATCGAGGGCTCGGCGGGCACCGCTCGGAATCCACCGTCCTGTTCCTCCACCAGGAGACCATCGTCGGCCAGGAAGTCAGCTCCATTCCTGGCAAAGCTCGCCGCAAGGGTTGACTTTCCCGTCCCGCTTCGGCCCGCGAAGGCGACCGCGCCGTTTTCCACCGCGATGCAGCTTGCGTGGAATACCAGGTGCCCGGCATGGCTCAGCACCATCGGCAACACCTGGTTCCGGTACAGGTGGCGGCAGGTCTCGTCGCCGACCTCCGGGGCGGGGTGGCAATCGATGCGCGTCAGGTCGCCGTGGATCTCGAAGTCGGCGAGGCCGGGAAAGCGGACCAGATAACCTCCAGAGAGGCGATAGGAGCGTGTCCACGGCGTGCCTTCCGGCAACTCGACCTCCCAGAACGCGGGCGTCGCGATCAGGCCCTGCGGCCGGGGTGAGCCCACGGAGAGTTGCGTCACGGGGCGTCCTGCGCGAGCACATCGGCGACAAAGCGGCGAATCTCCCTCTCGCAGGGGAGAAGCGCGGGGAAATCGCGCAGCACCGACTCCTCGATCTCGCGCAGCGTCCGTTGTCCATCGCAATAGCCCCAAACGATCCCACGCGCGCGTGCCGAAGGGGAAATCGTCGGCACTCGGGCCGCCGACGTCCGCGCCAGGTGCGAGGCCGACAACGCGGTGCCGTGGAATGTCGACTGGTCGAACCGGCGGCCGCTGGCTGCGATCGACACCTGCCAGGCGATCAGGCCCTCCTCGGGCCGCGCCATCACGGTGACCTCGACGGCCTCGCCCGCGGCCACCGCGACCGGCTCGTCGATGGGCAGGAAGACCTGCGGCCGGTTGATCCTTTCGGGTGCGGTCGGCGAATTGGTCATCCGGGCGTCGGCTCCCAGCTCGCAGCCAAACCACCCCGCCAAGCCATGCAGGACGCCCGCACGTTCGATTTGGAATCGCGCGCTCCAGGTAAACAGTTCGGGGCTGTCCCTCGTGAGGTCGATGCGCCCGACGTTTGCCGCGGTGGCGAGCATCTGGCCGGGCTGCAGCTCGACGGGATGCTTCGCGTTGGTCCACCGGTCTCGCAACCACTCGAACTCGACAGGCATTGCCGGCCACGCGATCCGCGGACCCATGCACAGCGGCGACTCCACCGGGACGACATAGATCTCGAGTGCCCTTGGAACCACACGCGCTTGCGGCTTCAGCAGCCGCGCCCGGGCATCCCGCAGCAGCTCGATGATCCCGTAGTCGAATCCAAACCAGCCGACGTTGTCGCACACCGCGACATCCGCCCGTTCCGGCAGGTTGACCTGCTGCGCGCGGCCCCGGACCAGCGACACTCTGTCCTCCAGCCCATTGCGCCGGAAGGACTCGCGCGCGACATCGAGGATCGCGCCCTCATCGATGCAATAGACCCGGGCCGCCCCGGCCTTGAGGGCGAGCAAGCCGAGAATGCCACTTCCGCACGCGAGATCGACCACGACATCGCCCGGCCTCACCACCGTCCGGATCGCGGCGGCAAAGCCCTGGAGCCGGAAGGAATCGGACAGGTACGCGAGATGCTCGGAAAGCATGAAGCCGGCAGGTCAGGCGGCGGTGTCCTGCGCGAGCGCGCGGCGGATGCCGAGCATCGCATAGTCGACAAACTGGAAACCGCACGCGTCGCGCGATACCGCTTGCGGCACCACCCGCTCGACCTCATCGGCCATGACGCCGAACTGGCGCCCGACTCCGTGCTCGCGGCGAAACTCGACCTTGTAATCGAACAGGTAAAGGCCGAACCCCAGCGCATGCGAACCGATGCGCACGACATTCTCCTTCAGGCGCCGATCGGAGCCGGGCTTCATGACGCCGCTACCGGCAGATTCTTCGGTGCTGCCCATCGTCGACACCTGGGTGAGGCTTCGAACGTCGCCATACTTCACGAGCTTCGGCGCGACGTAGGGTTTTTTCTCTCTCCGCGCCTTGGGAGAATCCTTGGGGCTGCGCATCATCCGGTCCTTTCGCGAGCGGTATTGAATCGTGGCGCAATCCAGCGCGCCAGAACGCTGACTGCCAGCAAGTCCCGCCCGATTACGGGGTCTCGATGCTGGCGGTATCGCTCGACGGCGCGCCGCAAGTGCGCGACGTCGAGCCACGGATCCAGTTTACGCGCAAGGCCCTCGGCGCTCCAGCCTTCGCAATCGCCGCGCTCCATCTCCCGCGCCAGCGTGTCGTAGAACGTCCAGCCGGGATGGCGTCCGATGTCGCTGCGCCAGCGCACCTCCTCCGGAAGGATGCCTGCCAATGCGCGCCGCGCAAGATGCTTGTACCACCCGCAGCACAGTTTCGCCTCGAGCGGCATGCGAATGGCGAACTCGATCATCCGGCGGTCGGAAAATGGACTGCGTGGTTCCACGCCCATGGAAAGCGCGAGTTGCCCGTTCACTTCGTGCGCGAACGAGAGCAGGCCGGTAGTGAAGTCGCGTGCGTGCCGTGCTCGGTCGTCGAGCAGCAGTGCATCGCGAGGCCCGCTATTTCGCCGCTTGCGGCTGGCGGCCAGCAAGTCGCGACCGACTTCACGGCGCAACAGGGCGAAGTCCGACCACGGCTTGGCGTAACGGTCACGCAAGGCGCCGTACTCCGCGCGCACCCATCGCGGCGCGACGTCCGCCGCCGCGCGCCATGCGAGCTGCCTGACGGGCTTTTCCATGCCGTGCCGCCGGCTGGCGGCGAGCACCGCCGGCAGGCTCCTCAGGCGCTGCGATTGCCAACCCAGGCTGCGGCCGACCGCATAGAAGTAGAGGTCGTTGGCCATCCCGTCCATGAGGACGCGGCAGCCGCTGCGCGCCGCCGCTTCGTACATCAGGCCGTTCGTGAAGCCTTGCGTGAGCGACCACGGCTCGTTGAGCGCCTCGATGCGTCCCACGTGCTCACGCCAGCGCCGGGCCGCGACATCCGAGGTGAGGATCGTCGGGACCACCCACCCTTCGGCGAGCATGCGGTCGATGTGCGCGGCGTCGGGACAATTCTGGCGGTCCTGGCGCACGAGGGAAAACGTTCGCAGCGGCGTGCTGAGGCGATGGCGGAACTCCTTGCGGATGAGGCCCACGAGCGCCGAGGAGTCGAGCCCCCCGCTGAGCATCGCCCCGACCGGTCCGATGTGGCGCAGCCGGCACTCGACCACGATCCGAAGCTGGTCGAGATAGGCCTCGGCGCATTCGTCGAGCGAGGCGTACTTCGCCTCGGAAAGTCGCGTGGGCTCCCAGTACCGCCAGGTGCGGACCCGGCCGTCCGACACCACCATGGAATGCCCGGCGGGCAAGCGCTGGATGCCCTCGTAGAGGGTGCCCACCTCATCGTCGCGGTCGAACTCGACGACCAGGCAGGCGAGCAAGCGCTCCTCGTTGAGGCGCGGCTCGATGGTCCCGAGCGCGAGCAGTCCGCCGATTTCGGAGGCAAAGCCGAAATAACCCTTGCCCTGGTGATAGTAGAAGTGGCGCGTCCCGGCGGCGTCGCGCGCGCCGTAGAGGCGGCGGCGGGGCGCGTCCCAGACCACGAATGCAAACTCGCCGATGACGCGATCGGCGCACTCCTCGCCCCACGCTTCGTACGCACGCAGGACGAGCTCCGCATCCGTGGTGTCGCGAAGGGTGGCCCCGCGAGCGGCCAGCTCGCGCTGCAGCGTTGCGCGATCGTCGACGCGTCCATCGAGCACGACGATCACGGAGCCGTCCTCGTTGGCGAGCGGTTGGCGCTCGTGCAGGGATTCGGGCGTGGTGCGCAGCATGCAATGTCCGAGCGCGGCCGGACCACGCGCCCAGGTGTCGCGCCCATCGGGGCCGCGGCTTGCCATCGCCGCCGTCATGCGTTCAGCCGCTTGCGCCTCGGCAGGCGCTCCCCCGTGCCAGACCACGCCGGCGATCGCGCTCATCGCCGAAACAGGGCCTCGACCGGGAAAGGCTCCGTGAACGCGTGGTACCGCGAGCGCACGTCGGGCATCTCGCAGAGGGGTTGCCCGTCGCACTCCACCCACGCGTGCGCCTCCAGACTGCCGCCCGAGAATCGAACTCCCACGTTCACATCGCTACTCGTGCCCTGGCGCCGCAACAGCCACTGCACGAACAGCGAGCGAGCGAGGCATGTCGACCGCAGCGGGAGGCGGCCCGCGACTGCGCAGACGAGCGCCGCCGTGCGCGCGGGGTCGAGCGATCGGGCGCGAGCAGGCATCTCCATCGGGCGACCTCGTGCACACTGCAAACCCCGGCGTGGCGCGATGCGCAGCGCGATGGACAACAGCGGCAGGAGCAGCAACGAGACGAGCACCACGCGACGCTCCGCCGGGGCGAGGGCGCGGAACTTCGCGAATGCCACCGTCGGCAGTGCCAAGGCAGGCTACTGGGGTTGCAGGTGGAGTCGCGCGAAGGCCCGGGGCAGCGCCTCGATGCGATCGAAAGTCACCGATTCCCAGGCGCTGGGATCCGCAAGCAGCTTGCGGACGAGGAGGTTGTTGAGCTCGTGTCCGGACTTGTGGCCGTGGAACGCGCCGATGATGGGCGCGCCGAGGAGATAGAGGTCTCCCACGGCATCGAGGGCCTTGTGCTTCACGAACTCGTCTTCCATGCGCAGGCCCTCGGCGTTGAGCACGCGGAAATCGTCGATCACCAGCGCGTTGTCGAGCGAGCCGCCGCGCCCGAGGCCCTTGGAGCGCATCATCTCGACGTCCTGCGTGAACCCGAACGTGCGCGCACGCGCGATCTCGCGCACGAACGACACCTCGCCGAAGTCTACCTCGACGGTGTTCTGCGCGGCGTCGAACACCGGATGGCTGAACTCGATCGTGAACCCCACCTTGAAGCCGTCGAAGGGCTCGAGCCTTACCTTCTTGTCGCCCTTCTCCAGCGCCACGGTCTTGAGGATGCGCAGGTAACGCTTGGGCGCCGCCTGCTCCTCGATGCCCGCCGACTGCAGCAGGAAGACGAAGGTCCCGGCGCTGCCGTCCATGATCGGCACTTCCTCGGCCGACACATCTATATATGCGTTGTCGATGCCGAGGCCGAAAAGCGCCGACATCAGGTGCTCGACCGTGGAGACGCGCGCGCTACCGTGCTCGAGCACCGTCGCCATGGTGGTGTTGACCACGTTGGTGGCGCGCGCCGGAATCTCGGGATTGCCAGGGAGGTCCGAGCGGCAGAAGACGATGCCGGTGTCGATCGGCGCCGGACGCAGGGCCATGGTCACCTTCTGGCCGGTGTGCAGGCCCACGCCGGTGGCGCGGACGATCGTCTTCAAAGTGCGCTGCTTGATCATTTTACTAATTTTATCAGATGCTTAGCGAGTTGGCTAGCGGCGGAATGCGACGTTGCATAGGCACCCGAACGTCCCGCCCTACCGGTCGATCACCTCGTCGGCCCGCATCAGCACCGATTGGGGAATCTCCCATCCCTTGGCGCGCGCGGCCTTGCGGTTGATCACCAGCTCGAAGCGCGTCGGCATCTCGATCGGCAAGTCGCCCGCCTTCTCGCCCTTGAGGATGCGGTCCACGTACTCGGCCCCGCGTCGCTGCTGGACGTTCAGGTCGGGGCCGTACGACATGAGACCGCCCTGGCGGGGAAAGATCGGCTCCGTGAACATGCCCGGGAGGTTCAGCTCGGCGGCACGGCGCACGACTTTGCCCGACTCCAGGGCGAGCAGCGTGTCGCCCGCGTTGAAGACCGCCTGCGTCCCGTCGACGGCGAGCATCTCGAGGACGGTAGCCAGCTCCACCTTCGTGCGCACCGGCGCCGACTGCAGCTCGAGTCCCATTTGCCGCGCCGCTTCCTGCATCTGCGCGACCTCGATGGCGTTGTCGGGGCGCACCGGGTTCCAGATCACCGTCGCGCGCTTGATCTTCGGAAACGACTGGCGCAGCAGCTCGACGCGCTTCACGCTGACTTCGTTCAGCAAGAGGCTGAAGCCGGTGATGTTGCCGCCGGGCTTGGCAAATTTGGTGACGAGGCCCGCGGCCGCGAAGTCGCCGGCGGCGGTGACGACGATCGGGATCGTCGACGTGGCCTTCTTCGCCGCGAGCGCCTCGGGGTGTGCACATCGCCACGATCACATCGACCTTGGTGCGCACGAGCTCCTCCATGATGGCCGCGAGCTTCTTCGGGTCGCCGTCGGCGTCGTACTCCAGTAGCTCTCGTCGAACCGCAGCAGCCGGTACGCCGGAAGGGGTCCGCACGCGGATTCGGGTTGCGCGCCGTGTGCCGTGGCACTTCCCAGCAGCGCAGCGGCGGCGAGCACCCCGAGGACGAACTTCATGCGGCGAGTTTACGCGGATGGTCCGCGCGAGCACGTGCATATTCACGCGCATGAAAAACGGGCCCGCAGAGGCGGGCCCGCGACGTCACGCATCCCGGCCGGGGGGAGACACCCCGGACGAGATTGGATCCCCGACCCCGGCTTACCGATTGCCGGGGCAGGCTGACGGGGATGACGTTGTCAGTCGGCCTGCTTCCTGAGGAATGCCGGTATGTCGAGCATGTCCACCCCCGAATGGCGCATCGCCTCGATGGTCACGTCGCGGCGGCGGCGGATCGCGGTCGGCTGGTCGAGCTCGTCGTAGTTGACCGGCCCGCCCATCGAATCGTCCGTCCCCGTGCGCTGCACCATCTGCATGACCGGCTGCTGGCGCTGCGCGGCGGGGCCGCCCAGGCCGGTGGCGACGATCGTCACCCGCAGCGCGTCCCCGATCGCCTCGTCGATCACGCTGCCGTAGATCACGGTGGCGTCCTCGGCGGTGAACGAGCGGATGGTGTTCATGACCTCGTGGACCTCCTTCAGCTTCATCGAGTGGCTCGCGGTGATGTTCACCAGCACGCCCCTCGCGCCGGCGAGATGGATGTCCTCGAGCAGCGGCGAATGCACGGCTTGCTCGGCCGCCATCTGCGCGCGTTCCGGCCCGGAGGCCGTGGCCGAGCCCATCATGGCCACGCCGTTCTCGCTCATGACGGTGCGCACGTCGGCGAAATCGACGTTCACCATGCCGGGGCAATTGATCACCTCGGCGATACCCGCGACCGCGCCGTTCAGCACGTCGTTCGAGGCGCGGAACGCGTCTTCGTAGGTCACGTCCTCCCCGAGGACCTGCATGAGCCGGTCGTTGGGGATGATGATGAGCGAATCGACGTGCTGCTTGAGCTGCTCGATGCCCACCGCCGCGACCTTCTGGCGCTTGCCCTCGAAGATGAAGGGCTTGGTCACCACGGCGACCGTGAGGATGCCCAGCTCGCGGGCGATCTCCGCCACCACGGGGGCGGCGCCCGTGCCGGTGCCCCCGCCCATGCCCGCGGTGATGAAGAGCATGTCGGCACCCTCGATCAGCTCGGTGATGCGCGCGCGGTCTTCCTCGGCCGCGAGGCGCCCGACCTCGGGATTGGCGCCGGCGCCCAGCCCCTTGGTGGTGCCGGTCCCCATCTGCAACGTGGTTTTCGCCAGGTTGCGCTTGAGCGCCTGGGCGTCGGTGTTCATCGAGATGAACTCCACGCCCTGCACGCCGTTGTTGATCATGTGGTCGACCGCGTTACCCCCGCAGCCTCCCACGCCCACCACCTTGATGACCGCTTCGGGTGTCTGGCTTTCCAGCAGCTCGATCATGATGCGTCTCCTTTTTTGTGAGTACGTATTTCGACTACGTTAGAAATTGCCCTTGAACCAACTCTTCATCTTTTCGAGAACTTCCTTGAATCCCGCCCCCTGCAACTTGGCGTGCCGGTCGCGTTTCACCTGCTCCAGCCCCGCCGTCAGCAAGCCCATCGCCGTCGAATAACGCGGATTGCGCACCACCTCGGCGAGCGGCCCGCGATAGTTCGGCAACCCAACGCGCACCGGCATGTGGAAGACCTCCTCGCCGAGCTCGACCATGCCCTTCATGAGCGAGGACCCGCCGGTGATCACGATTCCCGAGGAGAGCAGCTCCTCCAGCCCCGAGGAGCGCAGCTCGCGCTGGATGAGCGAGTAGAGCTCCTCCACCCGCGGCTCGATCACCTCGGCGAGCGTCTGGCGCGAGAGCTCGCGCGGGCCCCGGTCGCCGACGCCGGGCACCTCGATCATTTCCGTCGAGCTCGCAAGCTGGCGCAGCGCAACGCCGTGGGCCATCTTCAGCTCCTCGGCGTCCTTGGTCGGTGTGCGCAGCGCCATCGCGATGTCGTTGGTGATCTGGTCGCCCGCGATCGGGATCACCGAGGTGTGCTTGATGGCCCCATCGGTGAACACCGCGATGTCCGTGGTGCCGCCGCCGATGTCGACCAGGCACACGCCCAGGTCGCGCTCGTCGTCGAGCAGCACGGCGTCGGCGCTGGCGAGCGGCTGCAGCATCAGGTCCTTCACCTCCAGCCCGCAGCGGCGCACGCACTTCATGATGTTCTGCGCCGCCGACACCGCCCCGGTCACGATGTGGACCTTCACCTCGAGGCGCATGCCGCTCATGCCCGTGGGCATGCGCACGCCGCCCTGCCCGTCGATGATGAATTCCTGCTCGAGGATGTGGAGCACCTGCTGCTCCATGGGGATGTTGACGGCGCGCGCGGTCTCGATCACGCGGTCGATGTCGTACTGCTGGACCTCCTTGTCCTTGATCGCGACCATCCCGTGGGAGTTGAAGCTCTTGATGTGGCTGCCGGCGATGCCGGTGAGCACTTCCTTGATCTTCGCGTCGGCCATGAGCTCGGCTTCCTCGAGCGAGCGCTGGATCGCGTTCACCGTGGACTCGATGTTCACCACGACGCCCTTCTTCAGGCCCCTCGACGGATGGCTGCCCATGCCGATGAGGACCAACGTGTCCTCGGCCGTGATCTCGGCCACGAGGGTCACGATCTTCGAGGTCCCGATGTCGAGGGCGACGAGGAGGTTGCGGGTATCGCGGGGTCGCGTGGGGATCATTTTCTCAGCGCGAATCCGTTGGGGTAGCGCAAGTCGGCATAGCGGGTGGCGCGCGCGTCTTCGGCCAGGCGCGGCCAGGCGGCGGCGAAGCGTTGGGTGCGGGCCTTCCAGTCGTCGCGGCCGAGCTCGACCGCGAGGCCGCTCTCGAGCACGACACCCCACGCGCCGCGCGCGGACAGGTGCAGCTCTTTCACGGGGCTTCCCAGCGGAGCGAGCGCCGCAACGATGGACGGATACTCGGCCGTCATCGCGCCGGCCGCGCCCTCGGGACCGCGGAAGCGCGGCAGCGCGCCGGGGCCGCTGGCGGTGAACACCTCGCCGCGCGGGCTCACCAGCTGGCGCTCGTTCCAGCGCGCGAGCGCCTGGTGGACTTCGAAGGTGACCTCCACGGCATCCGGGAATTGGCGCCGCACTGTCGCCTCGCGCACCCAGGGCACGCGCCGCGCCGCATCGCGGATCTCCGCCAGCGCCGGCGCGCCGGCGGAAATCACCGTGCGCGACAGCGCCTCGAGCTCGGCGGGGGGCAAGCGTTCGACTTCACCCGCGAAGATCACGCGCTCGAGTGGCTGCGAGAGCGCGGCGCGATAGCCGTGCCATGCCGTCATCGCAAGCAGCCCGACCACGGCCATGGCGGCGATCGCGGGCACGATGCGCTGGCGGAGCTTCACCGGGGTGCTCACGGCGAGCCTCCCGTCTCGAGCGCCGCCGCCTCGAGGATCTTCGCGCAGAGGTCGGGGTAGCTCATTCCCGCGGCCTTCGCGGCCATCGGCACGAGGCTGTGCCCGGTCATCCCGGGCGAGGTGTTCATCTCGAGGAACGAGTAGGAGCCGTCGGCGCGCAGCATCACGTCCGCGCGGCCCCAGCCGCGGCAGCCGAGCACCCGGAAGCTCTTGAGCGCGACCGAGCGGATCTCCTCCTCCAGCTCGGGGGCGACCCCTGCGGGGCAGTAGTACTTGGTGTCGTCGGTGAAGTACTTGTTCTGGTAGTCGTAGTTCCCCTCGGGCGCTTCGATCCGCACCAGCGGCAGGGCGGCATCGCCGAGGATGCTCGCGGTGAGCTCCTGGCCGGCGATGAATTCCTCGGCGATCACCAGGTCGTCGTATTTCGCGGCGAGCTGGTAGGCGCTCTCGAGGTCGGCCGCCGCGCGCACTTTGGTGAGACCGATGGTCGAGCCTTCCCGCGCGGGCTTCACGATCAGGGGCAGCTCGAGCAGCTCGACCACCTTGTCCCATGCGGTCGCGGCCGTGACCATTGCAAATCGCGGGGTGGGAATGCCCGAGGCGTCCCAGACGAGCTTGGTGCGCCACTTGTCCATGGCGAGCGCGGAAGCCATCACGCCGCTGCCGGTATAGGGCACGCGCATCACTTCGAGCGCGCCCTGGACGGTGCCATCCTCGCCGAAGCGCCCGTGCAATGCGATGAACACGCGCGCGAAACCCTCGCGCTTCAGCTCGAAGATCTCGCGCTCCGCGGGATCGAAAGCGTGCGCGTCGACGCCCTTGCTGCGCAGCGCGGCCAGCACCGCGCGCCCCGAGATGAGCGAGATCTCGCGCTCGGCCGAAGGCCCGCCCATGAGCACCGCCACTTTCCCGAGCGCGCTCATTGGGCCTTTCCCACGATGCGCACTTCGCGCACGAGGTCGATGCCGGTGCGAAGCCTCACCGTGGTCTGCACCAGGTCCATGAGCGACTCGATGTCGGCAGCGGTCGCACCGCCCGTATTCACGATGAAGTTCGCGTGCTTGGGCGAGACTTGCGCGCCGCCGAGGATGCATCCCTTGAGCGCGCACGACTCGATCAGCCGCGCGGCGAAGTCGCCGGGGGGATTGCGAAACACGCTCCCCGCGTTCGGCTGGTTCAGCGGCTGGGAAGCGACGCGCTGCGAGAGGAGCTTGCGCATCCTGCGCATCGCCGGCTCCCACTCGCCGCGCTCGAACACGAACACCCCCGACAGGAACCACTCCTCGACGGGTTTCTTGAGCGCCACGTGGCGGTAGGCCACGTCGTAGTCGGTGGGCTGGCGCAGGCTCACGTTGCCGTTGCGGTCCACGGTCTCGGCCGCGAGCACGTGGTTCCAGGTCTCGCCGCCATAGCAACCCGCGTTCATCGCCAGCGCGCCGCCGATGGTCCCGGGTACGCCCGCCATCCATTCCGCGCCGCCACCGCCATGCTTGGCCACGAAGCGGGCGAGGTGCGGTGCCGGCACGCCCGCGCCCGCGTGGAAGGTCGGCCGCGCGCCACCGGCTTCCTGGCGAATGCCGGTGAGCGCATGGTGGGTGAAGACGACCGTGCCTTCGAAGCCGCCGTCGCGTACCAGGAGGTTGCTGCCCAATCCCACGAAGAGGATCGGCTCGGCCGGGGGGCGGGTGCGCAGGAATGCGCACAGGTCGGGAACGCCCGCGGGCAGGTAGAACGTGCGCGCGATGCCACCCGCACGCCAGCTCACGTGCTTGGCCATGGGCTCGTCCCGGCGCAGCGTGCCGCGCAGGTGTGCCAAATGGGGGTCTAGCTCGCTCATGTCCATCAGTCCCGGCCCGCGGCAGGCGGCACCGCGGGCGGCACCGCGAGCTCGGGCGCCAGGTGGCCGATCGATCCCGCGCCCATCGTGAGGACCACGTCGCCGTCGCGCAGGCGCCCGAGCACCGCGTCGCGCATCTCGGAGCTGCGTTCGACGAATACCGGCTCCACCTTGCCCGCGACGCGCACCGCGCGCGCGAGCGAACGTCCGTCGGCGGCCACGATCGGCGCCTCGCCCGCGGGGTAGACATCGGCCAGCACCACCTCGTCGGCGGTCGAGAGCACGCGCACAAAGTCCTCGAACAGGTCCCGCGTACGGGTGAACCGGTGCGGCTGGAACGCGAGCACCAGTCGCCGGCCGGGAAAGGCGCCTCGCGCCGCGGCGAGCGTCGCCGCCATCTCGGCGGGGTGGTGTCCGTAGTCGTCGACCAGCGTGAAGCTGCCGCCAGCCGCGATCGGGATGTCGCCGTAGCGCTGGAAGCGCCGCCCCACGCCGCTGAATTCCGCAAGGCCCTTGGCGATGGCGGCGTCGGACGCACCCACCTCGCGTCCCACGGCGATCACCGCCAGCGCGTTCAACACGTTGTGTGTTCCGGGAAGGTTCAGCATCACGTCGAGCGGCTTCAAGTTCTTGTCGACCGATACGGCGGTGAAACGCATGCGCCCTTCGTCCCAGCGGATGTCCCGAGCGCGCAGGTCCGCGTCGCTGTCGATGCCGTAGGTGAGCATCGGGCGGGTGACCGCGGGCATGATCGCGCGCACGTGGGGATCGTCCTTGCACACCACCGCCAGGCCATAGAACGGCAGGTGGCCGAGGAACTCCACGAAGGTGCTCTTGAGGCGCTCGAAGTCCTGCCCGTAAGTCTCCATGTGGTCGGCGTCGATGTTGGTGACGACGGAGATCACCGGCTGCAGGTAGAGGAAAGAGG
>JALYSB010000186.1 GCA_030855025.1 Pseudomonadota bacterium
GATCGCATTCCGAATACACGCTGGCGACCGCGGCGGGAGAGCTCTTCGCGATCGTCCGCGAGGTCGGGGCACTGCGGCCCCTCGGCGAACGCGTCGGCATCCGGTTTCTCGACCACGGGGTCTACGCTGTTCGCGGGGACGGGCGCTCGAAGTAGCGCAGCTACGCGCCGTCCGGAATCTCCGGCTCCACGAGCAGCTTGAGCAGCTCGAGCGACTCCCCCCATCCCAGGTAGCACATCTCCGCGGGAATCACGTCTGGCACGCCTTCCTGGGTGATGTTGAGCTCCGCTCCGCTTGGCGATGAAGCCGTGCGGCGCCATCCACTTCACGAGCGCATCGGGGTGGGTGAACGCCTTGTAGAGGCGCTCGGGGGCGGTCTTGAAGACACGGTGCAGGCGGATGGTGCTGGGCATGGCGGGCTCCTTTCGGGTTGAAGCTAGCGGCTTCGCAAAACAAGAGGCCGGCGGGTTAGGCCGGCCTCTTGAGTCCCTCCGCGGTTGCGGCAGGGCGGGATACGCCGCTCAGGCGATCGTAGCCTTCGTTGCGTGATCCATCACCACCACAACGGCGAAATTCAGGGCCTTTTTCACGATCACCTCCTTTCATGCGGTTGAAGACAGCGGCTATCTTATCAAAGCTGCGGGGCTGAACCAACCTCCTCAAAATCGATAAACTTCGGCGATGACCATTCGCTACATGCAGCGCACGCGGGACTGGTACCTCGCGCTCGGCTACGACAACCCGTATCGGTGGGCGCATTTCGACGAGGTGCCGCTCCAGCCCCTCGCGAAAGCGCTCGCCGAGTGCACCGTGGCGCTCGTCACGACCGCCGCGCCCTACCAGCCCGACAAGGGAGCGCAAGGCGCCGGCGCCCCCTACAACGCCGCGGCCAAGTTCTTCAAGGTGTATTCGGGGGACAGCGGTCGCGACCACGACGTGCGCAACACCCACGTGGCGATCGACTTCAGGCACACGACCGGCGAGGACAGCGGCACCTGGTTCCCGCTGCCGCTCATGCGGGAGCTCGCCGCGCGGGGACGCTTCGCGCTCGCGCCCCGCTTCCACGGCATGCCCACGAATCGCAGCCAGCGGCACACGATGGAAGTGGACGCTCCCGAGCTGCTTGCGCGCTGCCGCGAGGACCGCGTGGACGCCGCGGTCCTCGTGCCGAATTGCCCGGTCTGCCACCAGACCATGAGCCTCGCCGCGCGCCACCTCGAGGCGAACGGCATCGCGACGGTGGTCATGGGATGCGCGAAGGACATCGTCGAGCATTGTGGCGTGCCGCGCCTGCTCTTCAGTGATTTCCCCTTGGGCAATTCGGCCGGCAAGCCGCGCGATCGGGCGTCCCAGGAGCTCACGCTGGAGCTCGCGTTGCGCACGCTCGAATCCGCGCCAGCCGCACGCACCACCGTGCAGTCGCCATTGCTCTGGAGCGAGTCATCGGAATGGAAACTCGACTACTCCAATCCCGAGCGCGCCAGCCCCGAGGAGCTGGCTCGCGCGCGCGAGGAGATGGACGAGGTGAAGGCGGTCGCCAAGCGCATTCGCGAGACCGGCTAGCTTCCAGCCGCGAACGCTAGAATCCCATCATGGAAGGTACCGGCACGGCCGCGTGGCTCTGGATCCCGATCGTGCTGGCAGCGGCCGCGGCGCAGACGGTTCGCAACGCCGTGCAGCGCAGCGTCACCAAGAGCGCCGGCGTCGTCGCGGCCACCTTCATCCGCTTCGCCTACGGGTTGCCGTTCGCGATCGTCGCACTCGCGGCGATCGTCTTCTTCAGCAATCGCCCACCGCCCACGGCCAACGCCTCATTCCTGGCGTGGGTGACGTTCGGTGCGGTGATGCAGGCGGCGTCCACGGCGTTCTTCGTGGCCGCGATGGCGCAGCGCTCCTTCGTCGTCGCGGTCGTGTTCACCAAGTCCGAGGTTCTCCAGGTGGGTCTCTACGCCGTGGTCTTTCTCGGCGAGACGCTGTCGTTGCCGGTGATGGCGGCGATGCTTCTGGGGACCACCGGCGTTCTGCTCTTGTCGGGTCAGTCCGCGACCGAGCGATCCACCGGGCCCTCGTGGCTGTCGAAGGGCGCGCTCCTCGGCCTCGGCGCGGGCGCGGGCCTTGCGTTGTGCGCGGTGGGCTATCGCGGCGCGATGCTCGCCCTTCCACCGGAGACGCCCTGGATGCAGGGCGTGTACGGCCTCGTCTGGGCGCAGGCGATCCAGACGCTGCTGGTCGGCGCCTGGCTCCTCGCGCGCGATCGCGAGGGGCTCGGCAAGGTCCTGTCGGCATGGCGCGTGTCGATGCTGGCGGGTCTCGCGGGCGCGCTCGCTTCGATGGGATGGTTCACCGCCTTCGCGATGCGCAGCGCCGTGGACGTGCGCGTCGTGGGCCTCGCCGAGGTGCTCTTCAGCTACGCGGTCTCGCGAGGATTCTTCCGCGAGCCGATGTCGCGGATCGAGCTGGTGGGTATCGTGCTGCTGGTGGCCGGCGTGGTGGCTATTTCCTTGCCATCGCTTTCTTGACCACCGGCGTTGGGCACCTCAGTCTGCGCGCGCGCGGCTAGAGCCGCGCGTTCATCTTCCGCAGGCGGTCGGCCATCACCGTCATGATTTGCAGGGCGAATTGGGGCGCCTGCTGCACCAGGAGGAGGAAGCGCCTCTCGGGGATGACCGCCAGCTTGCAGGGCGTCTTGGCGGTGGCCGTCGCGGTGCGCGCCGCCTGGTCGATCAGGGCCATCTCGCCGAAGGGCTCGCCGGGGCCGAGGGTTTCCACCACGCGGTCGCCGATGGTGAGCTCCACCTCGCCTTCGAGCACGACGTATATCTCGGCGCCCATGTCGTACGTCTGGAAGATCGTCTGCCCCGCCTCGCAGGTGCGGGGATGCTCCTCGGTGGCGAAGATGTCCAGTTTCACGCTCATGGCCCAGCCTCCCGAATCTTGCTGTTGTGCGAGGGATGCTATTCGGAACCTACCGACAATGCCCGTTGCACTGGCAGACCGTCGTGAAAGTGGCGCGAGGAGCCGCTGAGCGATAATGGCCCAAGCCCTCCCTAAAACAATGGAGTCCCCATGAGCCGCAGCCGCATCGCTTCCTTTGTCCTCGCCGCAGTTGTCCTGGGCGCGGGCCCCGCAATCGCCGGAGAGGTCGTCCTCTACTCCTCCAACACCGTCGATGCCATCAACGCGGTCACTGAGGAGTTCAACAAGAAGTATCCCGACATCAAGATCTCCCCGGTGCGCGGCAGCACCGGCGCCATGATGCAGCGCATCAAGGCCGAGGCCGGAGCGCCCAAAGCGGACATCTTCTGGTCGGGCGGCTTCTCGGTCCTGCGCATCTACAAGGAGTTCTTCGAGCCCTACCAGTCGCCCGAATACGCGAGCCTGCAAGGGGGCTACAAGGATTCCACGGGGCTCTGGGCCGGCACCAACGCGCACGTGATGGTGATCATGGTGAACAAGCGCGCGCTCAGGGGCGATCCGATGCCGAAGACGTGGTCGGACCTCGCGCACCCGCGCTGGAAGGACCGGCTGGTGGTGAGCGACCCGGAGAAGACCAGCTCCTCGTATGCAACGCTCTATGGCATCGAGCAAGCGCTCGGCAGGGAGCCGCTCAAGGGGATCGCCAGGAACGCGACCATCACGAGCACCGCTTCCCAGGTCTTCGATGGCGTGGCCAAGGGCGAATTCGCCGTCGGCATGACGATGGAGTACGCCGCCCAGGAGTACGTCTCTGGCGGCAACAAGGACATCGAGATCGTCTATCCCAGCGAGGGCACTTACATTGCGCCCGAGGGCATGGCGCTGGTGAAGAAGTCGCCGAACCCTGCGGAAGCGAAGAAGTTCTACGACTTCCTCGCTTCGAAGCAGGCGCAGGAGATGCTGGTGAAGAAATTTTTCCGCCGCCCGATCCGCGACGACGTCGACCTCACCGCGGTGGGGCTGCCGCGCACCACCGCCTTCAAGGTGGCGCCGATCGACGACGTGAAGGCCTCGGCTGCGCAGCCCGCCTTCCTCGCCTCGTGGAAGGAGCTGGTCGCGGCGGGGAAATAGCCCGGGTCACCGACCCGCGATCACTGCAGGACGAGCCGGTCCTGCCGGATGTAGCCTTCGACCGCCGGGCCTGAGGTAGCGGGGCCGACGCGACCGGTGCTGGAACCGGGGCAGCAGGTCCGTACGCCGAGACCTCGCCGCAAGTGGCGAACACCGCGTCCAGCTCCCGGTTGTAGGGAAGAATGTCGAATTCCACCTTCGCGCTTCTCTGCGCCCAGCCCGGG
Organism: Pseudomonadota bacterium; assembly: GCA_030855025.1. Lineage (GTDB taxonomy): Bacteria > Pseudomonadota > Gammaproteobacteria > Burkholderiales > Usitatibacteraceae > Usitatibacter. Next base: position 4,272 of record JALYSB010000186.1, read on the forward strand.
GGCAGGACGACTTCCTGGATCACGCGGATCGAGACGCACTCGCGCAGCGGAAAGGGGCGGAAGCCCTGCGCCAATGCGTCGCCGATCTCGTTCACGTCCCAGCGCGCGAGGAGCTCCTCCTGCGCCAGCTTCTCGTCCCAGGGCTGGATCGGCCGGTTGCAATAAAGGCGCGGGTCCGTGCGGGGCCGCAAGCCTTTGGGATCATCCGGCGCGGTCGCGTTTGCCAGCTCGATCGCGAACCTGCCGCCCTTCTGGCACGAGAAGTAGGCGCGGGAAAAACCCTCTCCTTTCCCACCGTCGTCACGACTGGGGTCTTGAGGAACGCGAAGCGGATGTTTCCGAGAATCGGATGGCCCGCATCCCGGATCTCCCATTCGAGCCGCGAGCTGGCGGCGCGCTGCTTCCCGAGCGGGGCCGCCGGGAGTTCCGCGTGCACCGGCAGGACTGCGAAGCCGATGGGAAAAAAGACCATCGCAAGGTGACCACGCTTCGTCATGGGAGTCCTGATTCGCCTAAACAGAAAGCCGCCAGAGTGAGGTTACCTCTGCCTTGCGTGCGCCGTGAAGTGGGTCGTCTGCATCGGACACCTTGGGATGCCGCGGCCGCACGTCGATGCGATTCACCACCTTCAGGCCCGCGCCCTCGATCGCGGCGAGAAGCTCCTCCCGCGAGCGCAGGCCGAGATGCTCCGCGAGATCCGACAGGATCAGCCAGCCCTCGCCGCCCGGCGCGAGGTGCGCGGGCAGCCTTCGCAGAAATCCCTGAAGCATCCGGCTCTCGGGATCGTAGATGCCGTGCTCTAACGGCGAGCTCGGCCGCGCGGGCACCCACGGCGGATTGCAGACGACGAGCGCGGCCTGACCTTCAGGAAATAGATCGGCCGGCACCACCTCCACGCGCCCGGCAAGGCCCAAGCGCTCGACGTTCTCGCGGGCGCATGCCAGCGCCCGGGGATCCTGGTCGGTGGCCACCACGCGCTGAATGCCGCGGCGTGCCAGCACTGCGGCCAGCACTCCCGTTCCGGTGCCGATGTCGAATGCGATCGGGGATGATTTGGCGGCAGCGGGCAGGGGGGTGCTTGCGACGAGATCGACGTACTCGCTGCGAATGGGCGCGAATACGCCGTAGTGGGGATGGATCCTTCCGCCGATCGCCGGGAGCTCGATCCCCTTGCGGCGCCACTCGTGCGCGCCGACCACGCCCAGCAATTCACGCAACGACACCACGCAGGCGTCTTGCCCCGCGCCGTAGGCCTCCATGCAGGCTTGTCGCGTATCGGGCGCGCGCCGCAATGCAATGGAGTAGTCCGCATCGAGCGGGATCAGCAGCATGCCCAACGTGCGCGCGCGCTGCGCGCGAGACTGGCGCTCGAGGTTGAAGAGTTCGGCAGGCGACTTGGAAGGAGAGGGAGACGGTGCCTGGCCCGCCGCGCGCCGCGCCTTGCCGGGTTGGCGGGGCGGGCGATCGGCGCGACTCGCGAGGGCGGTGAGCATCTGGCGTGCGTTCTGGAAGTCGCCCCGCCACAGGAGCCCGATGCCCTGGGATGCCAGCCCATACGCGTCGTCGGCGGTCATGCGGTCGTCGGCGATCACCATCTTCCCGGGAGGCGGCGCCCCGCGCTCGGAGCGCCAGTGCGCCGAGCGCGCCTCGCCGTCCTCGCTCCAGTGGACGACGGGCGCCGCCTGCACTAGAGCTCGGTGTATTTCTTGTTGCTGCCCCGCGCCTTGTCCGCCGGATACTTCTGCGCGTTCGCGATGAGCTTGCGTTGCGCCGCGGCCACCGGATCGATGCCCAGCTGGTCGCCGAGGCGGATGAGATACAGGAGGACGTCCGCGATCTCTTCGCTCGCCGCCGACTGGGCCTCGGGAGTGAGGCTGCGGCTCTGC
>JALYSB010000187.1 GCA_030855025.1 Pseudomonadota bacterium
GTCACGTACAGCACCGGCTGGCCCTTCTCCGACGCATAGGCGCCGTTGAAGGTGATCTGCTCGACTTTCTTCACGAACTTGCGGCTGCGGCCCTCGCGCAGGATCCTGAGCCTGCCCTCCTTCACCTCGACTTCCAGCCCGCCGGCGGTGAAAGTGCCGGCAAAGACCAGCTTGCGCGCGTTCTGGGTGATGTTGATGAAACCCCCGGCGCCCGCGAGCTTTGGCCCGAAGCGGCTCACATTCACATGCCCCTCGGCATCGACCTCGGCCATGCCCAGGCACGCCATGTCCAGCCCGCCGCCATCGTAGAAATCGAACTGCTGGTTCTGGTGGAGCACTGCATCGGTGTTGACCGCGGCGCCGAAGTCCAGGCCCGATTGCGGCACGCCTCCAATGACCCCGGGCTCCGCCGTGAGCGTCACGTGGCTCAGCACCCGCTCCTCGTTGGCCACCGCCGCCACGCCCTCGGGCATGCCGATGCCGAGGTTGACCACCCCGCCCATGGGAAGCTCGAAAGCCGCGCGCCTGGCGATGATCTTGCGCTCGTCGAGCGGCATCGGCGCCAGCATGTCGAGCGCCACCCTGAACTCCCCCGAAAACGCCGGGTTGTAGACCGTCCCGTAGGTCTGATGATGATTCTCGGGCTGTGCGATCACGACACAGTCCACCATCACGCCCGGTACCACGACGTGACGCGGGTTGAGTGCGCCGGCGGCGCACACGCGCTCGACCTGCGCGATCACGAAGCCCCCCGAGTTCTCGGCGGCCGTCGCGATGGCGAGGTTGTCGAGGATCAGCGCCTCGCGCTCCATGGTGATGTTGCCGGACGGGTCCGCGGTGGTACCGCGGATGAACGCGACGGTGATCGGGAACGCCTTGTAGAAGAGCCATTCCTCGCCGTCGATCTGCATCACGCGCACCAACGCTTCCTTGGTGCGCGCGTTGATTCTCCCCCCGCCCTGGCGCGGGTCCACGAACGTGCGCAGGCCCACTTTCGTGAGGGCGCCAGCGCGGTGCGCGCCTATGTCGCGGAACAGGTGGCTGATCACGCCCAGCGGCAGGTTGTAGGCCTCGATCTCGTTGGCCACCGCGAGCGCGCCCAGCTTCGGCACCAGCGACCAGTGGCCGCCCACCACGCGCTTCACCAGGCCCTTGTGCGCGAGGTGGTTCAGGCCGCGGTCCTTGCCGTCGCCCGGAGCGGCGGCGAAGACCAGCGTGAGGTCCCGGGGATGGCCGGTCTCGAGGAACCGCTTCTCGAGCGCCTCGATCAGCTCGTCGGGCGTTCCCGTCCCGACGAATCCCGAGAAGGCGACGGTGTCGCCATCCCGGACGATGGCGAGCGCGTCGGCCGCGGAAACAATCTTGTTTTTCATGTCATCCCGAGCCTGTCACCCCGGCAATCGATAAGCCGGGGCGGGGATCCAATCATCCGTCAATCTAATGTAGCCCCGCTGTCCTTGGCCACCTTCGCCCATTTCACCTGCTCCGCGGCGATGAACCTGGCGAAATTCTCCGGCGTGTCACCGACGTACTCGGAGCCAGTATCCACGATTACCTTGGTGAACTCCGGCCCCTTCATCACTTTCTGCGCCTCGGCATTGAGCCTGCCGATGACGTCCTTCGGTGTCTTGGCCGGCGCAAAGAATCCGTACCAGGCGTAGGACTCGACGCCCTTCAACCCGGCCTCGGCGAAGGTGGGAACATCCGGCAGGCTCGGCGAGCGCTTGGCCCCCGTGACCGCGATCGGGACGAGCTTCTTGTCCTTGAGCTGCGCCAGGATCGCGATGGTGCTGTCGAAAAGCATCGGCACATGCCCGCCCAGGGCATCGGTGATGGCGGGGGCGGATCCTTTATAGGGAACGTGCGTGAGGTCCTTCATGTTCGCGGCGGTCTTGAAGAGTTCGCCGGTCATGTGCTGCGGCGTCCCGTTGCCCGCGGAGGCGTACTGGGCCTTCGCCTTGTTCGCCTGGATCCACGCGGTGAGTTCCTTCAGGTTCTTGACCCCCAGCGACGGATGCACCGCGAGCACCAGCGGCACGCGCAGCACGTTGGTGATCGGCGCCAGGTCCTTCTGCGCGTCGTAGGGCATCGACTTGAAGAGGTTCGGATTGATCACGATCGGCGAGCTCGAGGTGATGAGGAGCGTGTAGCCGTCGGGGGGAGCCTTCGTCACGATGGCGGTGCCGATGTTGCCGCTGGCACCCCCTCGATTGTCGATCACGAAGGTCTTGCCCAAGGCATCGGAGAGCCCCTTGGCCACCGGGCGTGCGGCGATGTCCGAAGGCCCGCCCGCCGGCCACGGGACGATGACCGTGACAGGCTTCGAAGGATAAGCCTGCGCAAGAGCGATTCCGGATGCGAGGGCAAAGGCGGCAGCGGAAAGTCGTTTCATTTCGTTCCTCCGATTCGATGAATTCTGGCGGTGGTTTTCGCCGTGAGGAGGAATTCCTCGACGATTGATATCTGGGCATCGTTCATGAGCGCGGGTGCGTGCCCGCATCCGCGCACCTCGATCGAGCGCACGAGCCCCGCCTTCGCGGCCACGCCGCGCTTGGCCATGTCGCGCACCGTCGAAGCGTGCAACAGGTCCGAGTCCTCGCCGCGCAGGATCAGCGTGGGGCATGAGACCTTGTCCCACACGGCCCACAGCGCGATGTCGACCATCAAGGGCCACGAGAAGGCACGCCCGATGGCCGGATCGTAATGCTGGCGGTAATCGCCGGACTCGGTCTTGACCGCGCTGTGCTCGGCGAGGTGGCGCCATTGGGCGTCGGTCAGTTTCCCGAACGGCTCGTGAATTGTTCGCAGGTGGGACTCCACCGCGGGGATGTCCTCGAAATGGCGCTTGATGCGCAGGTATGAGCCGATTCGCGTGAGGGCGGCGCCCGAGATGCGCGCGCCGAAATCGTTGAGGATCAGCCGGCGGATGGGAGCCCCTTCGAGCGCGGCCATCTCCATGCCCACGTGTCCCCCGAGCGACGTGCCGATCCAGTCCACCTCGGCGGCGCCGGTGCGGGCGATGATCGCGGTCGTGGCAGCAAGATAGAGCGGCGTGGCGTAGTCGGTTGCGGGCGTGATCCATTCGCTGCGGCCTCGTCCCGGCAGGTCGGGGGCGACTACGCGCATGCCCTTGGCTGCCAGGCGGCGCGCGAGGAAATCGAAGTCGCGGCTGTTGCGCGTGAGCCCGTGAACGCAGACCACCACTTGCTCGGCGTCCTTCGAGCCCCACTCCGTGTAAGCCACCCTCACGACCCCATGGGGCCCGTAGGCCGGCACTTCGTCGAATCGCGGCGTCAGCTCTGCAGGCATGGTTTCATGTTCAGGAGTGCACCTTCAGCCAGCCGTAGATGTTCTTGCCGAGGATGCCCTGCGACTTGCCGCTCACGAACACGCCGACATGCCCGCCCGGCAGCGGCAGCTCGGTGTAGTTCTTCGTTCCGATGAGGGGCCTCAGCGCCCGCGTGCTCTGCGGGGGCACGATGTGGTCCTCCTCGGCAAAGATGTTCAGCACCGGCATGGTGATCTTCTTGAGGTCCACCTTCCGGCCGTTCAGCTTGAACTCGCCTTTCACCAGCTGGTTGCTCTGGTAGAGGTCCTTCAGCCACTGCTTGGCCGCCTCCCCTGGGTGGTCGGGGCGGTCCGCCAGCCACTTCTCCATCCGCAGGAAGTTGAGGAGCTTCTTCTCGTCATCCATCACGTCGAAAAGGCCGACGTTGTACTTCGTCAACGCGTTCACCGGGGTCATCATCGAGAAGACGAAGCTCATCAGCTCGCCCGGCAAGTTGCCATTGGCCTCGATCAGGCGGTCCACGTCGGCGTGCGTCATGCTCCGCGCCCACATCCCGATCAGTCCGTGGTGCAGCGGCGCGTCCTTGGCGCTCGCGTGGAAGTCGATCGGCGTGATCGTGAGGGTGAGGCTCTTGATCTTGCCGGGCTGGCGCGCCGCGTAACACGTGGTGAACACGCCGCCCTCGCAAATGCCAAGCAGGGAGACCTTATCCACCTTATGCTTCCCGCGGATGAAATCGACGCATTCGTCCAGGTAGCCGTCGATGTAATCCTCGAGGGTGAGCCAGCGATCGCTGCGCGTGGGCGTGCCCCAATCGACCACGTAGAGCTCGACGCCCTGCGCGAGGAGGTTTCGCACCAGCGAGCGGTCCTCCTGCAGGTCGGCCATCGTATAGCGGCCCACGAGGCCATAAACCACGAGCACCGGTGTCTTCACCGTCTGCTTGGCGGTGGGCGTGTAGTGGTAGAGCGTGGTCTTGTCCTGGCGCCAGACCTCGCGCTTGGGCGTGGTGGCGATCTGGACGTCGCGGTCGCGGGTCTTTTCGAGCAGCTCGCGCCCCATCTGCATGCGCCGGCTGAACTCGGTGAACTCCTTGAACGCTTGCTGGGGATCGACGTTCACGCGCATGGCGTTCTCCTACTTCTTCTTGCGCTTGGCGGTGGCCCGGGGCCGGGCCGCGGGCGGGGACACGGGCTCCGGCTTTCTTTTCATCGCCCGAAGCTCGCGCCGCAGCTCCGTCACCACGCGCTGCATCTCGTCCATCTCGGTGCGCGTGGGGATGTGGTGCATCTCGCAGAACGCCTCGGCGATCTCGCGCTCGGCGAGGCGATACTCGGTCGAGGACCGGGTCATGCTGCGCTGGGCGTCGAGGAAAGCATCCGAGCGATGCATCTCGACCAGCGACTTGTTGGCCGTCGCGAGCCAGAGGTCGAGCATCTGGCGGCCGGTCGTGATGGGCTCGCCCTTGGGATCGTTGGCGACCTTCATGAATCGCTCGAGCGCCCGGTTCCAGGCTCCCTGCACCACTTCCCAGTATTGCTCGACGTCGCGCGCGCGCTCCATCCAGAGCTTCTGGACGTTCAGCATCCTGCGATCGAGGTCCCAGAGGGTCGCGTAGGTCGGCCCCTCGGTGAGCTTCTCCAGGCCCATGTCGAAGTGCGAGCCGGCGCGTTTCCATTCGGCCGGATCGAACAGCTTCTTCATGGACTCGGCGTCGAAGCGCCCGGCCTTGGTCCAGCCATCCTTGGCGAGCTCCGCCCACTGCTCCATCGAGGAGCGCATCAGGTCCGACATCTGCGCGGCCTGCTTCATGGCGTCGCCGGCCGGCGGCTCGCCCCGGAACGCGAACGGGGGCGGCATCCCCTCGGCCCATGTCTGGAAAAGGCTCTTCTGGTTCTCGCTCCAGAACTTGAGCCAATCGTTGCCCTGCTCGAAGCCTTTCATGGAATCCTCCACGCACTACGTCACCCCCGCGCAGGCGGGGGCCCAATACATCGCGAGCAATTGGATCCCCGCCTTCGCGGGGATGACAACTTAGCTAAACGTCACGACCTGCCGAACCGCCTTGCCCTCGTGCAGCAGGTCGAAGCCCTCGTTGATCTGCTCCAACTTCATGCGCCCGCTCATGAGCTTGTTCACCGGCAGCTTGCCGAGCTGGTAGAGCTCGATGTAGCGCGGCAGGTCGCGCGAGGGCACGCAGGTTCCGATGTAGCTGCCCTTGATGGTGCGCTCCTCGGCGACGAGGTTGGTCGACGGCATCGCCCAGGTGGCGCTCGGCGGGGGCAGGCCCGCCGTGACGGTGGTGCCCCCGCGGCGCGTGATGCGATAGGCGGTCTCGAAGGCCCGCGTGGAGCCCGCCATCTCGATTGCGAAATCCACGCCGCCCTGGGTCGCCTCCTTCACCTTGGCGACCAGGTCGGGGTCGGCCGCGTTGAACGTGTGCGTCGCGCCCAGCTCCTTCGCCAGGGCGAGCTTGTCGTCGGAAAGGTCAATCGCGACCGTCGCGCGGGCACCGGCGGCGACGGCGCCCAGCACCGACGCCAGGCCCACGCCCCCGAGTCCCACGACGGCGACGGAGTTGCCCGCACGCACCTGCGCGGTATTCACCACGGCGCCCACGCCCGTGAGCACGGCGCAGCCGAAGAGCGCCGCCTCATCCAGCGCGAGCTCGGGGTCGACCTTCACCAGCGAATGGCGCGAGACCACCGCGGCCTCGGCGAAGGCGGAGCAGCCCATGTGATGGTGGATGGGCTTGCCGTCCTTGAAGATGCGGCGCTCGCCTGAAAGCAGGGTTCCCGCGGTATTCGACGCCGCCCCCGGCTCGCACAGTGCGGGCCGTCCCTCGGCGCACGGGTT
>JALYSB010000188.1 GCA_030855025.1 Pseudomonadota bacterium
GTCTCCGGGGGCTGCATCGAGGACGACCTGGTGGCGCGGCGGATGGATTACTCCGGCCGCGTGCCGCAGTTCGCCGCCTACGGAGTGAGCGCCGAAGAGGCGCAGCGCTTCGGCCTGCCATGTGGCGGCGAGTTGGAAATCATCATCGAACCTGAAGTCACGGTCGCCGAGTTCGAGAGACTCCTCGAGCGCATCGGCGGCGGACACGTTGTCGCACGCCACGTGGATCTCGCCAGCGGCGACTGGACGCTCGAGCCCGCGGCTGCGGGCGACGAGTGCGCGCGTACGGCGGCGCGCTTCACCAGCGTGCATGGCCCGCGTTGGAGAATGCTCGTGGTCGGAGCCTCGGAGATCGCGCACTACCTCGCCGAGGTCGCGGCCACTGTCGACTTCCAGGTGTTCGTGTGCGATCCGCGCGAAGAGTACCGCGCCGCGTGGCGGGCGAATGGCGCCACGTGGCTGGACGGCATGCCCGATGACGCGGTGGTCGCGTTCCGGCCCGACGGCCACAGCGTGATCCTCACCGTGTCGCACGATCCCAAGCTCGACGACCTGGCGCTCCTCGAAGCCCTGAAGAGCGAGGCGTTCTACGTGGGCTCGGTCGGCTCGGCACGCACCAGCGCGGAACGCCGCAAGCGCCTCGCGGAGTTCGACCTCGGCCCGCAGCAGATCGCGCGGCTGCGCGGGCCCGTGGGGCTTTCGATCGGCTCGCGCACGCCCCCCGAAATCGCGCTCGCGATCCTGGCCGACCTGGTCGCGTCGCGCAACGGCATCGTGCTTGAAAAAATCGCAGCCGGCGCCCAGCGCCGTCGCGCCTGACCGGAAGATCACGAGGAGAGTCCATGAAGCGTCGCACCGTTGTCGCGGCCGCCGCCGCAATCGCACTGGCAAGCAGCATCGCATGCGCGCAGCCGTTCCCCAGCAAGACCGTGACCCTCGTGGTCCCCTACGCCCCCGGGGGCCTGCCCGACACCGTCGCACGCGTCGTCGGCCAGAAGCTCTCCGACAAATGGGGCCAGGCAGTGGTGGTCGAGAACAAGCCCGGCGGCAACGGCGTGGTCGCCGCGCAGTACCTCTCGACCAAGCCCGCCGACGGCTACACGCTGCTGGTGACCGACGCGACCATGTTCACGGTCAACCCCTTCATCTATCCGAACCTGCCCTACGACCCGGTGAAGGACTTCACGCCGATTTCTTTCACCGCCAGGGCACCGTTGTTCCTCGCCGTGCCTCCGTCGACCCCGGCCAGCAACTTCACCGAGTTCTTGCAGATGGTGAAGGCGAACCCGGGCAAGCTTTCCTACGGCTCGTCCGGCATCGGCAGCATCCATCACCTCACTTTCGAGTCGATCAAGGCGGCGCTCGGCATGGACATCCTGCACGTGCCGTTCAAGGGGACGGGCAGTCGATCCCGGCGCTGGTGAGCGGTCAGATCACCGCGGTGTGGTCGGCGATGCCGTCGATCGCGGGATTCGTGAAGGAAGGCAAGCTCAAGCTCATCTCGGTCAACTCCGAGAAGCGCTCGAAGCTGGCGCCGAACATCGCAACCATCGCGGAGAGCCACATCCCGGGATTCGATTTCGCGCCGACCATCGGCTTCTCCGGACCCGCAGGTGTACCGCCGGCGATCGCGACCAAGATCGCCGCGGACGTGGCCGAGGTGCTTAGGGACGCGGCGCTCGCCGAGCGCCTCACCGTCCTGGGCATCGATCCGGTCGGCGAGGGGCCGCGCGAATATGCCGCGCAGCTTGCCACCGACCGCGCGCGCATGGAGAAGGCGGTGAAGGTCGCGGGCGCGAAGGTCGATTGATCGCGGGGGTGCTGCTCTGCGGCGGCGCGTCGCGCCGCTTTGGCGCCGACAAGCTGCTCGCGGGCGAGGTGCCGATCGCGGCGCGTGCTGCCGCGAACCTGCTCGCGGGCGCGGGCCACGTCCTTGCCGTGATCCCGCTCGCGCGCGCCGAGTTGCGGCATGCGCTCGAGGCCGCCGGTTGCGAGATCCTCGAGACCGATCGCACCACGCGCGGGATGGGTGCGAGCCTCGCGGCAGGCGTCGAGGCGAGTGCGCGGGCGGCGGGCTGGATCGTGGCCCTGGGCGACATGCCGATGGTCCACGTCGAAACCATTGCGGCGGTGAAGGGCGCGCTCGAAGGCGGTGCACGTGTCGCGGCGCCGTACGATGCGAGCGGGCGCCGGGGTCACCCCGTGGGATTCTCCCCGGCGTTGCTGGGCGAGCTCCTCGCGCTCGACGGCGATGCGGGTGCACGCGCGATCCTGGAGCTCTACGCTGATGAGATCGCGCGAATCGAAACCCAGGACCCGGGGATTTTCATCGATATCGACACGCCGCAGGACCTCGCGGCGCTTTCTGCGGGGCGGCCTAGCGCGGGATGAACTGCCCGGTGCGGGGATCGACGTAGCCGCCGAGGGTTTCGTGCAGTACGTTGCCGGTGCGCGGATCGACGGCGAAGCGCCCGCTGGGAGTGGTGGCCGCGCCGCTCCTCGGAATCACGATGGACTTCGGCGGCTCGATGACCTCCATCCTCGCGACACCGCCGGTGGGAGGCGCCGCGGGCGGCGCGATGTTCACTGGCGCGACCAACGCCGGATAGGGCTCGATCGCGGCGCGTACGACACGCTTCTCGCCGGCGGTGCGACCGCGTGCCTGGCCGGCGGGGCTCTTGAGAAGCCCCGACAGCTCCTCGCGCGCGGCCTCGCGTTGTGGGAGCGTCGAATCGCGGGCAATGATGACTTGCTGCAACTCGCGCATGCGCGCGCCCACGTCCTCGGGCGGCGGCCACTGCGTCGTCTCCACCGCGAGCGCGTGCCCGGCGAGGACGATGCCCACGGCGGCGAGGGCGAGACGCATCCCTAGCCCTTCTTGAGCGGCGGATACTTCTCGCCGGCCTCGATACGCACGTTGAGGACGTTCTGCTTCGGCGGCAGCGGACAGGTGGTGTACTCGCTGAAGGCGCACGGCGGGTTGTACGCCCGATTCAAGTCCAGCCTGAAAGGCACGCCGGCCTTGGGCTTTTCTTCCACGTAGAGGAAGCGCCCCGAGCCATACGTCGTGTCGCCGGCGGTGGCGTCCTTGAAGATGATGAAAAGTCCGGTGTCGTCGCCCACCACGTCGAGCCGGTACGGGCGCCCGAAGACCTCGAACTCGACGTATCCCGGCGCGGCCTCATCGGAGATTTCGTCCAGCACGTTCACGATCGCGACCTTGCGCGGCGGGTCGTAGGGCACGAACTTCGCCGCCACGCGGTAGTTGTCGTCTACGTCGTACCACACGCGGCCCCCGAACGCCTTGCGCACCTCGCTCTGGTTGTCGGCGAGCCGCAGGATGTAGCGCCCCTCGCGCTCGATGATGTGGAAGGCCATGCGCCCGTTGCTCACCCAGTCGCGCTTCTCCGCCGAGGTGCCCATCGCGCGGTCGGAGAACTCACCGTCCCACGATTTCATCTTGAAGCCTTCGACCAGCTTCACCGTGACCTTGCCGGGCTCGACCCAGACCGAGCCCATGCCGACAGGGCCCAATCCCTTCGGAAACACAACGTCGTTCTTCTCTCCGGTACCGAACGTGTTCTCGCCGGGCTTCAGGACATATCGGCCGGCGAGCGTGAGCCAGCCGTTGTCGCGGCGCAGGCCTTCCTCGGCCTTGGCGCGCCAGTCCTTCACCGACTTGGCGTAGGCCGGGTCGGCGGCGATGACGTGCGCGTGGCCCAAGGCGGGTGCAGCGAGGAACACGCAAAGGAGCAGAGACAAGATTTTCATGGCATTAACCTGAGGTGAGACATCGGGACAGGCAGTCGAGTTTCCATTCTATTCCTGCAGGAACTCGCACAGCAGCCGGTGGAAGTGGTGCACGCCGCGCTCGCGGGCAGGGGAATAGCGCCCGCGATGGTAGAGTCGCGAGCGCACCCCGCGTTGTACCGCCTCGACGATCGCCTCGTCCTCGGCCTCGACGCGATCGAGTCCCGCCCCGGCGCCGGTTTCCAGCTTCGACGCGTCCCAGACGAACGAGCGGAACAGGACGCGGGTCCGGTCGATCGCCTGGGGCTCGACGACATTCAGCGACAAGCCCCACGGATAGAAGTTGAGCATCAGGTTCGGAAACAGCCACCAGTAGCGCGCTGCGAGGCCCCCGCGCTTGTCTTGCGCCAGCTGCAGGTTGGAGTAGCGATGCAGCTCGCTCGAGTACCCGGCGTAGTCGACGACCTCGCTCAAGCCCGCGTGCACGAACGGAATGTGGAAGCCCTCGAGGTAGTTCTCGACGTAGAGCGCCCAGTTCGCGTTCACCAGGTAGTCGCGATCGCGTGATGAATCGTGGGTGAGCTGCGCCACGGGATCGGCTGACACGCTGGCCAGCGCCTCCGCGAAGAATGCGTCGAACGGGGCCACCGGATCGAGGGACGCGAAGGCCTGGCCCGCCCACTCTCCGAAGGCGACTCGCGGCAGGTTGTCGGACGCCGCGGGGAAGTTCTTCGCATCCTGGAACTCAGGCATGAAGGTCATGCGCCCGGCGAGGTCGAAGCGGCGCGAATGGTAGCCGCAGCGGATCTGCTTCGCGTGGCACGGCGTGCCCACGAGGATGTTGCCGCGATGGGTGCAGACATTCGACATGCAGCGCAGGGCCCCGTCGGCATCGCGGGTGATGAGCAGCGGCTCGTCGAGATAGCCCGGGAGCAGCGTGCGCGGCGCGAGGGACTCGGGTGCGGCCACGTCGTCGAGCGTGCCCAGCCACTGCCAGGTGCGCGCGAACACGCGATCCTTCATGCGAACGAACGCCGCGGCGTCCGAATAGAACGCGCCGGGCAGCGTCGCGGCCACGGTGATGTCGGGATCGACCGCGTACGTCATTCGAGCGCCGCCAGCACCGCGGCGGGCTCGAGGGTCTCGAGGCAGTTGGTGTGTCCCAACGGGCAGATGCGGGCGAAGCACGGGCTGCACGATAAGCGCAGCGAGATCACGCGCGCCTTGGCCGAGAGCGGCGGCGTGAACGCGGGGCTGGACGAGCCGAAGATCGCGGCCAGGGGGCGATCGAGGGCAGCGGCGATGTGCATGAGGCCCGAATCGTTCGTCACCACCCGTTCCGCGAGCGACATGAGGTCGATCACCTCGTCGAGCGAGGTGCGGCCCGCGAGGTCGCGGCAGATGTCGCCCGACAGGTGCTGGATCGTCGCGGTGACCTCGGCGTCCTTGCGCGAGCCGAAGAGCCAGATCGCGTAGCCGCGCCCAGCGAGGTCCTTTGCGAGTTGCGCGAAATGCCGCGCCGGCCAGCGCTTCGCCGGGCCGTACTCGGCGCCGGGCGCGAATACCGCGACTGGGCGCGAGGCGTCGAGGCCGTATTTTGCGAGCGCGTCGATGCGTCCTGCCGCATCGACTCGCAGGCGCGGCTCGGGCACCGGACGGGCGAATGTCTCTCCCGCGGGCGGGGCGAGCGCCGCGTAGCGCTCGACGATCAACGGGAGCGCGGCCGCGTCGAGGCTGCGCATGTCGTTGAGGAGGCCATAGCGCATCTCGCCCCGCCAGCCCGTGCGAACCGGAATTTCCGCGTGCCACGGTATGAGCGCGGACTTGAACGAATTCGGCAGGACGACGGCGCGGTCATAGAGGGGGAGCGCCTTCGCGAAGCGCCGCCGCTCGCCGAGGCGCAACTCGCCGTGGTCGAAGGGCAGCGTACGGATTGAGGCAGCCTCCGGCATGCGCCGATACACCGGCAGCACCCACGGGGGGCCCAGCACGTCGATCGTGCCGTGCGGATCGGCTTCCTTCAAACGAACGAGCAACGGGTGGGAAAGGACCGCGTCACCGACCCAGGAGGGAGCTACGACAAGGGTCCTCACCGCAATTTGGGCCCCCGCCGGAGCCTGCCCTCGAAAGCCTTAATCGGGGGCGGGGGCGAGTCCACGGCTAGTGCCCCGGCGCCACATCGCCGACCAACCTGTAGAGCGTGCCGCAGTAAGGGCAGCGCGACTCGCGCGTCTTCTCGATCGGCATGTAGACGCGCGGGTGCGTGTTCCACAGCTTCTGCGAAGGCAGCGGGCAGTGCAGCGGCAGGTCGGCCGCGGTGATTTCGACCGACTTCTTGTCAAGCTCGGACGGCAGCGACATTTTTGTTTTCGACGGGTGAGAGCCAGTGG
>JALYSB010000034.1 GCA_030855025.1 Pseudomonadota bacterium
GACTGCAGGCCGTCCTCGCCGCCGGTGAACGGCGCCTGCAGGCAGTAGAAGAACACCATCTGCGCGAGGGCAAGCGTGATCATCGCGAAATAGATGCCTTGGCGCCGAATCGCGAGCAATCCCGCGAGCACGCCGAGGACGGTGGCCGCCGCCATGCCGGTGAGGATGGCGAGCTCGGTGGGGAAACCCCAGACCTTCGCCGAGTGCGCCGCGAGGTAGCCCGCCAGCCCGAGGAACATCGCGTGCCCGAACGACAGCAGCCCGCCGAAGCCGATCAGCAGGTTGAAGGCGCATGCGAAAAGCGCGAAGCACAGCGCCTTCATGAGGAACACCGGGTAGACCACGAACGGCGCCACGATCAGGAGCGCGAACATCACCACGAAGCCGATGCGGTGGTACTTCGCCTCCCATACCGGGTCGTGGGCTTGCGCGCTGAGGGGATCTTGCTCGGCCATGGCTCTAGCGCTGCCCGAAAAGCCCTTGCGGGCGGATCATGAGGACGATCGCCATGATCACGAAGATCACGGTGTTCGAAGCCTCGGGATAGAACACCTTGGTGAGCCCTTCCACGATCCCGAGGCCGAAGCCGGTGATCACGGAGCCCAGGATCGATCCCATGCCGCCGATCACCACCACGGCGAACACCACGATGATGAGCGAGGAGCCCATCTGCGGTGCCACCTGGTAGATCGGCGCGGCGAACACGCCGGCGAGCGCTGCCAGGCCCACGCCGAAACCGTAGGTGAGCGTGATCATGCGCGGCACGTTCACGCCGAAGGCCTGCACCAGCGCGGGATTCTCGGTGGCCGCGCGCAGATAGGCGCCCAGCTTGGTGCGTTCGATCAGGAACCAGGTGCCGAGGCAAATCGCCAGCGAGGCGACGATCACCCACGCGCGATACTTGGGCAGGAACATGAAGCCGAGGTTGAATCCGCCGGTGAGCTCCGGGGGCATCGAATACGGCAGCCCGGCCGACCCGAACTGCTGGCGGAAGGCGCCTTCGATGATGAGCGCGAGCCCGAAGGTGAGCAGCAGGCCATACAGGTGATCGAGCTTGTAGAGGCGCGAGAGCATCAGGCGCTCGATGATGACGCCGGTCGCACCCACGGCAAGCGGGACGAGCACCAGCGCCCACCAGTATCCGAGCCCCCACTTGCTCGCCAGGAAATAGGCCACGAAGGCGCCCATCATGTACTGGGCGCCGTGCGTGAAGTTGATGATGTTGAGGAGCCCGAAGATGACCGCGAGCCCCAGCGAAAGGAGGGCGTAGAACGAGCCGTTGATCAGCCCGATGAGGAGCTGGCCGAACAGGGCCTGGGTCGGGACGCCGAAGATCTCGGACATCGTTCTACGCCGTTTGCAGCTTCGTCAGGACTTCTTCACCAGCGGGCAATCACCCTCGCCGATCGGGCGAAACGCCTCGTTCGCCGGGATGGTGGCGCGGATCTTGTAATAGTCGTACGGGCCTTTCGACTCGGACGGCTTCTTCACTTCGACGAGGTACGCGGGATGGATCTTGCGGCCATCGGCGCGGATCGTGCCCTTGCCGAAGAGCGGGTCGTCGGTCGGCATCTCCTTCATCTTCGCGATCACCTTGGTGCCGTCGTCGCCCTTCAGCGCATCCACGGCCTTCAGATAATGCAACACGCCGGAATAGACCCCCGCATGGACCATCGTCGGATACTTGCCGCCATTGGCCGCCGCGAAGCGTTTGGTGAAGGCGCGCGTCTGGTCGTTCAGGTCCCAGTAGAAGGTTTCCGTGAAGATCAGGCCCTGCGCCTTGTCCAGCCCCAGCCCGTGAACGTCGGTGAGGAAGACCAGGAGGCCGGCGAGGTTCTGCCCGCCCTTCACGATGCCGAACTCGGACGCCTGCTTGATCGAGTTCACCGTGTCGCCGCCGGCATTCGCGAGGCCGACGATCTTGGCCTTCGACGCCTGTGCCTGCAGCAGGAACGACGAGAAGTCCTGCGTGTTGATCGGCGCGCGCACCTTCCCGACCACCTTGCCTCCGTTCTTGAGGACGACCGCCTCGGTATCGCGCTCGAGCGCGTGGCCGAAGGCGTAGTCGGCGGTCACGAAGTACCAGCTGTCGCCACCGGTCTTCACGATCGCTTTACCCGTGCCGTTGGCCAGCATCCAGGTGTCGTAGGTCCAATGGATGGTGTTGGGGGAGCACGCCTTGCCGGTCAGGTCCGAGGACGCCGCGCCGGAATTGATGAACGCCTTGCCCTTGTCCTTCGTGATCTGGTTCACGGCCAGGGCCACGCCCGAGTTGGGCGTGTCGAGGATCACGTCGACGCCCTCGGAGTCGTACCACTTGTTCGCGATCTGCGAGCCGACGTCGGCCTTGTTCTGGTGGTCCGCGAAGATCACCTCGACATTCAGGCCCTTCTCCTTCGCCTTGAAGTCCTCGATCGCCATGCGAGCGGCGATGACCGAGCCCTGGCCGGAAAGGTCGGCGTACAGGCTCGACTGGTCGTTCAGGACACCGATCTTCACGACGTTACCGGAGATCTGGGCATGCGCCGCGCCGGCCGAAAGCGCCAGTGCCGCGGCTGCAACCAATACTTTTCGCTTGAAATTCATTGCTATGACTCCTCTTGAGTTCGATTGAGACTACACACCCAGGTACTCGTGAAGCATCTCGGTCTTGGATTCGAGTTCCGCTGCGGCAAACGTCTGCGCAATCTTGCCGTGCTCCATCACATAATGCCGGTCCGCCAACGGTGCCGCGAACCGGAAATTCTGTTCGACCAGGACGATGGTAAAGCCGCGCTCCTTCAGCTTCACGATAACGCGACCGAGCGCCTGCACGATGACCGGCGCGAGGCCCTCGGTGATCTCGTCGAGGAGCAGCAGGTTGGCCCCCGTGCGCAGGATCCGCGCCATTGCGAGCATCTGCTGCTCCCCGCCCGAGAGTTTGGTGCCCTGCGCCGTCTTGCGGCGCTCGCGCAGGTTGGGAAACATCTCGTAGATCTCGTCGACGCTCATTCCGCCCTTGGCGATCTCGGGGGGCAGCGTGAGGTTCTCCTCGACCGAGAGGGTCGAGAAAATGCCGCGCTCCTCCGGGCAGTAGGCGATGCCAAGATGCGCGATCTTGTAGGTGGGCCAGCCGATGGTCTCCACGCCGTACACCTTGATCGACCCTGCGCGGCGTCCGACCAGCCCCAGGATGGACTTGAAAGTCGAGGTGCGGCCCGCGCCATTGCGCCCGAGGAGGGTGACCACCTCGCCCTTGTGCACCGTGAGGTCGACGCCGTGCAACACGTGCGACTCGCCATACCAGGCGTTCAGGCCCGAGATGCGCAGGACTTCCTCAGCCATGGGCGGTCCCCATGTACGCCTCGATCACCTGCGGATTCGCCGCGACCTCGGCATACGGGCCTTCGGCCAGCACGGCGCCGCGCTGCAGCACCGTGATGGTGTCGCAGATTCCCGAGACCACGCTCATGTTGTGCTCCACCATCAGGACCGTGCGCCCCGCGGCGACCTCCTTGATGAGGTCCTTCACGCGATCCACGTCTTCGTGCCCCATGCCGGCGGTGGGCTCGTCGAGCAGCATCAGTTCCGGATCCATCGCGAGCGTCGTGGCGATTTCAAGGGTGCGCTTGCGCCCATAGGCGAGGCTGCCCGCGGGGATGCGCGCGAACGGCCCGAGGCCGACGCGCTCGAGCAGCTCCGACGCGCGGGCGTCCAGCACGTCCAGCGTCTTCTCGCGCCTCCAAAAGTGGAAGCTGGTACCGAGAGCGCGCTGCAGGGCGATGCGCACGTTCTCGAGCACCGTAAGGTTCGGGAACACGGCCGAGATCTGGAACGAGCGGATGATGCCGCGCCGCGCCACGTCGGCGGGCTGGTCGCTGGTGATGTCCTGGCCGTTGAAGAGGATCTCGCCGCGAGTGGGCGGCAGGAACTTGGTGAGCAGGTTGAAGGTGGTGGTCTTGCCCGCGCCGTTGGGCCCGATGAGCGCATGGATCGTTCCGCGCCGAACCTTGAGGTTCACGTTGTCGACCGCCACGAAGCCCTTGAATTCCTTCGTGAGGCCGCGCGTTTCGAGGATGGTGTCGCCGTTCATCGAGGGCACGGGAAATGCGCCCTCGTACCCGTACTCGCGGGGCGTGGGCGCTGGTGGGATTGTCCGCGAATGCTACCGCACGCCAACAGCGGCGAGCAAGGCGCTGGAAGAAGAAATATCCCTATTAAATCAGGATTTACGACAAAAGTGTCCGGCTAGCCGGACACTGCGTCAGCCACCACCGCCGCGTCGCCCGAATGCGACGGCGCCTTGGTTGCCTCCCATGTTGTACATCATTCCGGCGCGCTGGCCCGAGCGGCCGGCAAAGAAACCGTCGAAGCTGCCCGTGGCGCGCTGTCCGCAGCTCGGGGTGCAGGTCAGCAACAGCGGCGCGGGATTGGGGTTGCCGGGGATCGGCGCGCCGGAGAATGTGCCGAAATACTGGTCGCGATAGATCGGCATGTTGGTCGCCGAGCCGTTCCAGGTCTGGCCGTTGATGGCGATGTTCACGGTAGCGCTGACGGTGCGGTTGGTGAAGTTGGCGTCGAGGGTCGCCGAATTGAGCGCGCCCACGTGTCCGCTGATGTCCGTGGGTCGCGTGGAACCGATCACCTCGTAGACACCGGTCCCGGTAAGGGGCAGCGCGACCGGGCCGCTCTGCGTGCCGGCGAAGATGTAGTGCAGGCTGCGGCTGCTCAAGTCGAGCTGGGTAACGCTTCCGCCCCCGCTGCGGGTGATCGTTGCAGCTCCTCCACCCCAGCGGCCCCAGATCATTCCGGTCTCCAGGTCGACTCCCGAGTCCACCACCTGGGCCGTGCCCAGGGAATACGTCGAGTGGGTGCCGGTCGTCGTATGCGGTCCGCTGAACGAAGTGGCGCGACCTTGGGCATCCGCGGTGACCTCGTCGGGCCGGTTGGTCGTCGCGTAGGTGAGGATGAAATCCGCCAGCGTGCCATTGGGATCCGAGATGCGCCCTTCACGGTACGGGGCAGCGCCGTCCTGTCTGGCGCCACCAGGGCGGCCACCCCGCGACGATGTTCCAGTCGCTCGAGTTGCCCCCGGTCGTGTCGCTGATGCCGTAGCCCACGATCGCGGCGCCGATGCCGGTGCCCACGAAGCTGCCGGCGAAGCTGCCGGTGAGGCGCGAGTTGCTGCCCGAGCTCTGCCCGGCGCCATTGGTGATCGTGAGGCGATCGTTGGTAGAGCCGGTGAAGGTGTTGAGCGAGATCGGCACGTTGGCCGCGCTCATGTTCCAGGACCCGCCCGCCCCGCCATTGCCACCCGGAACGCTCACCGCCGCGTCGAAATCGAGCGTGCGGTTGGTGAAGTTGACACCGAGCGTCATCGAGCCCAGCGTGCCCGCGAGGTTGTTCTGGTTGGTGGGTGAAGTCGCACGGGCGAGCGAATAGGTGACGGTGCCCGTGAGCACGTCGGCGAGGTAGGTGGGATAGCCCGACGGCGCGTTGATAAAATGGATGCTGCCGGGGAAGGGTGAGCCGGAGCCCTGGCCGAAGAAGCCGATCGAGGCGTTGGACCAGCGTCCCATGGAGATCAGCGAACCGTTCAAGGTCACGGCATCCGACTCCACCAGCTGGCCTCCTTCGATGCTGGGGGAGATTCCGCCGAGGTATACGTCGAAGCGGCGCAGCGCGAGGCCGTCGGTCACCGCAGCTGCTGCGGATCCGCCGACAGGTTCCCCGAGGCGTCGATGGTGGGAAATCCCAACCCGTTGTTGCCGACGATCGGCACCGTGGTCTGCTGGGACGCCGGCAGCGACTGGTTGTCGTTCGGGGCGAAGTTGCGCGTTTCGGCGGCGGCTGAGCCGGGCGCCGCGGCGTCGGTCTTGCCGCCCGTCATGTTGGTGGCGACATCCGCGATGAATCGCGGCGTCGGAATGTAGCGCGGCGGCTGGGAGCCGGCCACGAGCACGGTCTGGCCCGGGCCGGTGATGAGCGTCGTCGCCCCGCCCTGTTGCGCGGGCGTGCCCGCGGGTCCACCGGCGAGCAGGTGGGTGATCGCGTGGCTGCCGTCGATCATGTGATTCACCGTGAGCGATCCCTCGCCACGCGCCTCGCCCGTCACGCTCTCGTCGCAATCAGGGGCTTCGCACGCGTAGAGGATGTTGCCGGAGCCGCGGATGCCGACCGTGGCAACGCGCGTCTTCATCACGAACTTGTCGCGATTGTTGGAGGCGATAAGGCCGGTGAAGGTGCGCAGGGTTCCCTTGATGAGGTTCAGGACGCCGCCCTGGTCCGAATCGCGCCGATCGGGGTAGGCCTCGATCACGAACTGCGTGGAGGGGCGCAGCGACAGGCGGGCCTGGTCGACCATGGTGAGCTGCGCCATGCCGTTGATGCCGGTCACGATGCGATCGCCGGGATCGACCGCGGTGCCGCGCGCCGGAGCCACGCGCTCGCCGTTGGACTTGGTGAGGCTCACGTCGCCGACCACGAAGGTGAACTCGCCGCTCGCCGCACCGGCACAAAGCGGAACTGCCGCGACGACCCCCGCGGCCAGAAGACGCTGGAGTTCCCTAGGAAAGGATTCGATTCATGGCGATTCTCCGGGCTAGAACAGGTCGCAGCGAACCCCCGAGCTGAGTTCGTGGCGGCTGAAATCGTAAATGTCGATGTTGGAGCTATTGTGCGAGAAAGCGTACTGCATGCGCAGCGCACAGCGGTCGCGGAACTGCCACGACACGCCGAAAGCCGCCTCGGCGTAGGTGTCGCGGCCACTCTCCACCTGGGTGGAGCGCGCGAACGAATCCTTGTCGCGGCGATGGATGAGCCCCAGCGCATTGAAGGCCTGGACCTTGGGCGAGAGCGAATACTGGAAGTAGCTGCGAACGCCCACCAGGTTCTTGCTCTTGGCGGTGACGCCGTCGGCGAATTTGTTGGTGGCGCGGTCCTCGCTCACGAACCCGGTGAGGTAGAGCAGCGGGATCCCGGCGCGCTCGAAGCTGCGCAGCCACGACACCGACGCGAACAGCTGATTGAAGTCCTCGATCTCGTTTTCCGGGAACTTGATGCTGTTCACCGAGACCGCGGCGCCCAACTGGGTCTTGGTATCGATGGAGTGGCGCCAATCCAGGGTGACGCCGCCCATGCGCCGGTCGTTGGTCTGCTTCGGTTCGCCCGGCGCGCCACCTTCCTGGTTGAACACCAGGTAGGAGGCGGTGGTGCGCCACTGGCTCTGGCCGCTGTTGAGCGCGCCGCCCAACCGCGCCTCGGCCGCCACCGAATTGAAATCGGATTCCTGGCGATAGGCACGGCCCTTCAGCTCGCCGCCCGCGAAAAGGCTGAAGCCGCGGCCGAGCGGCCGCGAGTACTCGGCGCCAACCCCGCCTTGCATGAAGGCCGCCGATCGCTTGATGGCGTTGCCGGTGGGCTCGATCCCGACCAGGTTGAATGCCTGCTGTGCCGCGGAGCCGAAGTCGGTGGGCACCCCCGTGATGTTCGAGTCGTACCCCAGGCCCAGCTCTCCAAATCCGGTCCAGCCCGCCTGGGTCTGGTGCTTGCGCGCCTGGATGGCTTCCAGGTAGCGATTGATCGCCTGCTGGGCGGCCGGCGGCGGATTGGCCGATCGCAGCCGCACGAAGCCGGCCTCGGCGAGATCGTAGGAGCCCGCGGCGTAGTACTCGCGGGCGAGGTCCATCTGCGCGCCGGCGTGGCTCGAGTTGATGGCGAGGACACGCTCGAAAGCCACGATCGCCTCGTCGTTGCGGCCGCTGTCCAGGGCCGAGACACCGAGCAGGTAGTCGAATTCGGGCTGGCCGCTGAGCGTGGACTCGAGCGGCGCGAGTTCCGCGTACGCCTGGCGAGCGTTGCCCGAGGCGAGCATGCCGCGAGCGCGCTCGAGCACCTGGGGGTCGGCGAGGGCCGGAAGGGACGCCATCGCGGAAACGAAGGCAACGAAAGTGACTACACGAAATCGTGCGCGCCCATCCATGAGCTTTTCCTTGTTTTTTTTGCCTTGAAGCCGCCCTCCCATGAGGCTCGCCATTCGGGGCAAAAACGGCTCTAGAGCGATGTTATTCCTGTGATAATCCTCGGGCAAGGCCTTTCGGAGCGAACCATGAATGATCAATCACTTACGCCCCCGTTGTTGCGCACCACCGTGGAACAGGTCGCCACGCTGGTGCTCAATCGGCCGCGGCAATACAACGCATTGTCCGGAGCGCTCCTGGCGGCGCTGCACGCGGAGCTCGAAGCGATCGCCGTTGACGATTCGATTCGCGTCGTGATCGTGACGGGCGCCGGCAACGCGTTTTGCTCGGGCCACGACCTGAAGGAGATGCGTGCCCTGGGCTCGCGCAGCGAGATCGAAGGCCTATTCGCCACTTGCAGCGCGATGATGCAGAAGATCGTCGCCCTTCCCCAGCCGGTGATCGCCGTCGTCAACGGCCTGGCGACCGCCGCCGGGTGCCAGCTGGTGGCGCAGTGCGACCTCGCCGTAGCGTCGCAGAACGCGCGCTTCGCGGCCTCGGGGGTGAACCTGGGCCTCTTCTGCTCGACCCCCGCGGTAGCCCTCTCTCGCAACCTCTCGCGCAAGCGCGCCGCCGAGATGCTCTTCACGGGCGAGTTCATCGACGCCCCCACTGCCCTCGATTGGGGGCTCGTCAATCGCGTCGCCCCCCATGGGCAGCTGATGGAGACGGCCCTCGAGCTCGCCAACAACCTGAAGGCGAAGCCGCGCGCGGCACTCGCACTCGGCAAGGCGCTCTTCTACCGCCAGCTCGAAGCGTCCCTCACCCGCGCCTACGACGACGCCTCGCGCACCATCGCGGACAACATGGACAGCGACATCGCACGCGAGGGCGTCGAAGCCTTCATCGACAAGCGCAGCCCCCGCTGGGATTGACCCTGAGCAAAGGCGATAAACACGAAGACCACGAAGACCACGAAGACCACGAAGACCACGAAGAAAACCAAATGTGAAGTCATGGCGGCTACGTTTCGCAGCATCTCACCCCTGAAGTCCTCTTCGTGGTCTTCGTGGTCTTCGTGTTTCAACGCCTTGATTTCTTCAAGTCTCGGAGGATCTCGCGGGCGGCGTTGTGGCCCGGAACGCCGGTGACGCCCCCGCCCGGATGCGCTCCCGAGCCGCACAGATACAGCCCCGGAAGGGGCATGCGATAGTTGCCGTGGCCCAGCACGGGGCGCGCGCTGAAGAGCTGGTTCAGCGTGAGCTTGCCGTGGAAGATGTCACCGCCAACCAATCCGAACTCGCGTTCGAGGTCGAGCGGGGTGAGGACCCGCCGTCCCAGCACCGCGGACTTGAAGTTGGGAGCAAACCGTGTCACCTGGTCGATCACCGCATCGGCGGCGCGCTCGCGCTCGTCATCCCAGCTGCGCCCGTCGGGCAACGCGTAGCGGAAATGCTGGCAGAAGAGGCTCGCCACGTGCTGCCCGGGGGGCGCGAGTGAATCGTCGACCGTGCTGGGAATCAGCATCTCCACAATCGGCTCGCGTGACCAGCCGTGCTCGCGCGCGGTGGCATGGGCTCGGTCCATGAACGCGAGCGACGGCGCAAGGATGATCCCCGAGCGGTGATGCGGCTGCGCGGCGCGGCCCGGGAGCGCGCTGAAATCGGGCAGCTCCGAGAGCGCCACGTTCATCCGCAGCGTGGCCGACTCGCTCTGGTAGTTCTCGAAGCTCGCGCGCCACTCCCCGGGCAGGTCGGCGAGCAGCTTGAGGAGTGCCCGCGGGTGCGCGTTGGACACCACGCAGCGCGCCTCGATCGCCTCCCCGCCCTCGAGGGCGATGCCGTGCGCGCGCCCGTTGCGCGCGAGCACCCGCGCCACGCCCTGCCCCGTGCGAATCTTCACGCCGCGCGCCTCCGCCTCGCGCCCCATCGCCTGGGTGATCGCACCCATCCCGCCGATGGCGTGGCCCCAGGTGCCTTTCTTGCCGTTCACCTCGCCAAAGACGTGGTGCAGCAACACGTACGCCGAGCCGGCGGCGTAGGGGCTCGCGAAATTCCCCACCACCGCGTCGAAGCCGAAGCACGCCTTGATGGGCTCGCTTTCGAACCAGCGCTCGAGCCATTCGCCCGCCGAGATCGTGAAGAGGTCGAGCACGTCGCGCTTGGCCTGCAGCGGCAGCGCGTTGAGCGTGCGCCCGGCCTTCCAAGCGAGGAACAGGTCGTGGATGCCGCCGCCGACGTTCGGGGGGGTCTCGAGCACCAGGCTGCGCAGCACGTCGGCGACCGTCTCGAGGCGTTCGTAATACGCGGGCAAGCGCTCGGCATCGCGCTTCGAGAAACGTGCCACCTCGCGCTGCGTGGCCTCGAGCCCGCCGCCCACCTTGATGAACCCGCCCTCGCCAAGCGGCAGGAAGTTGGAGAACGGCCGCTCGACCACGCGCAGGCCATGCTCGGCAAGCCTCAGGTCGCGGATCACCTTGGGATTGAGCAGGCTCACCGTGTAGCTCGCTGTGGAGTTGCGAAATCCCGGATGGAACTCCTCGGTGACGGCGGCTCCGCCCACGACCGGGCGGCGCTCGACGATGCACACGCTCATTCCCGCGGCCGCCAGGTAACACGCGCATGCGAGCCCGTTGTGGCCGGCGCCGACGATCACCGCGTCGTAACGCGCCGCGTTCGCCATCGTCCGGCCTCAGCCCAGGAGGAAGCGCCGCACCGCGCCCACCTGATGGTCGTCCATCAGCATCGGGCAGTGGCCGGTGTCGGCAATGACCAGCGCCTCGGTGCGCGGGCGGCGCTTCATTTCCTCGAGCGTCTCGGCAAGCAGCAGGTCGGAGTGCTCCCCGCGGATCACCAGCGCCGGCCCCTTGACCTGCTGCCAGTAGCCGCGCAGGTCCACATCGGCGAGAGGGGCGGCGTGGAAATTCACCGCGATGCCCGGATCGTAGCGAAAGTGCCACTTGCCGTCCTCGCCGCGCTTGGCCGAATGGACCGCGAGGTGGCGCCATTGGTCCGCGGTGAGGCGGCCGAACGGGCTCACGGACCGGATGTCCGCCTCGAGCGCGTCGATGGTGTCGTAGGGGGATTCCTGCCCGAGATACCGGCCGATGCGCTCGAGCGAGGCCATGGGGACCAAGCAGCCAACGTCGTTCATCACGAGCTTGCGCACCGGCGTGCCCGGCATGGCGGCGAGGATCATCCCGAGGATCCCGCCCATCGAGGTGCCTACCCAGTCGAACGTCTCGGCGCCGAGCTGCGCGAGCAGCGTCGTGAGATCGGTGCAGTAGGTGGGATAGGTGTAATCGGCGGGGTTGCGCAGCCAATCGCTGCGCCCGCGGCCGACGATGTCGGGGCATACGACGCGGTAGGCGTCGGCGAGCCCGCGGGCGAGCGCATCGAAGTCGCGCCCGTTGCGCGTGAGGCCATGCACGCAGACCAGCACCCGCGGGTTCTTCGCGTCACCCCACTCCACGTAGCGCATCCAGTGGAACCCGTGGGGGTCGAGGCACCTCACCGCCCCTTCACGCATTGTGCTCATGGTGTTTGCATCACTCGATGGCGGCGGTGCTCTTGGCGCGCTCGCGGAGCAAGAATTTCTGGACCTTGCCGGTGGAGGTCTTGGGCAGCACGCCGAAGATAACCGACTTGGGCGCCTTGAAGCGCGCCATGCGCGCGCGGCAGAACTCGATGATCTCCTCGACGCTCGCCGAGGCGCCCTCCTTCAGCTCGATGAACGCGCACGGCGTTTCGCCCCATTTGGGGTCGGGCTGCGCGACCACCGCCGCCATCATCACCGAAGGATGGCCGTGGAGCACGTCCTCGACCTCCTGCGACGAGATGTTCTCCCCGCCCGAGATGATCACGTCCTTGGAGCGGTCCTTGATCTTCACGTAGCCATCGGGGTGCATGACGCCGAGGTCGCCGGAATGGAACCAGCCACCACGGAACGCCTCTTCGGTGGCCGTTGCGTTCTTCAGGTACCCCTTCATGGTGATGTTGCCGCGGAACATGATCTCGCCCAGGGTCTCGCCATCGGCCGGCACCGGGCGCAGCGTCTCGGGATCGAGCACCGCCATCTCTTCCTCGAGGAGGTACGCGACCCCCTGGCGGCCGTTGCGGCGCACCTGCTCCTCGAGGGGCAGCTCGCTCCACTCGGGATGCTTGGCGCACACCGCCGCCGGCCCATAAGTCTCGGTCAGTCCATAGACGTGCGTGATATCGAATCCCATCTTGCCCATCCCCTCGATCACCGCGGCGGGCGGCGGGGCGGCGGCCACCAGGCAATGCACCTCGTGGTCGATGCCGCGCTTCGCGTCGGCCGGCGCGTTGAGCAGCATCGAATGGACGATCGGCGCGCCGCAGTAATGCGTGACCCGGTGCTCGCGGATCAGCTCGAGGATCAGGTTCGGATCGACCTTGCGCAGGCACACGTTGGTGCCGCCAGCCGCGGCGATCGTCCAGTTGAAGCACCAGCCGTTGCAATGGAACATCGGCAACGTCCACAGGTAGACGGGATGCTTCGGCATCGACCAGTCGAGGATGTTGTTGATCGCGTTCAGGTAGGCGCCGCGGTAGTGGTAGACCACGCCCTTCGGATTGCCGGTAGTGCCCGAGGTGTAGTTGAGGGCGATCGCGTCCCACTCGTCGGGCGGGACGCGCCATTCGAACCCGGGATCGCCCTGGGCGACGAAGTCTTCATATTCGATCGTTCCAACGGCTTGGCCGCCCGCGTATAGCGCGTCGTCGACGTCGACCACCAGCGGCGGCACCTTCACCAGCCGCAAGGCCTTCGAAACGGTGTCGGAGAACTCGCGGTCGGTGAACAACACCTTGGCCTCGCCATGGTCGAGCATGAAGGCGATGGCTTCGGGATCCAGGCGCGTGTTGAGCGAGCACAGCACCGCGCCGAACATCGCGGGACCGAAGTGCAGCTCGATCATCGCGGGGACGTTGGGCAGCATCGCGGCGACGGTATCGCCGCGCTTCACGCCGTGCCGGGCGAGGGCCGAGGCGAGCCGCCGGCAGCGCAAATAGGTTTCATGCCAGTTGCGTCGCACCTCGCCGTGGATGATCGCCGGCCGCAGCGGATAGGTGTACGCGGCCTTCGCCAGGAACGACACCGGCGTGAGCGGCGTGTAGTTCGCGCTGTTGCGCTCCAGGCCAGTTGCGTACGGGCTCGTCATGCGATCCTTGTTTGCGCTGGCGCGATCCGCTCGGCGGCTCGCTCGGCCGCGACTACCGTGTTGCCCAGCAGCATCGCGATGGTCATCGGACCCACGCCGCCGGGAACCGGCGTGATGAGGGAAGCCACCGGCGCCACCGCGTCGAAATCCACGTCGCCCGCAAGCTTGCCATCGGGCAGCCGGTTGACGCCCACGTCGATCACCACTGCGCCGGGCTTGACCATTCCCGTCCCTATCATGCGCGCCTTGCCGACCGCAGCGACCAGGATATCGGCCTGGCGCGTCATCGCCGCGAGGTCACGTGTCTTCGAATGGCAGATGGTAACGGTCGCGCCGGCGTTGAGCAGCAGGAGCGCCATCGGCTTGCCCACGATGGTCGAACGCCCGACGACCACGGCGTGGCTGCCTTGCACCGCCACGCGCTCGTGCTCGAGCATCTTCATCACGCCCCAGGGCGTGCACGGGTAGAAAGCCGGCTCGCCCACCACCAGCGCTCCGACGTTGTGGTAATGGAAGCCGTCGACGTCCTTCTGCGGCGAGATCGCCTCGATCACCGCGCGCGCATCCAGGTGCTTCGGCAGCGGCAGCTGCACCAGCATCCCGTGGATGGCGCCGTCGTCATCGAGGCGGCGCACGAAGTGGGTCAGGTTCGCTTGCGTGATGTCCGCGGGGAGTGCGTGGACTTCCGAGCGCATGCCGATCGCCTCGCAGGCCAGCGCCTTGTTGCGCACATACACCTTGCTCGCCGGATCGTCGCCCACGATCACCACCGCGAGCCCCGGGGTGATTCCCGCCGCCTTGAGCTGCGCCACGCGGGCCGCGAGCCCCGCGCGCAAGCGCTCCGCGAGGCCCTTGCCGTCGATCAACCCGGCGCTCATTGGCCGCTCCCCGACGCAACCGGTCCGCTCTCGATCAACACCATGTCGACCGGCACATCGTGAACTCCGTGCGGCAGGTTCTCGACGACGAACTCGACGGGCAGCGCGGTCACGCAGAACGGCCGCGCGCTGCGCTGCGCGAGCAGCCTGTCGAAATATCCCGCGCCATAGCCGAGCCGGAAGCCCGCGCTGTCCACGGCAAGCGCGGGGACGAGCGCGAAATCGACCGCATCGAAATCAAACGCCGCGCAGCGCTGCGAATCGGGCTCGGGAATGTTCCAGACGCCCGGCACCAGGTCCGTGTCGAGATTCCCGACGGCGTAAAGCTGCAGGCGTTTCGGCGGCGGGGAGATGCGGGGAAGGATGACGACCTTCCGATCGGCGCGGGCGCGCTCAAGGAACATGCGGGTGTTCCACTCGCTGCCGATGCTCATGGTCGCCAGCACCGAGCCCGCGGCGGCGTACTGCGGCAGGCGAACGATCTGAGCGGTGAGCGCCTGGGCGATGCGCGTACGCGCGGCGTCTGGCAGGGCGTCGCGGCGCGCGATCATCTCCTGCCGGAGCGCGGCCTTCTGTTCGGTCATGGCGTGCGTGTTCATCTGGGTTCAAGCGGCCGCTACAGCGGTGCTGAAGGCCGCCACCGCGCGGCGGATGGCGGCGATCTTGGTTTCGGTTTCCTCGAATTCGTCCTCGGGCGTCGAATCGGCGACGATTCCCCCGCCGGCGTAAAAGCGCAGCTCCCCGCGCGCGACGAGGGTCGTGCGTATGGGAATGTTCATGTCCATGCGCCCGCCGGGGGCCACGTACCCGATCGCGCCGCAATACACCTCGCGGCGATGGGGCTCGAGCTCGTCGATGATCTGCATCGCGCGCCGCTTGGGCGCGCCGGTGATCGACCCGCCGGGGAAGCAGGCTTGCAGGGCATCGAGCGCGTCGCGCCCCGCCGCCAGCCGGCCCGTGATCGTCGAAACCAGGTGGTGCACCGTGGCGAAGGTCTCGAGCTCGCACAGGCCGCGCACCTGCACGCTGCCGGTCTCGCAGATGCGGCCGAGGTCGTTGCGCAGCAGGTCCACGATCATCACGTTTTCCGCGCGGTCCTTGGCGCTCGCGAGGAGCTCGCGGGCCGCCGCGGCATCCTCCAGCGGGTCGGCACGGCGCCGCCGCGTGCCCTTGATGGGTCGCGTCAACGCCTCGCGCCCGTCCACCTCGAGGAGGCGCTCGGGCGAGCTCGAGAGCACCGCGCCGAACGGGTATTCGAGATAGGCGCCCATCGGCGCGGGATTGGTGTCGTGCAGGTGGCGGTAGAACGTCCACGGATCGCCCGAGCACGCCGCGCGGAACTCGCGGGTGAGATTGGTCTGGTAGCAGTCGCCCGCCTCGATGTAGTCGAGCACGCGGCGCGCGCGCGGCAGGTAGTCGTCACGCTCGAGGGACGACGCGATCGGGCCGTGGACGCAGAACGCCCGCGCCGGCGGCTCGCGCGCCGCCAGGAGCCGCTCGCGCAGCTGCGCGACCTCGGCCTCGCCTACCGATGCGAGCGACGTGATCGCGGCGCGCCGCTCGACGTGGTCGACCACGATCGTCCAGCCATAGAGGCCGATCGCGACCTCGGGCATGAAAGGCGTGGCCGCTGTCGCGGGCGCGGCGAAGCCCGCCATCGGGCGCCCCACCTCGTAGGCGAAGTATCCGATCGCCGCGCCACTCACGGGCCATGCCTTTGCGTCGCCGGACGGGGACTCGCCCGCGAGCAGCCGGCGCGTCGCGCCGAACGGCTCGCGGTCGGCCACCAGCATCGCGCGCGGACCCGCGGCCAGGATGTCGTAGCGCCCGCCCGAGCGCGCCGGATCGCCGCTGTCGAGAAACACAGCCCAGCCCGACGGGCGGATCGCCTCGAACCAGGCGTAGCGCTCGGCGCAACGCGTGGCGGCGTCATAGGGGAGCGGGAGAGGGCTTGCCATAGGTCCGTATTCTAGTATTCTCGGCGCATCCCCCACGAAGGAGTTGCCGCAATGCCGAAGAAAATCCTGCTCGCCGCCGCATTTGCCGCGGCGTTTTCCGTCGCCGCGATCGCCGGCCCCTTCGACGGGTTCAAGGGAAAGATCAAGGACGGCCTCTACGAATACAAGATGCAGATGGACATGGGGCAGGTGCCGGGCATGCCACCGGGCATGGGCAAGCAGACCCATACTTTCCAGAACTGCGTCTCGCAGAAGGACATCGAGGAAGGCGGATTCGGCAACAGCAAGGACCGCAAGCAACCCGAGAACTGCGAGATCAAGAACATGAACATGTCGGGCAACACCGCCACCTACACCATGGAGTGCAAGGGCAACCCGGCGATGAAGGCCGACAACAAGATCACGTTCACCGGCGACGGCTTCAACATGGACATGAAGATGGCCATGAACCAGGGTGGCCAGGTCATGAACATGACCCAGCGCATGGAAGGCCGCTACATCGGGCCCTGCAAGAAGTGACGATGCGCTGGCGGCTCGGCCGCCGGCAGCATCGTCATCCCCGCGCCGGCGGGGATCCAATCACCTGAGCGCGGCGCGGATCTGCTCCAGCGCCCCCGGATCCTCGATGGTGGTGAGGTCGCCGGGGTCGCGGCCCTCGCAGATCGCCTGGATCGAGCGGCGCAGCAGCTTGCCCGAGCGCGTCTTCGGCAGCACCGTCACGAAGAGCACCTTCGCCGGGCGCGCGATGGCGCCGATCTCGCGGTCCACCATGGCCATGATCTCGCGCTCCATCGCCGCCGCGCCCTCCTTCGTGGCGGTCGTCGATGCATCCTTCATCACCGCGAAGGCCACGGGAACCTGCCCCTTGACCGCGTCGGCCACTCCCACGACCGCGACCTCGGCCACGCCGGCGTGGGCCTGCACGGCCTCCTCGATCTCGCGCGTGCCCAGCCGATGGCCGGCGACATTGATCACGTCGTCGGTGCGCCCGAGCACGAAGTAGTACCCGTCGGCGTCGCGCGTGGCCCAATCGAACGTCGTATAGACCATCTCGTCGGCGAACGATTTGTAATAGGTATCGACGTAGCGCTGGTCGTCGCCCCAAATCGTCGTCATGGCGCCCGGGGGCAGCGGCGGCACGATGGTGAGCACGCCCTTCTCGTTGGGCCCGACTTCGGCGCCGGTCTCCTCGTGCTTGAGCTTGACGCGATAGCCGTACGCGGCGAACGACGGCGAGCCGAATTTCCGGTGCGTGTCCTCGATACCGGGACACGCCGTAAGGATCGGCCAGCCCGATTCGGTCTGCCAGTAATTGTCGACGATCTGCGCGCCGAGCGACTCCGACACCCAGCGGGCGGTCGGCTCGTCGAGCGGCTCGCCTGCGAGGAAGAGATACCTCAGGCTCGACGTGTCGTACTTCTTCATCCACGCGGGATCCTGCTTCTTCAGCACCCGGATCGCCGTGGGCGACGAGAACATCGAGGTGACCTTGTAGTCCTGCACGATCTTCCACCACACGCCGGCGTCGGGGCGCATCGGCACGCCCTCGTACATGATCGTGGTCGAGCCGTTGATCAAGGGCGCGTAGACGATGTACGAATGGCCCACGACCCAGCCGATGTCGGAGGTGCAGAAGTACGCCTCGCCGGGCTTCGCGCAGAAGATGTGGCGCATGGAGGCGGCGAGCGCCACCGCGTAGCCGCCGGTGTCGCGCTGCACGCCCTTGGGCTTGCCCGTCGTGCCGCTGGTGTAGAGGATGTACGACGGCTCATTGGACTCGAGCCACTCCACCGGAACCTTCACCCCGGCGTGCTTCGCGCGCTCCGCGGCGTAGTCGATGTAGCGCCCCGAAGCGGCCATCGAGCCGCCTGCCCCGGCAATCTTGAAGCCGGGGTCGATCCCCCGATCCACCACCACCACGTGCATGGGCGGCGACTGCGCGAGCCGGATCGACTCGTCCACCAGCGGCTTGAGCGCGATCACCTTGCCCATGCGCATGCCGGCATCGCTGGTAACCATCACCTTCGGGCGGGCATCGTCGATGCGCGCGGCGAGGCTCGCCGCCGCGAACCCTCCGAAGACCACCGAATGAATCGCGCCCAGGCGCACCGTGGCGAGCATCGCGAACACCGCCTCGGGCGTCATCGGCATGTAGATCAGCACGCGGTCGCCGCGGCCCACGCCGAGGGCCCGCAGGATCGCGGCGAAGCGGTTCACCTCGTCGGCGAGCTCGGCGTAGGTGAAGGTGCGCGTCTGGTCGACCTCGGTGGAAAGCCACACCAGGGCCGGCTGGGCGGCGCGCATCGACAGGTGGCGGTCCACGGCGTTGTAGCAGAGGTTGGTCTCGCCGCCCACGAACCACGAGCGGAACGGCGGCTTCGAGTACTCGAGGACCTTCTTCGGCGGCTTGTGCCAGTCGATGAGCTTCGATTGTCGTGCCCAGAAGCGCTCCGGGTCCGAGATCGAGCCGGCGTAAAACCCCTGGTAGGTACCCAATGTCTCGTCGTGCGTCGCCATCGATTCTTCCTATCTGTTGACGTCGACCACCAAACGCCCGCGGACTCTCCCCGCGAGCACGTCGGGCGCGCGCTCGAGCGCCTGGCCGAGCGAGACGGTCTCGATCACCGAGTCGAGTGTCGCAGGGCGAAGCTCCTTGGAAATCATGTCCCAGGCGTGCTCGCGACGTGCGCGCGGGGCGGTGACGCTGTTGATCCCGACCAGGACCACGCCGCGCAGGATGAAGGGCGCGACCGTCACGGGGAAGTCCATGCCCTGAGCGAGCCCGCACGCGGTGACGACCCCTTCGGCCCCGGTCTGCGCGCAGGCGTTGGCGAGAGTGTGGCTGCCGACCGAATCGACTACCCCCGCCCAACGCTCCTTCTGCATCGGCTTGCCGGGCTGCGACAGGGTGTTGCGATCGACGACCTCGGCCGCGCCCAGCGCCTTGAGGTACGCCTCCTCGCGGGCCTTCCCGGTGGACGCCACCACGCGATAGCCGCGGCCCGCGAGGATCGCCACCGCGATGCTGCCCACGCCCCCCGTCGCGCCGGTCACGAGGATCTCGCCGCGATCCGGCGCGATCCCTTCGCGCTCGAGCGCCATGACGCACAGCATCGCGGTGTAGCCCGCAGTGCCCACGGCCATTGCATGCTGCGCGGACAGCCCTGGTGGCCGGCGCACGAGCCAATCGCCCTTCAGGCGCGCCGCCTGCGCAAGGCATCCCCAGTGGGACTCGCCCACGCCCCACCCGTTGAGGATCACGTCGTCGCCGGCCTTCCACATCGGATGCGTGCTCGACTCCACCCTGCCGGCCCCGTCGATGCCCGCGACCATCGGCCACTTGCGCACGATGGGCGACGCGTTGGTGAGCGCGAGGGCGTCCTTGTAATTCAGGGTCGAGTACTCGAGGCGGACGGTGACATCACCTTCGGGGAGGCCCGCTTCGGGGACTTCGGCGACGCGCGCCTGGAACTGCGGATCCTTCGTGAGGTAGAGGGCCTGCATCATTATTTCTCCAGCACGCGCGGGTTCTCCGCGGATGCGTGCTTGCGTGAAAAGTAATCCCGCGACTGCATCTCGCGCAGCCGGCTGGCGGTACGCGTGAACTCCTTGTTTACCATGCGCTCGGGCGCCGCGGCTTGCCCCGCGGAAAGGACCAGCTCCTCGGGAGCAGTGTCGGCCGAAAGCACCAGCTTCACGCGCTGGTCGTAGAAAACGTCCACCAGCCAGGTAAAGCGGCGGACGACATCCGTCTGCGCCGGCGCCATTCGCTTGACCCCCGAGATGAGGACCGTGTGATACGCGCTCGCGATCTCGAGATAGTCCACCTGGGAGCGCGGCTTCTCGAAAAGCTCCGCGAAGTCAAACCAGATCACGCCCTTGGAGCGGCGCCGGAACGCGATGGCACGCCCGCCGATGTCGATCGTCCCGCCCTCGGCGTAGCTCGCCTTGGTCATCGCCTCGAAAAAGCGCGCGAGCTGCGCGTCGGCCTGGGTGTCGATCGGGGTGTAGTAGACGCCGAGGCTGTCGAGCAGGCGCCGGCGGTGGTCCACCACTCCCTCGAGCGCCACCACGTCGAGGTCGCGCTTCAGGATCTCGATGGCGGGCAGGAAGCGCGCGCGTTGCAGGCCGTTCGGATAGAGCTCGTCGGGCCGGTAGTTGGAGGTCATCACCAGGACCACGCCCTTTTCGATCAGCAGCTCGAGCAGTCGCGCGAGGATCATCGCATCGGCGATGTCGCTCACGTGGAACTCGTCGAAGGCGAGGAGCCGCAGCTCGTGCGCGATTTCCGTCGAGATGGTGTCGAGCGGATCCTCCTGGCCAGTCAGCGCCCGCATGCGCGCGTGGATCTCGCGCATGAACTCGTGGAAGTGCACGCGGCGCTTGCGGCGGTGGCGCGACACCTTGAAGAAGGCGTCCATCATCAGCGACTTGCCGCGCCCCACCCCGCCCCAGATGTAGACGCCGCGCGGCGGCTTTCTCCCCGCGCCAAGGTTCGTCACCAGGCGGTTCAGCTTGCCGGCGCGGTACTGGCGGTACTCCTCGAGCTCCTCGAACAGGCGCTGCAGCTCGCCCAGCACCTTCAGCTGCTCGGTGTCGGTCTCGAAGTCGCCGCGCTGGCTGAAGTGCCAGTACCACTCGAGCGGGCCGCCGAATTCGCTCGCATCGACTTCCTCGTCGACTACGCCTTCGGGGAGCGGGAGATCCTCGGCCGGCTGCATCTACATGTTCAGCGCGCGCTTGTCCACGCTCAACGCGGCTTCGCGGATCACTTCGGAGAGCGTCGGATGCCCGTGGGTGATGCGCGCGATATCCTCGGCGGCGCCGGCGAATTCCATCGTGGTCACGCCTTCCTGGATGAGATCGGAGGCGCGCGCGTGGATGATGTGCATTCCGAGCACCCGGTCGCTCGCCGCGTCGGCCACGATCTTCACGAATCCGGTGGGCTCGTTGATCCCGAGGGCGCGCCCGTTGATCGAGAACGGGAACTGCCCGGTCTTCACCGCGATCCCGTCGGCCTTCGCCTGCTGCTCGGTCTTCCCGACCCAGGCGATCTCGGGCGAGGTGTAGATGATCCACGGGATCGTGTTGTAGTCGAGATGGGGTTTCTGCCCGGCGAGGATCTCGGCGACCATCACGCCCTCGTCTTCGGCCTTGTGCGCGAGCATCGGTCCCCGCACCACGTCGCCGATGGCATAGACGTTGGGCAGGTTGGTGCGGCAGTCGCCGTCGACCTCGATGAAGCCGCGCGCATCGAGCTTGAGCCCCACCTTTTCGGCGCCGAGCCCGTCGGTATTGGGGACGCGCCCGACCGAGACGATCAGCTTGTCGCACTCGAGCTTCTGCGCCGCGCCGTCATGATCGGCGTATTCGACCGTGACGCCGGCCTTCTTCGCCGCGACCTTGCCGATCTTCACGCCGAGCGAGATCGCCAGCCCCTGCTTGGTGAACTGCTTCCAGGCCTCCTTGGAAACCGCCTCGTCGCAGGCGCCGAGGAAATTCGGCAGCGCCTCGAGGATCGTGACTTCAGAGCCGAGGCGGCGCCACACGCTGCCGAGCTCGAGCCCGATCACGCCCGCGCCGATCACGCCGAGACGCTTGGGCACCGCGGGGAAGGCGAGCGCGCCTTCGTTGTCGCACACCAGGTCGTTGTCGACGGCGATGCCCGGAAGGTGGCGCGCCTTGGACCCGGTCGCGACGATCACGTGCTTCGCCTGGATCGTCTCCTTGCCGGCCTCGATCGCGTAGACCTCGCCGCCGCCCACGAACTTGCCCATCCCCTGCAGCCACGTGATCTTGTTCTTCTTGAAGAGGTACTCGACCCCCTTGGTCATCTTGGTGACGATGGCTTCCTTGCGCGCCTGCATCTTCGCGAGATCGAGCTTCACGCCCGTGACCGAGACCCCGTGGTCCGCGAGTTGATGCCCGACCTTCTCGTACTCCTCGGAGGAGGCGAGCAGCGCCTTGGACGGGATGCAGCCGACGTTGAGGCAGGTGCCGCCGAGGGCGAGCTCGCCCTTCGCGTTCGTCCACCCCTCGATGCACGCGGTGCTGAACCCGAGCTGCGCGGCGCGCACCGCGGCGATGTAGCCGCCGGGGCCGGCTCCGATCACGACTACGTCGAATGTTTGCGCCATGGGGTATCCGTCATTTGAGCCACAGCCGGGCGATGTGCACGCCGAGGCCGGCGCAAAGCCCCGCCGCGAGCGGGGGGACGTTACGCAACAGGAGGGGAGGATGCTTCACCAGCTTGAGGAGCCAGAACGTCACGGCCACCGCGATCCCGACCGCGAGGGAAACCGCGGCGTGCCGGGGCACGTAGACCGCGAGCATCGCGTTGAGGAACACGGCGAGGAAGCCGAGCAGCAGCGCCCCCGCGACGAAAAAGAACACGCGCCGCGCGAGGACGGCGGGCTTGAACCGGCCGCGGCGCGCCACCTCAGACGTCCAGCAGGAGGCGCGCCGGATCCTCGAGCGCTTCCTTGATCGCCACGAGCGAGAGCACCGCCTCGCGTCCGTCGATGATGCGATGGTCGTAGGACAGCGCCAGGTAGTTCATCGGGCGTACGACCACCTGGCCGTTTTCGACCACGGCACGCTCCTTGGTGGCATGCACCCCGAGGATCGCGCTCTGGGGCGGGTTGATGATGGGGGTGGAGAGCATGGAGCCGAACACGCCGCCGTTGGAGATCGAGAACGTGCCGCCGGTCAGCTCTTCGAGCGTGATCTTGCCGTCCTTGGCGCGGCGGCCGAAGTCGGCGATGGCCTGCTCGACCTGGGCGATCGACATCTGGTCGGCGTTGCGCAGGATCGGCACCACCAGGCCGCGCTCGCTGCCGACCGCGATGCCGATGTCGAA
>JALYSB010000189.1 GCA_030855025.1 Pseudomonadota bacterium
TCGTGACGGTGCTCACCGCGCCGATCTTCGTGAAGGGACGGCGCTGGGGGGCGGTGCTCCTCGGCTGGAATTCCGACGGCGCCCGGTGATGCCCTAGAATTGCGGTCTCCTCTCGCCGGGAGGAGAGGTTATCTCGGGAAGCGTGGCCGAGCGGTTTAAGGCACCGGTCTTGAAAACCGGCAGAGGTGAAAGCCTCTCGTGAGTTCGAATCTCACCGCTTCCGCCAATAGGGCTTTCTCGTTTTTCCCCTAGCCAAGAATCGCCTTAAGCTGCCGCGATGAGAGTCGATGACCAGGTGAAGCGCGAGCTCGACGCGGTCGTGGGGGACAAATTCGTCCCGCCGCGCAGGCTGCGCGCCACGCTGCTCAAATGGGTGCTGTTCGCGCTCCTCGGCGTGGGCGCGGCGGCCGTCGTGATGACGATCCTCCACACTCACCTCACCCAAGCGCAGACCGCGCCCGGCCCGAAGAAGCCCGTTCCGATCCGCATCGTCCCGTCGCAGTGACGCATGGTAAGTTAACGTCGGTTTCAACTCGGAGAGGCGTCATGAAACATGCCCTAGCCCTCATCGTCGCCGCCGTGGCGCTGCCCGTGGCCGCGCAGGATGCGAAGACCTGGCTCGAATCCCAGGGGCTCGCGTCCGGCGACGTCAAGCCGTTCCATGAATTCGAGGCGGTGGTTGCGCGCGTCAAGGGCGCAACCGACCCCAAGGCAGCCGAGGAGCGCGTGGTGATCCTCAAGCAGGGCAAGCCCGTCTGGCAGTCCAACCCAAAGGAGACCGACCCCGGTTCGAAGTGGATCATCCACTCGGTGGGCCGCGACCTCGACGGCGACGGGCAGCCGGACATGCATTTCTCCAGCCACAACGGCGGCGCGCAGTGCTGCACCACGCATCACGTGCTCCGGCTCAGGCCCCAGATCAAGCGCTTGGCGGCGTACTCCGCGGGCAGCGTTGGCGGCGGGGATTTTCTCGAGGTCGCGGGGCGCAAGGCGCCGGTGATGATTTCGGCCGACGATTCCTCCGCCAATGCGTTCGCGCCCTATGCCAACTCGTATTTCCCGGTGATGATCCTCGAGGTCGGTCCGAAGGGGCGGCTGCAGTTCGCCCGCGATCTGATGCAGTCGCGGCTACCCGCGCAGCCGCCACCGGTGTGCGCTACGCCGACCGCGGCGGCCAACCCGTGGCTGAAGGAGCGCTGCGGTGAATACACCTCTTCGCGGCGCAACGAGCGCAGCAAGCAGATCCAGGCGCGGCTCGCGACCATCAAGTCGAGCCGCTCGGCCGACAAGCTCCGGTGGGAGGATTATTTCGAGAACGGCGTGCTGGCGGCCGTGTCGGCGGAGATCAACCGCTATACGTACACCGGTCACGGCAATGCGGGCATGCTCTGGCTCGAGCAGGTGTGGCCGGGCAACGATGCGGTGAAGGTGAAGTTCGTGAATACCCTGCGCCAGACCCAGTCGAAGAGCGTCTTCGCCGAGGATCTCAAGGGCTTAGCCGCCGACTACCGCTAGCTTCGCCTGGAGCAGCCGCGTGACCGCGGCTGAGGTCATCGGCCGCGCGAGCAGGTAGCCCTGCCCGCGGTGGCAGCCCAGCCGCTGCAGGGCGGCGAGCTGCTCCTCGGTCTCCACGCCTTCGGCGACCACGTCCACGCCGAGGCTGCGCGCCATCGCCACGATGGCGGTCACGATCGCCGCGTCGTCGGGATCCACGGTGAGGTCGCGCACGAACGACTGGTCGATCTTGACGGTGTCGATCGGCAGGCGCTTCAGGTACGCGAGCCCCGAGTAACCGGTGCCGAAATCGTCGATGGCGATGCCCACGCCGAGCGCCGCGATCTGGTCGATCGCCTGGCGCGCCTCGCTCGCGCCCTCGATGATCACGCCCTCGGTGACCTCGAGCTCGACCAGCCTGGGGTCGACCCCGGTTTCCTGCAGGGTGCGGCGCAGCCGCTCGACGAAGCTCGAGCGCGACAGCTGGTTGGCGGACACGTTGACCGAGATCCCCAGCGGGCGCCCCGCCGCCTGCCACGTCTTCGCCTGCCGCAACGCCTCCCGCAACACGAACTCGCCGATCGGCACGATCAGGCCCGATTCCTCTGCCGCGGCAATGAACTCCGCCGGCATCACCAGCGGACCCCCGGGCGGGCTCCAGCGCACCAGCGCCTCGAACCCGGTGATGGAGCGGTCGCGCAGGTCGAATAGCGGCTGGTAGTGGACCTCGAACTCGGCGTTCTCGAGCGCGCGCCGTAACGCGTTCTCCAGCGACAGGCGCTGCTGGGCGGCGACGTTCATGTGCTGCGTGAAGAATTGGAAATTGGCGCGCCCCGAATCCTTCGCGTGGTACATCGCGGTGTCGGCGTTGCGCATCAGGGTTTCGGCATCGCCGCCGTCGCCGGGATAGAGGCTGATGCCGATCGAGGCGGCCACGTGCAGGTCGTTGCCATGCAGATGGAAGGAGGCGGCGAGCACTTCGAGGATCTTGGCGGCCACGACCGAGGCGTCCGCGGACGACTCGAGCTCCGGGATCACGATCACGAACTCATCGCCGCCCACGCGCGAGACCGTGTCGCCTTCGCGCACGCACACCAGGATGCGGCTTGCAACCGACTGCAGCAGCCGGTCGCCCAGCTGGTGGCCGAGCGAGTCGTTGATGGTCTTGAAGCGGTCGAGGTCGATGAACAGCACCGCGAGCTGGGTGGTATTGCGATGCGCTTGCGCGATCGCCTGTCCGATGCGGTCGCGCAGCAGCACCCGATTCGGCAGCCCGGTGAGGGCGTCGTGGTGGGCCATGTGCGCGACCCGTTGCTCGGCGGTCTTGCGGTCGCTGATGTCCATGGCGACCCCGACCATGCGGACGGCGCGGCCATCTGCGCCTCGGTGAACCTGCGCGCGGTTGGCAACCCAGTGCACCGTGCCATCGGGCCAGACCACGCGGTAGTCCATCTGCAGATCGCCGCCCTGCTTGACCGCGTGCCGGACGGTTGCGTCGAAGAGCTCGCGGTCCTCGGGGTGCAGGCGAGCCTTCATGTCCCCGTAGGGAACCGGGGGAGCGTCGGGCGCCATCCCGAACAGCACCGGGAGGCCATCGGAATAGTGGAAACGGTCGGTTTCGCACTCCCAGTACCACATGCCCATCTGCGCAGCTTCCATCGCCAGGCGCAGGTGCGACTCGCTCTCGCGCAGCGCCCGCTCGGCCTGCTTGCGCCGCGAGATGTCGGCGATGGTGACCATGGTGCCGCGCACCTCGCCGTCGGCGTCGTGGATCGGGGCGATCGACAGCGTTACGTCGAGCACGTGGCCGTCGCGGCGCACCCGTTGGGTATCCTCGATGACGATGGTCTCGCCCGCTTCGGCGCGCTGGCGCAACTTGGTGGTCATCTCCAGGAGCGAATCGGGAACGAGCGAAGTCTGCGTGTTGAGGACTTCCTCCTCGGTCCAGCCGAACATCCGCTCGGCGGCCGGGTTCCACATGCGGATCACCGTGCCGATGTCGCGCGCGATGATCGCCATGGGCGCGGCGTGGATCACCGCGCGCAGGCGCTCATGGCTCTCGCGCGTGTTGGCCTCGAGCTGCTTCCTCTGGGTGATGTCGACGATCACGCCCACCAGGCCCGCGACCGCGCCCGAAGGATCGAAGAAGGTGGCCTTGTTGAACAGCACGTCGCGACGCGTGCCGTCGCGCACGTCGACCACGCTCGACTCGTAGACCTGCGTGCCCGGCTGCTCGAGCAGCTCGTTGTCGAACGCTTCGGCGCGGTCCGCGATGTCGGTCGGCGCGATGTCGACCACCGTCTTGCCGATCAGCTGGTCGCGCTCCACCCCGATGTACCCTTCGAAGGCGCGGTTGCAACCGAGGTAGCGCCCGGTCGCATCCTTGAAGAAGACGGGGTTGGGGATCGCCTCGATCAGCTGCTGGGTGAAGGATAGCTGCGTGCGCAGGTCACGCGTGGCGCGCTGCGCGAGCGCGAGCGCTTCGCTGCGGGTGCGCGCGATCGCGCGCAGGATCCCGTAGAGCAGCAGCGACACGAGGAGGCCGGCGCACAGGGTGAGCAGCGGCAGCCGACGCAGCCACGGGCTCACGACCGGATCGCCCTCGAGCTCGACCTGCCACTGGCGCCCGGCCAGCGGCAGGTCCTGCACGTGCCGCGGGCGCCACTCGGCAAAGGAGAGCGCGTGATCGGGTCTTGCCTCGCCGGGAGTGCGATAGAAGATCGTATCGTCGGACGCGACGTACTTCGGCGCCCCGACCTCGCCGCGGTCGTGAATGCGTATTCGCACCCCGGCGACCACCGGGTCGGCCATCATCCCGGCGAACAGGTCGTCGACCCGCAACACGACGTTCACGAAACCCACGAGGAGCTGGCGGCGCTCCTCGATCGTGCGCGAGCGTTGCGGGCCGAAAACCGGAAGATAGAGAACGAGGCCGTAGCTCGAGCCGGTTTCCTGGGCGAGGCGATAGCGGCCGGTCATGGTCGGTTGGCCGGTGTCGCGCGAGCGCTGCGCCGCGGTGATCGCGCCGGCGCGGGTGCGCAGGTCGAGCCCGAACGCGGGCTCGTTGCCGGCCATCGGCTCCACATAGTCGATGACCCAGTATTCGCTGCGGCGCCCCTCGGCCGGCTTGATGTCGAAGGCGGGATACCCGTCGGGCGTCGTGGAGCGATCGGCGCGAACCCCGCTCACGAAGGCGTCGCGATCCTCGTCCCACACGCGGCGGATGAATTCCACCGCCTGGACGCCGGGCAACCGCCGCCCGAGGTCGAGGGCGCTCACGTAGCGGTGGAACTCGAGCCGGGAAAGGCGCGCCTCGTGGTTGGCGAGCGCGTCCAGGCCGTAGAGCAGGTCGACGTAGCGCTGGATGCGGCGCTCGACCACGTTGGCTGCGAGCTGCGCGCGGTTGGCGAACTCGCCCCGGCTTTCGTGCTGCACCTGGCGTCCGACGAGATGCCACGCGAGCAGCGTGGCTGCCACGCCGCAGGCGAGGGCAATGAGGGCGACGCTCTGGGGCCGGAGGTAGGTCTTCATGCCGGAAGGTGAAGGCGTCAAGATAGAATAGCCGCTTTTGCCTGCAAGCCGAGCCCTCTTGTCACTGATCGTCCAGAAGTACGGCGGCACCTCGATGGGAAGCCCCGAGCGAATTCGCGAAGTCGCGCGCCGCGTGGCCCGCTTCGCCGCCGAGGGCCACCAGCTGGTCGTCGTTCCCTCCGCCATGTCGGGCGAGACCAACCGGCTGATCGCGCTCGCCCGCGAGCTGCACCCCGATCCGAGTCCCCGGGAACTCGACGTGATCGCCTCCACGGGCGAGCAGGTCTCCGTGGGGCTCCTGGCCCTCGCCCTGCACAGCCTGGGACTCAAGGCGAAGAGCTATACCGGGTGGCAGGTGCCGATCCTCACCGACGCCGCGTACAGCAAGGCGCGCATCCTCGCGATCGAGGAGGGCAACATTCGCGGCGACCTGATGGACGGCACGGTGGTGATCGTGGCCGGATTCCAGGGCATCGACGACGACAACAACATCACCACGCTTGGCCGCGGCGGCTCGGATACCACCGGCGTGGCGCTCGCCGCGGCGCTCAAGGCCGACGAGTGCCAGATCTATACCGACGTGGACGGGGTCTACACCACCGATCCCCGGATCGTGCCGGAGGCGAGGCGCCTGGACACGGTTACCTTCGAGGAAATGCTCGAGCTTGCATCGCTGGGCTCGAAGGTGCTGCAGATTCGCTCGGTGGAATTCGCGGGCAAGTACAAGGTGAAGCTCCGGGTGCTGTCGTCGTTCACGGACGTGAACTCCACCGACATGGGCACCCTCATCACGTTCGAGGAAGACGAGAACATGGAACAGGCCATCATTTCCGGCATCGCGTTCAATCGCGACGAAGCCAAGATCACCGTGCAGGGCGTGCCCGACCGACCCGGCATCGCTTTCGGCATCCTCGGCCCCATCGCGGAGGCCAACATCGACGTGGATATCATCCTGCAGAACGCGTCCTCCGAGGGCTTGACCGACTTCTCCTTCACGGTGCATCGCAACGAGTACCAGCGCGCGATGCAGATCCTGGAGTCCAAGGTGA
>JALYSB010000190.1 GCA_030855025.1 Pseudomonadota bacterium
GTGCTCGGCCTCATCGACGAGGCGCGTCTGCTGCTCGCGGTCGTCGTAGTTCTCCATGATCGCCTGCAGCGCGTGGGCCGCGCGCAGCACCTGCTCCGCATGCGCGTTGAAGAGGTCGAAGAAGCGGCCTTCCTTGGGCAACAGGCGTCCAAACATGGCGCGAGTGTAACTGATATAATTTTCGCCATGCGACCGGCCTGCTCCCCCATTTTCTCCTCTCCCCGCCTCCCGCGCGGGGCGTCGGCGCGCATCGATTCTCTCCGAGAGTCCTGATCCCTGAAGTCGTCGATGCCCGCCGCGCGAGTTAGCGACGGCGGCCCGGTCCACTTTTCGGAAATTCAGCACCATGGCTTCAATCTTCGCTCCTCTTCATCCCCGCCGGTGGTTGACCGGCCTCTGGTTGAGCCGCGACTTCCGCAAGCTCTGGGGATCGCTCACGATCGTCCACTTCGGCGGGCAGATCACCTTCCTCGCGCTCCCGCTCACCGCGGCGCTGGTGCTGAACGCGTCACCCTTCGAAGTCGGCGTGCTGATAGCGCTCGAGGCCCTGCCTTATCCCCTCTTCGGCCTCTTCGCGG
Source organism: Pseudomonadota bacterium (assembly GCA_030855025.1). Lineage (GTDB taxonomy): Bacteria > Pseudomonadota > Gammaproteobacteria > Burkholderiales > Usitatibacteraceae > Usitatibacter. The sequence continues at coordinate 579 of JALYSB010000190.1, forward strand.
GCGTGCTCGTGGATCGCATGCGCAAGCTCCCGATCATGATCGCCTCCGATATCGGTCGCGGCCTGGCGCTCCTGGCCATTCCTATATGCGCGTGGTTCGGCGTGCTCAACATGGCGATCCTCTATGTCGCCGGATTCCTGGTGGGCCTGCTCACGGTGATCGGATGGCCCGCGTACCAGGTGTTCATGACCGAACGCGTCGGGCGCGAGAACCTGGTCGAGGCCAATGCGAAGATCGGCGTAGCCGATTCCGCCGCCCAGCTCGTGGGACCAGGGATCGCGGGCGCGCTCATCCAGTGGTTATCCGCGCCCATCGCCATCCTCCTGGACGCCTTCTCGTTCTTCCTGTCGGCGTGGATGCTGCGCGGCATCCCGCCGAGCGAGACCGACCGGCCTAAATCCGTTCCCACCTCGCTCCGGGCCGACATTCGCGAGGGCCTGGTCGTGATATGGCAGAACCGCACGCTGCGCGCGCTCGTCTGGGCGATCGGCCTGTGGCAGGTATTTCGCCATGCATTCATCGCCATCGTGGTCCTGTTCGCGGCGCGCGAGCTGGGCTTCTCTGCCGGCCGCGTGGGCGTCCTCTTCATGATCGCGGGCCTGGGATCGCTCGCCGCGGCCGGCGTGACCGCGACCCTCAACACCCGCTTCGGGATGGGCCCAGTGATGCTGGGCGGTATCGCGGCGACAGGCGTCGCGTGGCTGGTGATGGGTGCAGCAGGAGGATCTCCATGGACCGCCTCGCTGATCTTCGGGGGGGGACTATTCCTGCTCGACCTGGGCGCGATGATCTTCTTCATCAACTACCTGACGCTACGCCAGGCAGTGACTCCCGATCGCCTGCTCGGGCGGGTGACCGCGACCATGATTTGCCTGACGGTCTCGACCGCGCCGCTGGGAGGACTCGCAGGCGGTTGGGTGGCCGAACACTACGGTTTGCGCACGGCAATGCTGCTGGCGGGTGTAGGCGCCCTGCTTCTGGCCCCACTGGTCACCTGGTTCTCGCCGCTTGCGCGCATGCGCGAGCTGCCGGGCCCCCAGGAGCCCGTCGCGACCAGAGTGTCGCCGAGGAGATGGCCGGCGACTAGGCGCGCTTAGCGGGCGTTGCAGTCGCGCAGCGCGTCCTCGACATTGTTCATGTTGTAGCCGTTCTGCCGCAGGTTGCGCATGCGGTAGTCCGAGGTGGCGAGCTGCATCTCGGCATGGCGCTGCTCGAGGGAGTTGACGCGGGGTTTGCCGCCGGCGGCGCTGGCGGTGGTGATCGGATAGACCTTGCAATCGACTGCGGCAACCTGCTCTCCGCGAGTGGCGCATCCGGCCAGCAAGGCGAAGCTGCACAGGGCGATGACGGCTCTCATGGCAAGTCTCCTGAATGGCACGACTTCCATTCTACGCGCCGCACCCGAGGGTCGGTAGCCGTGATCACCGCTCGCCTCGGCGCTGGTGCTCGTTCTGGATTCGGATTAGCCTATGCTGCGCTCGACAATCAACAACCAACGGGAGACGCAGCATGGGGAGCTTCAACAAATCCGCGTGGATGGCGGCGGCGCTCGCCGCCTCGGCTTCGGCACCTGGCACGCAGGCACAGACGCCGGCGTCCGGCGGCGCGCAGGTCGTCGAATCCATCACCGTCGTCGGCTCCCGGCGCACCAATGCGTCCGCGACCGACACGCCGTTGCCGATCGACTTCATCCCGATGGCGAAGGAGGCCGAGCAGGGCTCGCACTTCGACCTCGCGCAGACGTTGCAATACATTTCGCCGTCCTTCAACTCGACGCGGCAGACCGGCGCCGACGGCGCGGATCTCGTCGACTCGGCCGCGCTTCGCGGCCTGGGCTCCGACCAGACGCTGGTTCTGGTGAACGGCAAGCGGCGCCATACGACCTCGCTGGTGAACATTTTCGGCGCCCGCAACCGCGGCAATACCGGCACGGACATGAACGCCATCCCCCTGCTCGCCATCGAAAGCGTGCAGGTGCTACGCGATGGCGCCGCGGCGCAGTACGGCTCGGACGCGATCGCCGGCGTGATCAACATCGATCTCAAGAAGCGCCGCGGCTGCGAGGGTGTGGTGGGCTACGGGCAATACTCGGCCGGCGACGGCAAGAATTATCTGGCAAGCGCCTATTGCGGCCTGCAGGTGGGCGAGAAGGGCGTGATCGGCATTACCGGCGAGTTCCTCGATCGCGGCCGCTCGAATCGCGCGGAAGAAGGCAACCCGCGCACCATCGGCGACACCAAGACCCAGAACGGCACCCTCTACGTGAACGGCGAGCTGCCGAACCGCGTGGGCGCACTTTACTTCACGCTGGGGGGCCAGCGGCGCGACGCGTCCTCGGGCGCGTTCGCCCGCGGGGGGATCGGCTCCGACGACATCCCCTCGCGCAACTCGGAGGCGATGTATCCGGGCGGGTTCGTCCCCTTCATCAACGGGGACGTCGACGACCGCTACGCGATTCTCGGGCACCGGGGCGCGTTCGGCGACTGGACCGTGGACCTGTCGCAAACCTACGGCTACAACCGCCTGCTCTACAACATCGACAACACGCTGAATGCCTCGATCGCGAATCTCGAAGCGCTCGCCGGTCGGCCGGGGACCAGCCCGAGCAGATTCGATGCGGGTGGCTTCTCGTTCGGGCAACTCACCACCAACCTCGACTTCAGCCGTTTCTTTCCGTCGGTGATGGGAGGGATCAACCTCGCATTCGGCGCCGAGTATCGACGCGAGACCTACAAGATCGTCGCGGGCGAGCCAGGCTCGTACATCGATGCCGACGGCGTAGGATCCGGCGGCAACGCGGGAAGCCAGGGTTTCCCAGGCTTCCAACCCGGTGACGAGACCAACCAGAGCCGCAACAGTGCGGCCGCCTACGTGGACATCGAGGCCGATCTCAGCACACGCCTGAAGCTGCAGGGTGCCCTGCGCTTCGAGCGCTTCAGCGACTTCGGCTCGACTGCCAACGGCAAGGTCGCCGCGAGCTTCCGCGTGGCCAACGACCTGCTCTTCCGCGGCTCGGCGAGCACCGGCTTCCGCGCGCCGTCGTTGCAGCAGGTGTACTTCTCCTCGACCTTCACCGACTTCATCAGCGGCGTGCCGCTCGACGTCGTCCTCGCCCCGAACGGCGGCACCATCGCGAACGCCGCCGGCATCCCGAAGCTCAAGGAGGAGAAATCGAAAAGCGTGACCTTCGGCCTTACCTGGAGCCCGTCGTCCGCGCTGGCAATGACTGCCGATCTCTATCGCATCGAGATCGACGACCGCATCGTGCTCTCGGGGCGGTTCGACGCCGATAACTATCCGGCGCTCGGCGCGATCCTGACCACGCTCGGCGTGGGCCAGGCGCAATTCTTCGTGAACTCGGTAAACACGCGCACCCAGGGCCTCGACCTCACGGTGTCGCACAAGGCCGACCTGGGCGCGGGGAAGCTCGCGACGTTCCTCGCCTTCAACTACAGCAAGACCGAGGTGACGGACATCAAGACGCCCGCCTCGCTCGCCGGGTTCGAGGACGTGCTCCTGTCCGAACGCGAGCGGCTCTTCATCGAGCAAGGAGGCCCGCGCAGCAAGGCGGTGCTCGGGTTCGACTATGCGGTTGGAGCGCTGGAGACGAGCCTGCGAATCATCCACTTCGGATCGCAGACCCTCGGCACGTTCTCGGGCACCGCAAATGGCGTGCCGAACGCGCACTACGAGCCGAAGACTTCCGCCGACCTGAGCTTCACCTGGAGCTTCGATCGCAACACCAAGCTCACCGTGGGCGCCGCGAACATCTTCAACGTGAAGCCCACCCGCCAGGACCCCAACGAGACCGACAACGGCTTCATCTACGACAGCGTGCAGTTCGGGCTGAACGGCACGTCGTACTTCGCGCGGCTCTGGAAGAAGTTCTGACTATTTGAGCAAGTGTTGAATGGCGGCTCGTTCTTCCTCGAGCTCTTTCTGGGTGGCGGCGATCTTGCCTTTCGCAAAGTCGCTGTGCTCGAGGCCCTTGACGATCTCGTACTTGCCGCCGGAGCACTTGACCGGGTAGCCGAAGATCAGCCCCTCGGGGATGCCGTAGCTGCCGTCGGACGGGATGCCCATCGAGACTGCGTCGGCGGCGCCCTGCACCCAGTCGCGAATGTGGTCGATCGCCGCGTTGGCCGCAGAGGCTGCCGACGACAGGCCGCGCGCCTCGATGATCGCCGCGCCGCGCTTTTGCACGATCGGAATGAAGGTGGACTCGATCCACGCCTGGTCGTTGATCAGCTTCGCCGCGTTCTGGCCATCGACCTCGGCATGGAAGATGTCGGGGAACTGCGTGGCGGAGTGATTGCCCCAAATGCCCATCTTTTTCACCAAGGTCACCGGCTTGCCGGTCTTCTGCGCCACCTGCGTCAGCGCGCGGTTATGGTCCAGGCGCATCATCGCGGTGAACTGTCCGGGCTTCAGGCTCGGCGCGTTCTTCATCGTGATGAGCGCGTTGGTATTGGCCGGATTGCCCACCACCAGCACGCGCACGTCGCGCGAGGCGACTTCATCCAGCGCCTTGCCCTGGGGCACGAAGATCGCGCCGTTGGCCTCGAGCAGGTCCTTGCGTTCCATGCCGGGCCCGCGCGGCCGCGCGCCCACCAGGAGGGCCACGTCCACGTCCTTGAAGGCGACCTTGGGGTCAGAAGCCGCGGCCATCGACTGCAGCAGGGGGAAGGCGCAGTCGTCGAGCTCCATCATCACCCCCTTCAGGGCTTTCTGCGCCTTCTCGTCGGGAATCTCGAGCAGTTGCAGGATGACCGGCTGGTCGCGGCCGAGCATCTCGCCGCTCGCGATCCGGAACAGCAGGCTGTAGCCGATCTGGCCGGCGGCGCCGGTGACGGCGACGCGCATGGGCTTCTTCATGGGGGCTCCCGGGTAAGTGATGCTTAGAACGAAAACAGGCGGGAATTATACGATGGCCGCCCGCTGCGATCGCCCGAAAAGGTGCCGCGGATCAACTAACCGGCAGATTTCTTCTGCAGCGAGATGGCGAGGATGCCGGCCATGACCAGGCCCGCCCCCGCGAGTTGCAGGACGGTGATCTCCTCGCCGAGGAAGAGGAAGCCGAGAAAGATCGTGACGATCGGCCCGATCGAGGCGACGATCGATGCGTGGCTCGCGCCGATGCGGCGGATGCCCTCGGAGGTGAGCACGATCGGCAGCACCGTGGAGAACGCCGCCATCAGCAGCGCGAGCCAATAGACCGCCGCGGGCTGCCTGAAGATCAGGGCCAAGTCGCGCGCGATGAGGTAATGCGCCACGACCGCCGCACAGGACACCAGCCCCGCGTAGCAGGCGAACCGAACGCTCCCCACGCGCCCGACGATCCGTCCGCTGCCCAGGAGGTAACCGGAATAGAACAGCGCCGAGAGGAGCACCCAGAACGACCCCAGCAGGATGTTGCCAGGCTGGGTCGCCACGT
>JALYSB010000191.1 GCA_030855025.1 Pseudomonadota bacterium
CCATGGCGGAAGTCGGCTGGAATGCCGCCGAGCTGCTGCTCGGGGAGCTCGGGGAAGGCGTCGGGCGGGTGCAGCGCGACCTGCCGATCTCGCTGGCGGTGAGGGGATCCACGTCTCGCCCAAGGTGAGGCTCTCCATGGACCGCACCGAACGCTTCTACAAGATCGACCACCTGCTGCAGGGCGCGACACCGGTGCCGATCGACGTGTTCCTGAAGGAGCTCGGCGTCTCGCTCGCCACCTTCAAGCGCGACCTGGAGTACATGCGCGACCGGCTGAACGCGCCGATTGTCTGGGACCGCGACGCGAACGGCTACCGGTTCGAGCAGGCGAAGGGGGCCGGCGCGCGCTACGAGCTGCCGGGGCTGTGGTTCAACCCCTCGGAGGCGCAGGCACTGCTCACGCTCGAGCACCTCATCGAAAGCCTCGAGCCGTCGATCCTGGGCCCGCACCTCGAGCCGCTCAAGACGCGGCTCACGGCGCTGCTCTCCACCGGCGATCATTCCGCCGACGAGGTGCGCCGCCGCATCCGCGTGATTCCCTTCGGCACGCGGCGCCACGAGCCCAAGCATTTCGCGCTGGTCGCCTCCGCCCTCCTCTCCCGGCGGCGGCTGCGGATCGAGTACTTCAACCGCACGCGCAACGAGACCACCGAGCGCGAGGTGTCGCCGCAGCGCCTCGTCTACTACCGCGCCAACTGGTACCTCGATACGTGGGACCACCTGCGCAACGACCTGCGCAGCTTCTCGGTCGATGCGATCCGCGCGGCGGCCGTTGTCGACACAAAAACGAAGGACGTGCCCGACGTCCAGCTGGACGCGGTGCTGGCGAGCGGCTACGGGATCTTCTCGGGGACGAAGGTGCAGTGGGCGACGCTGCGCTTCACGCCCGAGCGCGCCCGCTACGTCTCACAGGAGGAGTGGCATCCGAAGCAGCGCACGCGGTGGCTGGCCGATGGGTCTTACCAGCTCGAGGTGCCGTACTCCTCGGAGAAGGAGCTGGCGATGGACATCCTCAAGCATGGGGCGGAGGTGGAGGTGGTGGGACCCAAGTCCCTGAGAGGAGAGATTGCAGAACGACTGCGAAATGCCGCTGGGCGCTATTGATCACGTGCGCCACCGTACAGACCCATTTGGCTGCGTGAGGGATGCTGTCACACACCCAAGGAGAACTCTCATGCAAGGAAATGCAGGTATCTGGATCGACCACAAGGAAGCATTCATCGTCTTCGCCGGCGCGACGGACGCAGAGGCGAAGGACTTGAGCGTGGACAAGCACGTGAAGTTCTCCGGTCACGGCTCGGGCCATGAAGGATCGAACGAGGACAAGCAGGAGCGCCAGCTCGAGAACCAGCGTGGCAAGTACTACGATGAGGTGATCACGCACGTGATCGACGCGGAATCCATCCTGCTCTTCGGTCCGGGCGAGGCGAAGGGCGAGCTCGAGAAGCGCTTGGGCGCGAAGGGCCTGGGCAAGCGCATTGTTGGCGTCGAAACGGTCGACAGGATGACCGATCACCAGATTGTGGCGAAAGTGCGTCAGCACTACCAAAAATAGGAAAAGGAGCCGCCATGGCCGTCCCGCCGCCTGGCTGATGGACATCGACTGGACCGCGTTCACTCCAGGGTCGGCGCTCGCGGGCGGCGCCATCATCGGCCTCGCAACAACGCTATTCATCCTCTTCAACGGACGGATCGCGGGCATCAGCGGCATCCTGGGCGGCCTGTTGCGCCCAGTGCGCGCGGACGTTCCGTGGCGCGTGGCGTTCCTCGTCGGCATGCTCATCGCACCCCTTGCGTACCTGGCCTTCGCCGCGCTGCCGGCCATCGTGATCGGCGCGGGATATCCCGTGCTTGTAGCCGCGGGGCTCGCCGTCGGCGCGGGGACGCGGTATGGCGGCGGCTGCACCAGCGGCCACGGCGTCTGCGGGCTCTCGCGCCTGTCACCACGCTCCGTCATTGCGACCCTCGTGTTCATGGCGTCGGGCTTCGCGACGGTCTTCGTGACGCGGCATCTCCTGGGCGCCTGAGGCCATGCAAGCCGTCTTCGCATTCATCGCGGGCCTCGTGTTCGGCATCGGTCTCATCGTGTCAGGCATGGCCAATCCCGCGAAGGTGCTGGGCTTCCTCGACCTCGCGGGGCGCTGGGATCCCTCGCTTGCGCTGGTGATGGCCGGGGCGATCGCCGTGGGCGGCATGGGCTTCGCGTTCGCGCGACGACGCCGCGAAACGCTGCTCGGGACGCCGATGCAACTCCCCACTGCGCGCGACATCGATCGGCGCCTGGTCGGTGGCTCGCTCCTCTTCGGCGTGGGCTGGGGGCTGGCGGGCTTCTGTCCGGGTCCCGCGATCGTGGCGCTTGGGGCGGGCGAGATGAAGGCGCTGGTGTTCGTGGGGGCGATGATCGCGGGGATGGGGATCTTCGAATGGATGAAACGATGATCTTCCGCCAGCTCTTCGATCCGCAGTCGTCCACGTACACGTACCTGCTGGGCGATCGGGCGAGTGGCGAGGCGATCCTCATCGACCCGGTGTTCGAGCAAGCGCAGCGGGATGCGGCACTCGTCCGCGAGCTGAACCTCAAGCTCGCGGCCACGCTCGAGACGCACGTGCACGCCGACCACGTCACCGGGGCGTGGCTTCTCAAGGAGCGCTGCGGGAGCGCGATCGGGGTCCCCAGGGAGGGCGGCGCGTCGGGCGCGGACCGTTATCTTGCCGACGGCGAGAAGGTGCGCTTCGGCACGCGCCACGTCGAGGTGCGCGCGACCCCCGGGCACACGCACGGCTGCGTCACCTACGTCCTCGACGACGAGAGCATGGCGTTCACGGGCGACGCGCTCCTCATCCGCGGTACCGGCCGCACCGACTTCCAGCAGGGCGATGCGTGCGCCCTCTACCGCTCGGTGAGGGGCCGGATCTTCTCGCTGCCGCCCGCGTGCCTGCTCTACCCCGCGCACGACTATCGCGGCCTCACGGTGACGAGCGTCGAGGAAGAGCGGCGCTACAACCCGCGCCTGGGCGCGGACATCGGCGAGGGCGACTTCGTGGGCTACATGGAGAACCTGCGCTTGCCGCACCCGAAACTGATCGACGCCGCGGTGCCCGCGAACCTGCGCTGCGGCGAGCCGGGCGAGAACGCGCGCCCACCGGCCGATCCCGAGTGGGCGCCGCTCACCTTCACCTTCGCGGGCCTCTTCGAGATCCAGCCCGACGCGCTCGATGAGCGCGCAGGGTCAGTGCAGGTGCTCGACGTGCGCGAGCGGGATGAATGGGACGGCGCCCTCGGGCGCATCCGCGGCGCGAAATGGATCCCGCTCGGCGAGCTGCCCGCGCGCATCGGGGAGCTCGAACGCGACCGCCCGGTTGTCGCCGTGTGCCGCTCGGGCGCGCGCTCGGCGCAGGCGGTGACGGTGCTCTCGAAAGCGGGGTTCAAGGACGTCGCCAACCTCGCGGGCGGGCTGGTGCGGTGGCGGTCCGAGGGACACTCGGTGGAGGGTGGGCGGGACTAGGCGGTCGGCACTACCCTCGGCCTGCGCGCCTCGTCCACGGCGACATAGGTCAGCTGCGCCTCGGTCACCTTCACGGCTTCCCGGGTTCCTGCTCGCCCGCGCTGCGCGTAAACCTCGACGTCGATCGTGACCGACGTGCGGCCGACCTTCAGAACGCGCGCGTAGAAGCTCACGATGTCGCCCACGAAGACCGGCTCCTTGAAGACGAAGGAGTTCACGGCGACGGTGACCACGGGCCCCTGCGCCCGATCCCACGCGGGAATGCTGCCGGCGATGTCGACCTGCGCCATCACCCAGCCGCCGAAGATGGTGCCGTGGGCGTTGGTGTCGGCGGGCATCGGGACGATGCGCAGGACGGGCTGGTCGTCGGGGAGCTTCATGTATGCCGCGGATTGTAAACGACGCGGTTGGCGGGGGCGTTGATTCGCCCATGGGCCTACGCCAAGGGTTGTTCCGCGGGCGCGCCGTCGTGAGCGCGCCGCAACCGGTGAACGTTCGCGCGTTGCGGCGGCGGCTGCGCATGACGCAGAACACGTTTTCCGCGCGCTTCGGGTTTTCCGTGGCTGCCTTGCGTCACTGGGAGCGCGGCGAGCGCAGGCCCAGCGGGGCCGCCCTCACGCTGCTGAACGTGATCGCGCACCAACCTCGGGCGGTGCTGGTCGCCTTGCGGGCGCCAATCCCTGAGAATCTGAGGGAGAAGCCAAGGCGGCGAGGGCCGGTCGCCGCGAATCTTCGGGAGAAGCCGAGGCGAGGGATTGCGGCTACGACACTCCCTTTCGGGCAACCCGTCAAAACACCTTTTCTGGAAAAGTGATCCAGAGGAGCACAGGTGATCCAGAGGAGCACTTTCAAAAAAACGGCGTTTTGAAGTCCCCTCCACAACGGCGCCGCCGACTGCGAGCTGCTTCGGGGATCGCTGGATTGATGGCCGTGCCATCACCCCGCCGGGACGATCACGACCTTCCCCTTGGCGCGCCGGTCCTGGACCTCCCGCAGCGCCTCGATTCCCTGGCTCAAGGGATATCGCGCGCAGATGTGCGGCTTGATCTTGCCGGCCGCGAGCCACTCGACCAGCTGGCGGGCGTTCGCCGCGGCCTGCGCGGGTTCCTTCTCCAGTTGGGCGCCGAGGTACACGCCGACGATCGAGCTCCCCTTCAGCAGCGGCAGGTTGAGCGGGATCTTCGGGATGTCGCCGGCGGTGAAGCCGATGACGAGCAGCCGGCCCTTCCAGGCGAGGCTGCGGAGTGCGGGCTCGGTGTAGGGACCGCCCACCGGATCGCACACGACGTCGATGCCTTTGCCATGGGTGAGCGCCTTGATGCGCTCGCGCAGGTCTTCCTTCGAGTAGTCGATCGTCTCGTCGGCGCCCTGGTCGCGGCACACGGCGAGCTTCTCCGGCGACGACGCGGCGGCGATCACGCGCGCGCCCATGAGCTTGCCGAGCTCGACGGCGGAGAGCCCCACGCCGCCCGCGGCGCCCAGCACCAGCAGCGTCTCGCCGGCCTTGAGCTCGCCGCGGTCCTTGAGGGCGTGGATCGAGGTGCCGTAGGTGAACAGCATTGCCGCGGCGGCTTCGAAGTCCACTTTTGCGGGCAGCTTCACGGCACGATCGGCCAACACCCTCGCCTGCTGGGCGAAGGCACCATGGCTCACGATCGCGGCCACGTTATCGCCCGCCTCGAGATGCGTGACCCCGGCGGCCACGGCACGCACCGTCCCTGCAAGCTCGAAACCGGGCGCGAACGGCAGCTGGGCCTTGTACTGGTACTTTCCCTGCACCAGCAATACGTCGGGGAAGTTGACGCCGGCGGCCTTCACATCGACGACGATCTCGCCCGCGGCGGGTTGCAGGTCGGGCCCGTCCTCGACCTCGAGGTCATCGATCCCGGTGAGCGTGCGGCAGAGGAGTGATTTCACATTACGTCTCCCCGCTCCTGCAGCTGGCGCCACTGGATCTTGCCCGTTGCGGACTTGGGCAGGGATTCCTCGAAGGCGACGATCGTGGGCACCTTGTAGGCCGCCATCTTGCCGCGCGCCCAGGCGATGATCTCATCGGCGGTGACTTGCCCGCGGCGCGGCGCCTTCAGCACCACGAACGCCTTCACGGTCTCGCCGCGGCGGGCATCGCGCGCGCCGACGATGCACGCCTCCTGAACGTCGGGATGGCCGTAGAGCAGCGATTCCACCTCCGCGGGCCACACCTTCATCCCCGAGCAGTTGATCATCCGCTTGAGCCGGTCGACGATGAAGAAGTAGCCCTCCTCGTCCACGCGCCCGAGGTCGCCGGTGCGGAAGAACTTGCGGCCGTCGCGCTCGAAGAAGGCCTGCGCCGTGGCCTGCGGCTTGCCCCAGTAGCCCGCGAACACCTGGGGACCGCTGGAGACGATCTCGCCCACCTCGCCCATCGCCACTTCCTCGAGCGTCGCCGGGTCCACGACCATCGACACGGTGTCGAAGATCGGGATGCCAAGGCACTGCTTCTTGGGCCGGTCAGG
>JALYSB010000035.1 GCA_030855025.1 Pseudomonadota bacterium
CGACGGCTGCGTGCGCATCGCGCGGGGCATCCCGGAAACCGCGGCGCTCGGCGAGGGCGCGATCACGATCGAGAAGGTCGCTGTCGAGGTGGCGGCTTGAACGAGGTCTACGCCCAGCTGCAGGCCTTCCAGGGCAGCTACCCGGTCGCGTACAGCGTCGGGCGCTCGCTGCTGATGATTGCCGTGGTGCTGGTGCCGGTGCTGCTCACGGTGCTTTACTACCAGCTGGTGGAGCGCTGGGTGATCGGCTGGATCCAGGTGCGCAAGGGCCCGAACCGCGTGGGCTACAAAGGCATCCTGCAGCCCATCGCCGACGCCATCAAGCTGCTCATGAAGGAGCAGATGGTGCCCTCGGGCGCCTCGAAGGTGCTCTTCCTGCTCGCCCCCGTGATCGCGGTAGCCCCCGCGCTCGCCGCGTGGGCGATCATTCCGTTCACGCCGACCTGGGTCATCGCCGACGTGGATGCCGCCATCCTCGTGATGCTCGCCCTGACCTCGATGGGAATCTACGGAATCATCATCGCAGGCTGGGCCTCGAACTCGAAGTACGCGTTCATCGGCGCCATGCGCGCGACGGCGCAGATGGTGTCCTACGAGCTCGCCATGGGCTTTGCCCTCGTCGGCGCGCTCATGGCCGGGCAGAGCATGCGCCTGTCGGAGATCGTCGCGCGCCAGCACGGAGCCTACGGTTTCCTCGAGTGGTTCTGGCTGCCGCTCTTCCCGCTCTTCATCATCCACTACATCGCGGGGCTCGCGGAGACCAACCGCCATCCCTTCGACGTGGCTGAGGGCGAGAGCGAGATCGTGGCCGGCTTCCACGTCGAGTACTCCGGAATGATGTTCGCGGTGTTCTTCCTGGCCGAGTACGCGAACATGATCCTGATCTCGTTCATCTCGTCGCTGGTCTTCATGGGCGGATGGCTCTCGCCGTTGGCCTTCCCCTGGTTGCAGGAGGGCGGGCCGCTCGCGTTCCTCGGGTGGCTGGCCGTGCCGGGCATCTGGTGGCTGCTCGCCAAGGTCGCGTTCCTGATGTTCGTCTTCCTCTGGGTGCGCGCTTCCTTCCCGCGCTACCGCTACGACCAGATCATGCGATTGGGCTGGAAGGTGTTCATCCCGATCACCCTCATCTGGATCGCGGTGGTCGGCGTGCTGATGATGGAGCCCATCGCCAGCAGCTTCCCCTTCTCGATCTGGTTCCAGAAAGCGCCTTGATGAGCCGCGTGCGCGACCTCGCCTCGAGCCTGATGCTCACCGAGCTGCTGAAGGGCCTCGCCCTCACCGGCCGGCACCTCTTCAAACGCAAGGTCACCGTCATGTACCCCGAGGAGAAGACGCCCAAGAGCGCGCGCTTCCGCGGGCTGCATGCGCTGCGCCGCTACCCGAACGGGGAAGAGCGCTGCATCGCCTGCAAGCTGTGCGAGGCGGTGTGCCCGGCGCTCGCCATCACCATCGAGAGCGAGCAGCGCGAGGACGGCACGCGCCGCACCACGCGCTACGACATCGACCTGGTGAAGTGCATCTACTGCGGTTTCTGCGAAGAGAGCTGCCCGGTGGACTCGATCGTCGAGACCCACCTGCACGAGTTCCACTTCGAGTCGCGCGGCGAGACCACGTACACCAAGGCGATGCTGCTCGCGATCGGCGACAAGTACGAGGACGAGATCGCCGCCGCCCGCGGCGAAGACGCGCGCTTTCGCTGACCATGGACTTTGCCCTCATCCTCTTCTACGCGTTCAGCTCGGTCCTCCTCGGCGCGGCGCTCGCCGTGATCCTGGTGCGAAACCCCGTGCACGCCGCGCTCTTCCTGGTGCTCGCCTTCGTGAGCGCGTCGGCCCTCTGGCTGCTGCTCTACGCGGAATTCCTCGCGATGACCCTGGTGCTGGTGTACGTGGGCGCGGTGATGGTCCTCTTCCTCTTCGTGGTGATGATGCTCGACATCAACCTCGACAAGCTGCGCGAGGGGTTCTGGGGCAACCTGCCGCTCGCCGCCCTCGTGGGAATCCTCATGGCGGGCGAGATGGTCCTCCTGCTGATGCGCAGCTTCTCGGGAGACAGCGTAGCGTCGCCCGGTGCGCCGCCGCCCGGGTTCTCCAACACCAAGGCCCTCGGCCAGGTGCTCTATACCGACTATGTCTTCGCCTTCGAGCTGGCGGCGGTGATCCTGCTGGTCGCGATCGTGGCGGCCATCGCCATCACGCTGCGCACCCGGAAGGAGACCAAGTACCAGGACGCGCGCACGCAGCTCGCCGTCAAGCCGGGCGACCGGCTGCGGGTCGTGAAGATGGCCTCCGAGGGATTGCCTCCCACGCCCTCATCGACCCTGCGGGCGCCCGAAGGCGAGGGAGCGCCGTGATCCCGCTGAACCACTTCCTCATCCTGGGTGCGCTGCTCTTCGCCATCGGCGTGGTCGGCATCTTCATGAACCGCAAGAACCTCATCATCCTGCTGATGGCGATCGAGCTGATGCTGCTCGCGGTGAACATGAACTTCGTCGCCTTCGCGCACTACCTCGGCGACCTCTCGGGACAGGTCTTCGTGTTCTTCATCCTGACGGTTGCCGCCGCCGAGTCGGCCATCGGGCTTGCGATCCTGGTGGCGCTCTTCCGCAACCTGCGCTCGATCAACGTCGACGACCTGGGGAGCTTGAAGGGATGATTAGGCCCCGAGCCTGCGCCGGGGTGACAAGCCCATGAACCTGATGACCCTCGCCTGCATCGCGGCCTTTACGCCCCTCGTCGGCGCGATTCTGGCCGGCTTCCTCGGGTGGAAGCTGGGGCGCACGTTCTCGCACACGGTGACCATCGCCTCGGTGGCGATCTCGTTCGCGGCCTCGGTGGCGGCGATGTGGCAGGTATGGGGCGGCGCGCGGCTCGATGCCGAGCTCTACACCTGGCTCGCGGGGGACAACTACCGGCTGCAGGTCGGATTCCTCGTCGACAAGCTCACGGTCACCATGATGTGCGTCGTGACCTTCGTTTCCCTGATGGTGCACATCTATACCATCGGCTACATGGCCGACGATCCCGGCTACCAGCGCTTCTTCGCCTACATATCGCTCTTCACCTTCTCGATGCTGATGCTGGTGATGGCGAACAACTTCCTGCAGCTCTTCTTCGGCTGGGAGGCGGTGGGCCTGGTCTCCTACCTGCTGATCGGTTTCTGGTTCACGCGCCCCACGGCGATCTACGCGAACCTGAAGGCCTTCCTGGTGAATCGCGTCGGCGATTTCGGCTTCCTGCTCGGCGTGGGACTGGTGTTCGCGGTGTTCGGCACCCTCGACTACGCGCCGGTGTTCGCCGAGGCTCCCCGCATCGCGCAGGCGGTGGTCGAGATCATTCCCGGCCAGAGCTGGTCGATCATGACGCTCATCTGCATCTGCCTCTTCATCGGCGCCATGGGCAAGAGCGCGCAGTTCCCGCTCCATGTCTGGCTGCCCGACTCGATGGAGGGCCCCACCCCGATCTCCGCGCTGATCCACGCGGCGACCATGGTGACCGCGGGCATCTTCATGGTCGCGCGCATGTCCCCGCTCTTCGAGCTGTCGCGCACCGCGCTCGCCTTCGTGATCGTGATCGGCGCGATCACCATGTTCTTCATGGCGCTCATCGCCCTCGTCCAGTACGACATCAAGCGCGTGGTGGCGTATTCGACGCTGTCGCAGCTCGGCTACATGACGGTCGCCCTGGGGGCGTCGGCCTATTCGGTCGCCATCTTCCACCTCATGACCCACGCTTTCTTCAAGGCGGTCCTCTTCCTCGGTGCGGGCTCGGTGATCATCGCGCTCCACCACGAGCAGGACATGCGCAAGATGGGGGGGCTGCGCAAGTACCTGCCGATCACCTACTGGACGATGGTGATCGGTGCGCTCGCCAACGCGGGCCTGCCGCCGTTCGCGGGATTCTTTTCCAAGGAGTCGATCGTCGAGGCGGTGCACCTGTCGCAGACGCCGGGCGCGGGAATCGTCTACTGGCTTGCGGTGGCCGGCGTGTTCGTGAGTGCGCTGTATTCCTTCCGATTGATCTTCTTCGCCTTCCACGGGAAGGAGCGGTTTGAGATCCATCACCACGAAGACCACGATGACCACAAAGGGATGCATGGCAAGCCGCACGAATCGCCATGGGTCGTCACGGTGCCGCTGATCCTGCTGGCGATACCTTCGGTGTTCATCGGCGCGATGACCATCGGGCCGATGCTCTACGGCGACTGGTTCGGCTCGTCGATCGCCAAGACGGCGACGATGGAGGCGCTGGCGAAGGAGTGGCACGGCGCCGTCGGCATGATGACGCACGCTCTCACGACGCTGCCGTTCTGGCTCGCGATCGCCGGGGTGGCGACCGCTTTTTTCCTCTACATCGTGCGCCCCGACCTTCCAGGGGTCATCAAGAAGCGGCTCGGGGTGCTTCCGGTCATCCTCGAGCGCAAATACGGCTTCGACGATTTCAACGACTGGTTTTTCGCGCGCGGCGCGCGGCGCCTCGGCACGGGCCTCTGGTCGTGGGGCGACAAGACGATCATCGACGGCATCATGGTCAATGGCACCGCGCGGTTGATCGGCTGGTTCGCGGGCGTGGCGCGGGGCATGCAGACCGGCTACATCTACCACTACGCGTTCACCATGATCCTCGGAGTCTTCGGGCTGCTGACCTTCCTGCTCCTCCTGAACAAGTACTAGAGAAAACACACAACAACAACGATGTTCCAGGGATACATCCTCTCGCTCACGATCTGGGTGCCGATCGCGTTCGGCATCGCGGTGCTCGCCATCGGTCGCGACCAGAACCCGCTGCCCGCGCGCTGGACCGCCCTCGTGGGCTCGGTCCTGGGCTTCCTCGTATGCATCCCGCTCTGGATCGGGTTTCGTGCGACGGCCGAGATGCAGTTCGTCGAGATGGCCTCGTGGATCCCGCGGTTCAATGTGAACTACCACCTCGGGGTCGACGGCATCGCGATGCCGCTCATCCTGCTGAACAGCCTCATGACCGTCCTGGTGGTGGTGGCGCACTGGGAGGTGATCACCGACAAGGTGTCGCAGTACCTCGCCGCGTTCCTCATCATGTCGGGACTCATCAACGGCGTGTTCGCGTCGCTCGACGCGATCCTCTTCTACGTCTTCTTCGAGGCGATGCTGATCCCGATGTTCCTCATCATCGGGGTGTGGGGCGGGCCGAACCGGGTATACGCGGCGGTCAAGTTCTTCCTCTACACGCTGCTCGGCTCGCTCCTGATGCTGGCCGCGTTCATCTACCTCTACAACCAGACCAACGGCAGCTTCGAGATCCTCGACTTTCACCGCGTGCCGCTCGGGGAGACCGCGCAGAAGCTGATCTTCCTCGCGATGTTCATGTCGTTCGCGGTGAAGGTGCCGATGTGGCCGGTGCACACGTGGCTCCCCGACGCGCACGTGGAAGCACCGACCGGCGGCTCGGTGATTCTCGCGGCGATCACGCTCAAGATCGGCGGCTACGGCTTCCTCAGGTTCAACCTGCCGATCACCCCCGATGCGTCGCATTTCTTCGACACCTTCATGATCACGCTGTCGCTGATCGCGGTGGTCTACATCGGCCTGGTGGCGCTGGTGCAGCAGGACATGAAGAAGCTGATCGCCTACTCGTCGATCTCCCATATGGGGTTCGTGACACTCGGCTTCTTCATCTTCAATTCCGACGGGATGCTCGGGGGCTTGATCCAGATGGTGTCCCACGGGTTCATCTCGGCGGCCATGTTCCTGTGCGTGGGCGTGCTCTACGACCGCATGCACTCGCGCATGATCGCCGACTACGGCGGGGTGGCCAACCGCATGCCGGTATTCGCGGCGTTCTTCGTGTTCTTCGCCATGGCCAACTCGGGCCTGCCGGGAACCAGCGGATTCGTGGGCGAGTTCATGGTGATCATGGGGACGGTCAAGGTGAGCTTCTGGTACGCGTTCCTCGCCGCGACCACGCTCATCTTCGGCGCGGCGTACACCCTGTGGATGGTCAAGCGCGTGATCTTCGGCGAGGTGGCGAACGCGAACGTGGCGGCGCTCCTCGATGTGGGCCGCCGCGAGCTCTTCTTCCTGGTGCTCCTGGCGGTGCTGGTGCTGTGGATGGGCCTCTTCCCGAGGGCATTCTCCGACGTGATGAATCCGACGATCCAGGAGCTGCTGCGCCACGTGGCGCAGAGCAAGCTGGGATGAGGCCATGAACACCGCCACCTTCTCGCTTGCCACGATGGCCCCCGCGATCCCCGAGATCGTCCTCGCGCTCCTCATCTTCACGCTGATGATCGTGGACCTGACGCTGCGCGACGAGGACCGCCACGTGACCTACTGGCTCACGATCCTGTCGCTGGTCGGCACGGCGGTCCTCACCGCCGCGACGGTCGGACGCCCCACGGTGGTGACCTTCTCGGGCATGTTCGTGTCCGACCTGATGTCCCAGGTGCTGAAGGTCGCGACACTGCTGACGGTGGCGGCGACACTCGTCCTCGGGCGCTCCTATCTCACGGTGCGCGGGCTCCTCACGGGCGAGTTCATGTGCCTCGCGCTCTTCGGCACGCTCGGGATGATGGTGATGATCTCCGCGCACCACTTCCTCACGCTCTACCTGGGCCTCGAGCTGATGGCGCTATCGCAGTACGCGATGGTGGCGCTGCAGCGCGACTCGGCCCGGGCAACCGAGGCGGCGATGAAGTATTTCGTGCTGGGCGCGCTTTCCTCGGGACTGCTGCTCTACGGCATGTCGATGATCTACGGCGCCACCGGGTCGCTCGAGCTCACGCGCGTGGCGTTCTCCATCGAGCACGGCCAGGCGCAGCACCTGCTCGCCGTCTTTGGCCTCGTGTTCGTGGTCGCGGGCCTCGCGTTCAAGCTCGGCACGGCGCCTTTCCACATGTGGATTCCGGACGTCTATCACGGGGCGGCGACGCCGACGACGCTCTTCGTGGGCGCCGCACCCAAGATCGCCGCCTTCGCCTTCGTGATGCGGCTCTTGGGCAACGGCCTGCAGGGCATGGTGGTCGACTGGCAACAGATGCTGGTGGTGCTCGCGTTGGCTTCGATGGCCTTGGGCAACATCGTCGCCATCGCGCAGACCAACATCAAGCGGATGCTCGCCTACTCGACCATCTCGCACATGGGTTTCCTGGTCCTCGGCATTCTCGCCGGCACCGACAACGGGTACAGCTCGGCGATGTTCTACGTGATCGCCTACGTGCTGATGACGCTGGGCTCGTTCGGCATGGTCATGGCGCTGTCCCGCGCCGGCTTCGAGGCCGAGAACCTCGACGACTTCAAGGGCCTCAACCGCAAGTCGAAGTGGTACGCCTTCGTGATGCTGGTGCTGATGTTCTCGCTCACGGGGCTCCCGCCGACGGTGGGCTTCTTCGCGAAGCTCGCGGTCCTGCAGGCGGTCCTCGAGGCGGGCTATACCTGGCTCGTGGTGGTCGCGGTGCTGCTCTCCGTGATCGGCGCCTTCTATTACCTGCGCATCGTGAAGCTCATGTACATGGACGAGCCCGTGGGCGAGATCACCATCGACCCGCGCGCCGACACCCGCTGGGTGCTCTCGATCACTGCGCTGGCGACGCTTGCGCTCGGCATCCTCCCCGGGCCCCTGATGGACCTGTGCATGCGGGCCATCACGGCCTCGATGTAGGTGGCCAAGGTCCCGGAGCTGGCCGGTGACTTCACCGAAGCGACGGTCTCCTCGACCCTCGCCTACGATGGCGGGTTGCTGAAGGTGAAGCGTGACGAGGTGCGCCTTCCCGACGGCAAGCCCGCGTGGCGCGAGTACGTGATGCACCCCGGGGCGGTGATGATGCTTGCATTCGTCGATCCGGAAACGATCCTGCTCGAGCGCCAGTACCGCTACCCGAAGCACCGCCACTTCATCGAGCTGCCCGCGGGCAAGCTCGAAGGCGCCGAGGAGCCGCTCGCCACCGCGAAGCGCGAGCTGATCGAGGAATGCGGTTTCGAGGCGGCGCGGTGGTGGCACATCGCTACCCTCGACCCCTCCATCGGCTATTCCACCGAGGTGATCCACCTCTTCGGCGCCCGGGACCTCACGCACGTGGGCGCCCAGCTCGACGTGGGCGAGCACCTCGAGACTTTCGAGGCGAAGATCTCCGATGCGCTCGAATGGGTGCGTGATGGCATCATCACCGACACCAAGACCACGTTCGGGCTTCTCTGGTGGGACAAATGGGGCAAGTTTCCAGGATGAGCTGTCATTCCCGATGGCGAGTCGTCATTCCCGATGGCGAGTCGTCATTCCCGCGAAGGCGGGTCGTCATTCCCGCGAAGGCGGGTCGTCATTCCCGCGAAGGCGGGAATCCAGCCAACGATCAGACATTGCTTTGTCTGGATTCCCGCCTGCGCGGGAATGACATGACGTGATCGACATCCTCGTCATCGGCGGCGGCATCAACGGCGCGGGAATCGCGCGGGATGCGGCCGGCCGCGGCCTGTCGGTGACGCTCGTCGAGAAGGCGGACCTCGCGAGCGCCACCAGCTCGTGGAGCTCGAAGCTGATTCACGGAGGGCTGCGCTACCTCGAGCAATACGAGTTCGGCCTGGTGCGGGAGGCGCTGCAGGAGCGCGAGGTGCTGCTGCGCCTGGCACCCCACATCATCCGGCCGCTGCTTTTCGTACTGCCCCACGATGCGAGCATGCGGCCCGTCTGGATGATCCGCGCGGGGCTGTGGCTCTACGACCATATCGGCGGGCGGATCACGCTCCCGGGATCGAAGGCGGTCGCCTTCCCGCACATGGAGTTCAGCGCGGGACTCAAGGGCGATTTCCGCTCCGGCTTCGTGTACTCGGATTGCCGCGTGGACGATTCGCGCCTGACGGTCGTCAACGCCGTGGCCGCGCGCGAGAAGGGCGCCACGGTGCTCACGCGCACGCGCTTCGAGCGCGCCCGGCGCCTCGACGGCGAGTGGGAGGTCGAGATCACCGAGGCTTCGGGAGCCAAGCGAATGCTGCGCGCGCACGCGCTCGTGAACGCGGCGGGTCCCTGGGTCATGGATGTCCTGAAGGGTGTCGACGGCGAAAAGGTGAAGGGGGGCGTGCGCCTGGTGAAGGGCAGCCACATCATCGTGCCCAAGGTCCACTCGCAGCGGCACGCCCTCATCCTGCAGAATCCCGACAAGCGCGTGGTGTTCGTGATCCCGTACGAAAGCAAGTTCAGCCTTATCGGC
Organism: Pseudomonadota bacterium; assembly: GCA_030855025.1. Taxonomy (GTDB): domain Bacteria; phylum Pseudomonadota; class Gammaproteobacteria; order Burkholderiales; family Usitatibacteraceae; genus Usitatibacter. Next base: position 9,178 of record JALYSB010000035.1, read on the forward strand.
ACGACCGACGTTGCGGTTCCAGACGTCCAGGCCGGCGCGCGCATCAGCGAGGAGGAGACCGACTACCTCCTGGCGGCCGCCAATCGCTTCCTGGCCAAGCCGCTCACCCGCGCCGACGTGGTGTCGAGCTATGCGGGCGTGCGCCCGCTTTACAACGACGGTTCGGATAACCCGTCGGAGGTCACGCGCGACTACGTGATCCGGCTCGACCACGAGGCGCACCGGGCGCCGCTCGTCACCCTCTTCGGCGGCAAGATCACGACCTACCGGCGCCTGGCCGAGGAGGCGATGGACAAGCTCGCGCCGTTCTTCCCCGGGTTGAAAGGGCGGTGGACCGCCACCGAGACGCTCCCCGGCGGCAACGTCGCGCACTTCAACGCGTTCCGCGACGAGATGCAGGCGCAGTACTCCAAGCTGGGGCGCGAGCTGATCGACGCAGTCGTGCGCCGCCACGGAAACCGCACCACGCGGCTCCTCGGGGAGGCGGCGCGGCTCGAAGACCTCGGCCGCTACTTCGGCGCGGGCCTGACCCAGCGCGAGGTCGATTACCTCCGCGCCGAGGAGTGGGCGCAGACCGCCGAGGACGTGCTCTGGCGCCGCACCAAGTGCGGCCTGCACATGACGGAAGGCGAGCGCACGGCCGTCGAGCAATACCTGGGATGATGAAACCGCTCGCCGAATTTCCGCTCGCCGCGCGCAAGGCGATCCGCGGCGTTCTCACCGATATCGACGACACGCTGACCCTCGATGGCCGGCTTCCCGCCGTGGCGTACGGCGCGCTCGAGCGCCTGCACAGCGCGGGCCTCATGGTGATTCCCGTGACCGGCCGCCCCGCGGGCTGGTGCGACCACATCGCGCGAATGTGGCCGGTGGACGCGGTCGTGGGCGAGAACGGCGCCTTCTGGTTCCGCCACGACGCCCGGGCCGGCAAGCTGGTGAAGCGCTTCGTGGTCGACGAGGAAGAGCGCACGCTGCGCCGCGCGCGCCTGGGCGCGATCGCCGAGCGGATCCTCGCCGAAGTCCCGGGGTGCGCCATCGCCTCCGACCAGGCCTACCGCGAGGCCGACCTCGCCATCGACTTCCGCGAGGACGTGGCGCCCCTGGCGATGGGCGACGTGCAGCGCATCGTGGCGCTGATGGAGTCCGCGGGCCTCACCGCGAAGGCGAGCTCGATCCACGTGAACGGCTGGTTCGGCGGCTACGACAAGCTCTCGACCACGCGCCTCATGATGCGCGAGGAGTTCGCGATCGACATCGATGCGAGCCGCGAAGCCTTCGTCTTCGCGGGCGACTCGCCCAACGACCAGCCGATGTTCAAGTTCTTTCCCCACGCGGTGGGTGTCGCGAACGTGCGCGAGATGGCCGAGCTGATGCAGGACTTGCCGGCGTGGGTCACGCCCTCGCCGGGCTCCCACGGATTCGCCGAGCTGGTCGATGCGCTCCTTGCCTAGGCGGCCGCCGTGGGTTCCCGGTGCAGGGCGGCGAGGAGCGCGAGGAGATCGTCCTTGCGGAAGGGCTTCGCGAGCGTCGTGTCGAAACCGAGCGCGACCTTGGCCGTGCGGAACGTGGGCGAGTGTTCGAGGCTCGTGGCGACAAGCCGCGTGGCCTCGGGGTCACGCGTGATGCGTGCGCGCAGCAGCTTCGCCGCGCCGTCGCCGCCCAGCCCCTTGAGAGACGTATCCACCAGCACCATGTCGTACACGTCCTGGTCGAGGGCCGCGAGCGCCTCGGCAAGGTCCTGGGCCACCACGATGCTGCAGTCGTGCCGCCCGAGGACGTGGGCCGCAAGGATCTGGCTGTCGCGATTGGGATCGACCAGCAGGATGGTCGCGCCCTTGCGTTGCTCCCGCAGCGAATGGCGTGTCACCAAAGTGGGCGTCTCGTCGGAGTCCGCCGACGCGCCCGTGACCGATACGATCGCCTCGTTCAGCTGCCGGTCGCCGATCGGATAGCGCATGTAGGCCGAGATGCCGTTCTCGCGGCAGGCGATCGCATCACCGGGCTTGCCGTCCGTGGCCAACATCATCACCAGCGTCGCGTGGAACTTGGGGTGGTGCTTGATGCGGAAGGCGAGGAGGAAGCCGTCCTGCACCGGCAGCCGGTTGGAAAGTATCACCAGCGGGATGGGGCTGCCCTCCTCCTCGAGGCGCTCGAGGAGCGCCATCGCCATCGGCGTGTTGTCGGCCTCGAGCGGCACCATGCGCCAGCCGCGCAGCAGGTTCGACAGTTGCAGGCGCTGGGCGGGATCGCCCGATACGATCAGCACCGGAAGCGTCACCAGCGAGGCATGCGTGGCGCGGGCCGGGGCCGGGGGCGTGGGGTGCACCGGTAACTCGACGGTGAACGCATAGAGCGCGTCGGCGCCGGCACGGGTCGCGATCGCAAGCTTCCCGCCCATCGCCACCACCATGAACTTGGCGACCGCGACACCCATGCCGGCATCGGCCGCTTTCGACGCCGAAGCGCGGGCAGCGGGCCCGGCGGCCACGACGCTGAACGAGAGCTGGATGCCGGCCTCGGTCACGTACTCGGGCGTGATCTGCAGGGTGATCTCGGCGCCCGGCATCAAAACGAACGCGTTGTCGAGCAGGTTCTTGAGGACCAGCTGCAGGCGCTCGACGTCGCCCTCGAGCGCGTCGGCAACATCCTGCTCGACCTTGATGCGCAGGCGGCAACCTTTCTCCTCGGCGTTGGGCGCGACGCGCGCGATCAGCTCGGCGAGGCAGTGGCGTAGCCGGAACTGTGACTTGTGCAGCACTACACCCCCGGAAAGCTTGGAAAAGTCCACCAGGTCGCCAATGGCCGCCATCGCGGTCTCGGTGGAAGTGCGGATGCTCTGGAAGTGCGCGACGATCGCCGGATCGAACTCCATCTGCTGCGCGCGGATCGAGATGGCCGACATGCCCTCCAGTGCCACCGACAGTTCCTCGCCGATCTTCTCGATGAGCGCCAGGTCGGCGGCGCCTTTCTGGAACGGATGATCGCCGCCCGCGAGGGTTCGCGGCGTCCACACGGCTCCGGCGGGCCGGTCCTCGACCAGGATCGGGCGGCGCTCGAGGAGCTTCGCCGCACCCGGGGCGCGCGCCAGCACCTCCTTCACGGGAAGCCCGGAGAGCGATTGCGGCGCGGAATCGATGCCGAGCAGCTTGCAGAAGGCCTCGTTGGCGAGCTCCACGTCGCCAGGAGTGGTCTCGATCATCATCGCCACCGGGGACGCCTCGGCGCTCGCGAGCAGCCGCGCGCTCACCAGGTTCAGCGCCTCGTCGGTCTCGCGCTGGGAGCCGATGTCCTGCAGGATCGCGATCACGCCCGCCGCCTTGTCGCGGGCATCGAGCGCGGGCTGCAGCGCCATGCTGACCCAGTGCGGCGTCTTGCCCTTCGGGGTCAGCATCGCGTCGAGGAAGGCCGAGCCGGCCTTGCCCTCGCCCACGCGCGCGAGGTTCTGCTGCACGCGCTTCCTGTCCTCCGCGGCGAAGAGCGCGGCGAGGTCCAGCCCGGCGAGCGCGTGCGCATCGTGCGAGGCGAGCTGCGCAAAGGCGGAGTTGGCGTAGCTCACGATCCCCTTCGCGTCGGCGATCACCACCGCGACGCGGAGCGATTCGAAGATGCGCTTGAAGTCGTCGGTCGCCATGGCGGCTGTCGGCTACGGCGCGCGCGCGAGTTTCTGGATGACGGCGAGCAGGTGGTGGGTGGCCGGGTGCAGGGACGCTTCGGTGCCGCGCACGGCCGGCAGGATCTGGCCCGCGATGGTCTTGCCCAGCTCGACGCCGAACTGGTCGAACGAGTTGATGCCCCACACCACGCCCTGAACGAACACCTTGTGCTCGTAGATCGCGAGCAGCGCGCCCAGGTGGAAGGCGTCGAGCGCGGGCAGCACGAGCGTGGTGCTCACGCGGTCGCCCGGACACGCCTTCTGGGTCTGGGGAGTGGCCAGTCCCTCCATCAGGGACTCGGACTGCGCGCAGGCGTGCGCGAGCAGAATCTCGTGGTGGGCGCGCTGCGTGCCCATGGCCTTGGCCACGACGATGAAGTCGCAGGACGCCGCATCGGTGCCCTGGTGCAGCCACTGGTGGAACGCGTGCTGGCCGGGCGTTTCGGTGCCGCCCCAGACGACCGGGCACGTCGCGAAATCGACCGGATTGCCCTCGAGGTCCACGCGCTTGCCGTTGGATTCCATCTCGAGCTGCTGCAGGTAGGCGGGCAGGCTCTCGAGGCGCGAGGCGTACGAGAGCACCGCGTGGGTCGGCATGCCAAACGCATTGCGGTTCCAGATTCCCACGAGTGCGAGGAGCGCGGGCACGTTTTGCCCGAGCGGCGTCGAGCGGAAGGCGATGTCGGCAGCGTGGGCGCCGGCAAGCAGCTGCTCGAAGCGCGGCATGCCCACCGCGATGGCCACCGGGAGCCCCACCGACGACCATAGCGAGAAGCGCCCGCCGACCCAGTCGGCGAACGGGAAGATGTTGCACTCGGGCAGCCCGAACACCGCCGCCTCGGCGTTGTTCGCGGTCGCGGCGATCACGTGCTTCGCGATCGCCTCCTCGCCGAGGGCGTGCGCGAGCCAGTCGCGCGCCGCCTTCGCATTGACCATCGTCTCCTGCGTGGTGAAGGTCTTCGAGGCGATGATCACGAGGGTGGAGGCGGGATCGAGGCCCTTCACCGCATCGTCGAACTCGGCCGCGTCGATGTTCGTGAGGAAGCGCACCTGCGGGCCACCCCACGTTCCACTCCCTGGGGGCAGGTCGGCCTCGCCGCGCAAGGCCTCGAGTGCCAGGCGCGGGCCGAGCGCCGAGCCGCCGATGCCGAGCGCCAGCACGTGGCGGACTCGCTCGCCCGTGTGCCCCTTCCACTGTCCCTCGCGCACCGCCTGGGAGAAGACGCGCATGCGCTCGCGATTGCGCCGCACATCGGGGAGCAGGTCGCGCCCGTCCACCGTCACGCGCTCGTCGCCGCGCAGCGCCATGTGCAGCGCCGGGCGGTCCTCGGTCACGTTGACGCGCTCGCCGCTGAAGAGGCGCTCGATGGAGGCGGGCACGCCGCGCTCGCGCGCGAGCGCCACGAGGAGCGCCAGCGTCTCGGCGGTGATGCGCTGCTTGGAAAAGTCGGCTGCGAGGCCGGCGCAGCGCAGCGTGAGCGCCGGCCCGCGATCGGGATCGTCTTCCCAGAGCTCGGAGATGCGCCGGCCCGCGAGCGCATCGCGGTGCGCGAGAAGGGCCTTCCAGGCCGGCGACGATGAGAAAGGGGGCATCTAGGGACGGCCTCGAGGTGTGCCCGAATTCTAACCCAGCACCAATCCACCGATCCCGAGCGCCATGCCGACCGCGGCGACCGTGCGCCGGCCGACGTCGCCTTCGCGCAGGAAGTGCGCGCCCATGAGTGCCGCGAAGAGGATCGAGACCTCGCGCGCCGGCGCCACCAGGCTCACGGGGGTGAATACCATCGCGGTCAGCACCAGGATGTAGGAAAGCGGCGAGAGGAGCGCGATCGCGACCACGGTCTTGCGGCGCTCGCGCCACGCGAGCGCCATCGCTCCGGGATTGCGCCGGTTCGTGAGCGGAAGCAGCACGCAACAGCGGAACGCATTGGTGCCCCAGTCGTAGACCAGGGGCGGAATCAGCCACGCGGCAACCGCCGCCTTGTCCCAGATGGTGTAGGCCGCGATGGTGCACCCGGTCAGCAGCGCGAATCCCACGGCATGGCGCGCCTCGCTCTTGTGCCAGGAGAACGGGTTGCCGGTGAGGAGGAGGGCGGAGGCGCCGATCAGCAGTGCACCCGCGATGGCCGCCGGCCCCGGGCGCTCGCCCAGCAGCAGGATCGCCACCACGATCGTGAGCAGCGGCCCGGTGGCGCGGGCGAGCGGATAGACGATCGAGAGGTCGCCGCCGCTGCGGTAGGCGCGGTCGAGCAGGAGGAAGTACACGGTGTGGGTCATGCCGCTCGCAAACATCAGCGCGAGGTGGATCGGCTGGAAGTCGTAGCCCTGGAGCCAGACGGCGGCGGCGACTATCGGCGCGTAAACCGCGAGCGAAAGAAGGGATGCCGCGGTGATGAGCCCGGTCCCGCCCCCGCTTTTCTTCAGGAGGAAATTCCAGCTCGCGTGCACGAAGGCGGAGAAGACGACCAGCGCGAGCGCCAGCGCCGTCACGGCTTCATCATTCTCAGCAGGTCGAGGTATTGGGGGTCTTCGGGTAGCACCGCGCCCAGGCGCAGGAGCCCGTCGATCATCACGGTGCCCGCGTCGAGCGTGAATTCGCCGGTGAGGATGCCTTGCACGACTTCCTCCACCGGCATGCAGCGGATTTCGGACACTTCACCGTCCTGGTTCACGGGCTTGAAGTCCGGGGGCAGCCACAGGTCGTGCACGAAGAGGATCTCGCGGTGCAGGCCCTCGGGCACCGAATACTCGACGCGCACGGCGCCCAAGCAGTTCAGTCCCGCGAGCAACGCGGGCGCGATGCCCGCCTCCTCCCACGATTCCTTGCGCAGCGTCTCGTCCACGCTCATGCCCGCGGCGATCCGCCCGCCCACGAGGTTGTCGAGCTTGCCCGGATCGACATGCTTGTCGGGGCTGCGGCGGGCGATCCACGCGTGGGCGAGCCCGCCCTTCTGGACGAAGCCGTTCAGGTGCGCGGCATAGGCCATGAGGCCGAAATGCCGGCTCGCGGCGCGCTCGACGCGGAAGAGCTCCGGCGCGCCGTAATGCGTGGCGACGCTCACCAGCTCGTCGCGCCAGCCGCCGATGACCCCGTCGCGCTTGAGCTCCGCTGCGACCTGCGCCATGGCGTCCGAGCGTCCCTGGGGTGTGTCCGGCTTGGCGCGCAGGGTCACGAATGCGCTGGCCACCTCGAAGACGTGGGGCCAGCGGCGCAACTGGTCGGCGAAGGACGGGGTGAGCCAGCCCACGGCCTGCTCCTTCACGTAAAAGGGCAGCGCCGGAAGCTCCCGCCCGGCGTGGGAGGCGTGGGTGCAGGCGGCGCGCAGGAAGCCCAGCAGGTCGGCGTAAAGGCGGGTCCTCATGGGTGGAAAGTATAATCGCCCGCAATGAAAGTCCTCGTCCTCGGGGCCGGCGTGATCGGCACCTGCACCGCCTGGTACCTCGCAGCGCTTGGCCACGAGGTGCGAGTCGTCGACCGGCAGCAGGGCGCCGGGCTCGAAACCTCGTTCGCCAACGGCGGCCAGATCTCCGTGAGCCACTCCGAGCCGTGGGCCAATCCCGCCGCGCCGCTGAAGCTTCTCAAATGGCTGCGGCGCGAGGATTCCCCGCTGCTCTTCCGGCTGCGCCTGGACCCGCACCAGTGGATCTGGGGCCTGCGCTTCTTCTACGAGTGCATGCCGTGGCGCACGCCGGTCAACAGCCGCCTGATGGTGACGCTGTCGTCCTATAGCCGTGCCCAGCTGGAAGCCTTGCGCGCGCAAACCGGCATCCAGTACGACGCGCTCGAGCGCGGCATCCTGCATTACTTCACCGACCGCGCGAGCTTCGACGCCGCCGCGGCGAGCGCACCGGCGCTGCGCCGCTACGGCCTCGAGCTCGAGATGAAGAGCCCCGCAGAAGCGGTGGCGATCGAGCCCGCGCTCGCGCATTTTCGCGATCGCATCGCCGGCGCCTCCTACACGCGCACCGACGAGTCCGGCGACGCGCATCTGTTCACCGCGAACCTGGCACGACTGTGCGCCGGGCGCGGCGTGGAATTCCTGTTCGGACGCGACATCGCGCAGCTGCGCACCGCGGGCGGACGCATCGCAGGCGTGAGGATCGAGGCGGGAGGCGAGCCCGAATCCGTGCTCACCGCGGATGCCTACGTGGTGGCGCTGGGAAGCTACTCGCCGCTCCTGACGCGCCCGATCGGGATCGGCCTGCCGATCTACCCCGCGAAGGGATATTCGGTCACGGCCGACGTCGTAGACCCGGCCCGCACGCCCATGGTCAGCATCACCGACGACGAGGCCAAGATCGTGTTCTCCCGTCTCGGCAGGCGGCTGCGCATCGCGGGGACCGCGGAATTGTCGGGCTACACGACCTATCTCAACCCGGTGCGCTGCGAGGCGCTCATCCGCCGCGCGGAGGCGGTGTTTCCGGGCGCGGCCGATTATGGCAATGCGAAGTTCTGGACCGGGCTGCGCCCCTCGACACCCTCCAACGTGCCGCTCATCGGCAAGACGCGATACCCGAACCTGTACCTCAACACCGGCCACGGCACGCTCGGCTGGACCATGGCCTGCGGGTCGGGCAAGGCCGTCGCGGATATCATCTCTGGAAAGAAACCGGAGGTGGAGTTCCGATGGTCGAGCTGAAGGACATCCAGGCAGCGGCGAAGGTGATCCACGGGCACGTGGTGAATACCCCATGCCTGCACTCGCGCACGCTCTCGGAGATCACCGGCGCGCAGGTGTACCTCAAGTTCGAGAACCACCAGTTCACCGCGTCCTTCAAGGAGCGCGGGGCGCTGAACCGGCTCGCGTCGCTCGAACCCGCGCAGGCGAAGAAGGGCGTCATCGCGTGCTCGGCGGGCAACCACGCGCAAGGCGTCGCGTACCACGCGCATCGCCTCGGAATCCCGGCCGTGATCGTCATGCCGCGCTACACGCCCTATGTGAAAGTCGAGCACACCCAGAAGCACGGCGCCGAGGTGATCCTCGAGGGCGACAATTTCGACGCCGCCAAGACCCATGCGATCGAGCAGGCGGGCACGCGCGGCCTTACCCTCGTGCACCCGTACGACGACGAGCTGATCATCGCGGGCCAGGGTACTTGCGGCCTCGAGATGCTCGCCGAGCATCCCGGGCTCGACACGCTCGTGGTGGCGGTCGGCGGCGGCGGGCTCATTTCCGGGATCTCGATCGCCGCCAAGGCGATCAAGCCGTCGATCGAGGTGGTCGGCGTCGAGATGGTGCGCTTCCCCGCGATGTACCACGCGATGAAGGGGACTGAGCCTAAGTTCGCCGCATCCACCATCGCCGAAGGCATCGCGGTAAAGGAGCCGGGGCGCCTGGCGCGCGAGATCATCGCGAAGAACGTGGCCGAGATCCTGCTCGTCGACGAGGGCGACATCGAGGAATCGATCGTGATGCTGCTCGAGATCGAGAAGACCGTGGTCGAAGGCGCCGGTGCCGCACCCCTCGCGGCGCTGATGCGCAACCGCGCGCGCTTCGCCGGAAAGAAGGTCGGCCTGGTCCTCGGCGGGGGCAACATCGATCCCCTGGTGCTGGCCGAGATCGTCGAGCGCGGCATGGTGCGCGCAGGGCGCCTCGCACGCGTGCTGGTCGAGCTGCGCGACCTCCCCGGATCGCTGGCGAAGGTCACCGCGTGCGTGGCGGGCGAGAACGCCAACATCGAGGAGGTCCACCACCAACGCGCCTTTACCACGCTGGCGGTGCAGAACGCCGAGGTGGACCTGGTGCTCAAGACCCGCAACCATGAGCATGTGAAGCAAATTGTCGCCGCGCTGAAGAAGATCGGTTTCAACGCTCGCGCGCACCCTGTCGAGTAACGTAACGAAGTGTCACCCCCGCCCCCGATAACTACGTTCGAGGGCAAGTTCCGTCGGGGGTCCAATTGTTCTTAAGGAGAATTCATCAATGACCATCTTTCGCCACAACGTCGGCAAGCGCCTCTCGGAGGTCGTCGTCCACAACAACACCGTGTACCTTGCGGGCGAGGTACCCGACGACACCTCGAAGGACATCACCGGCCAGACCGAAGAGGTGCTGGCGAAGATCGAGCGGCTGCTGAAGGAAGTCGGCAGCGACAAGACCAAACTCCTCTCGGCGCAGATCTTCCTGCCCGACATGAAGGACTTCGCCGGGATGAACGTCGCGTGGGAGAAATGGGTTGTCCCCGGCCAGACGCCGGCGCGCGCGACCATCGAGGCCAAGCTCGCAAACCCGGCCTACAAGGTCGAGATCATGTGCATTGCTGCGCTATGAAAGCGCTGATCACCGGGGGCGGCGGCTTCCTCGGCTCGCGTGTGGCGCAGGCACTCAAGGCGCGCGACCCGAAGGCGCAGGTTACGCTGCTCGACGTGGCGTTCCCGGCGGGGCTGGAAAAGGAATTTACCTGCATCGCGGGTGACGTCGCCTCGCCGGACGTGATCGCCAAGGCGCTCGGTTCCGACACCGACAGCGTCTTCCATCTTGCAGCGATCGTGAGCGGCGGTGCGGAAGCCGATTTCGACCTGGGCTACCGCGTGAATCTCGACGGCACACGCGCGCTGCTCGAGGCGTGCCGCAAGCTCGCCAAGCCGCCGAAATTCGTCTACGCGAGCTCGGTCGCGGCGTTCGGCGGCCAGCTTCCCGAGGTGCTCGACGATTCCACCACGCCGACGCCGCAGACTTCCTATGGAGCGCAGAAGGTGATGGGCGAGTACCTGGTGGCGGACTTCACCCGCAAAGGCATGGTCGACGGGCGCTCGATGCGCTTGCCCACCATCGTGGTGCGCCCCGGCAAGCCGAACCTCGCCGCATCGTCGTTCGCGAGCGGCATCATCCGCGAGCCGTTGAACGGCGTGGTCGCCGAATGCCCGGTTCCAGAAACCACCGGCGTCTGGATCCTCTCGCCCCGCCGCGTGGTCGAGGCATTCCTCCACGCCCATGACACGCCCGCTTCGGCCTGGCCCTCGAGCCGCGTGGTGAACCTCCCGGGGATCACGCTTTCGGTGCGCGAGATGATCGACGCCATGGGGCGCGTGGCCGGCAAGGATGCCGTGTCGCGTGTGAAGTTTGTGCCGGACGCACGCATCCAGGGCATCGTGAAGACGTGGCCGGTGAAGTTCCGCACCGAGCGCGCGCAGAAGATGGGCTTCAAGGCTGACGACGACTTCGAGTCGATCGTGCGCGACCACATCGCACACGAGAAACGGTGATCTCCTTTATCGTCCCCGCGTACAACGAGGAGCGCTGCCTCCCGGCGGCGCTGGAGGCGATCCATTCGGCGGCACGCGCCCTTGGGAGTGACTACGAGATCGTCGTCGCCGACGATGGCTCCACCGACGCGACGGCTGCGCTCGCGCGCCTGGCCGGCGCGCGCGTGGTGACAGTCGCGAACCGCCAGATTTCGAAGACGCGCAATGACGGCGCTCGCGCGGCGACCGGCGATCGGCTGGTCTTCGTGGACGCGGATACTCGCGTGGGCGAGCCAGTGCTGCGCGCGGCCATGGCGGCGCTGGACGCGGGCGTAGTCGGCGGAGGTTGCGAGGTCGCCTTCGATTCGGACGCGCCGCGGTGGGCGCGGTGGATGCTGCGCGGCGTCGTGGGACCGATGCGTGTGTTCAACCTGGCCGCGGGTTGCTTCGTGTACTGCCGGCGCGACGCCTTCGAGCGCGTCGGCGGCTTCGACGAGCGCCATTTCGCGGGTGAGGAGATCATGCTGAGCCTCGCATTGCGCCGCGAGGGGCGCTTCGTGATGTTGCGCGAAGAGGTGATCACGTCGTCGCGCAAATTCACCTCTCGGTCGCCCTGGGAGACGCTCTGGCTCACGTTCCGGCTGATGGCGCGCGGCATGGGCGGGGTGCGCGCGCGTGAGCACACCGGCTTCTGGTACGACGGCAAGCGCTAGCGGCTCCTTAACGATGGGCCGGAATCGCTCTTGCACTTCATGGTCATTCCCAGCATCACTTCGTCATTCACCATCCATGGAATTTGCTAACTACAATACGCGAGGATCCCGATGAGTACAGTGCTTGGCATCGACATCGAGGCGGTCGCCCTCGAGATGAAGTCCGCCCAGGACCGCGTGGCTCAGGTCCTGCCTTTCACCGGACGCCTGCCCGGCTTCGACGTCGCCGCGGGGTACGCGGTGGCCCATCGCGTGCACCAGGCACGGCTGGCCGAAGGTGCCCATGGCGTCGGCCGAAAGATCGGCTTCACGAACCCGGGGCTCTGGGCCCAATACGGCGTGCGCACCCCGATCTGGGGACACATGTATGACCGGAGCGTCGTCCGCCTCGTGGGGACCGAAGGTCGGCTTTCGCTCGGCCGGCTCGCGGATCCCAAGATCGAGCCGGAGATCGTGTTCGGCTTCCGCACCGTGCCGCACGCCGGTGCGACCCTGGCCGCGATTGCCGAGGCGATCGAATGGGTCGCTCACGGCTTCGAGATCGTGCAGTCGCATTTTCCCGGCTGGAAGTTCGCGGCGGCGGACACCGTGGCGGACGGCGGGCTCCATGGCGCGCTGGTGATCGGACCCGTCAAGCCGTTCGCCGTGCTGGGCGCGGATCCGTTCGCGACACTGGAGTCGCTCGCGGTGGAGCTTTCGTGCGATGGGCGCACCGTCGACACCGGGGTCGGCGCCAACGTCCTCGGCAGCCCGCTCAAGGCTTTGGCGCACCTGCTCGCCGTTCTTGCCGAGTCGCCCGCGCGCGCGCCGCTGCGGGCGGGGGAGATCGTCACCACCGGCACGATCACGCTTGCGCATCCGATCCGTGCCGGCGAGACATGGCGCTCGCGGATCCGCGGAGCGGACCTGCCGGAGCTCACCGTCACCTTCGAGGCCTGAGGCTCGCCTCTAGTCGGCGGCGGCCGCCTGCGTCCCGAGCACTTCCTCGGTGTCGGCGCCCATCGGCGAGCACACACGCTGGCCGAGCCGCTGGCCGTTGATCTTGATCGGGTTGGCGAGCACGCGCAGGTCGGGACGCTCGGGGTGCGGCACGTGCGCGATCATGCCGGTGGTGCGCAGGAACGGGCTTTCGAGCGCCTGCTCCAGGTCGAACACCGGCGCGATCGGCAGCACGCCCGCCAAGGCGTCCATCCAGAACTTCGTCGGCTGGACGCGGAACTCGGCGTCGAGCGCCGCGGTGAGCGCCTCGCGATTGTTGGCGCGCGCCGACTGGCTGGAGAAGCGTGGATCGGCATTGAGGTCGGCGCGCTTGAGCACCCCCAGCAGCGCATTCCAGAACTTGTCGGTGAGACACATGACGAAGATCCAGCCGTCGGCGGTGGGGAACGTCTGCACCGGAGCGACCGAGAAATGCGCGCTGCGAGTCTGGCGCTCAGGCACGTGGCCCTCGTTCAGGTACCAGATCGCCGCGTAGCCCAGCTGGTGCAGCGCCGCGTCGAACAGGCACGTGTCGACGTCGCAGCCCTTGCCGGTCGCGCGCGCATGGATCAGCGCCGACAGCAGGCCCACCATCGCGGTGAGCCCGGTGGTGTGGTCGATCATCGAAGGGGCGCCGATGCGCGTGGGCGGGCTGTCGGGCTCGCCGGTGAGGTGCATGAGGCCCGCTTCGGCCTGCATCAGGTAATCGTAGCCGGGCCATGAGGCGCGCTCGTTGTCGCGCCCGTAGGCCGACAGGTGCACGCACACGATCGACGGCTTGATCTTCGAGAGCG
>JALYSB010000192.1 GCA_030855025.1 Pseudomonadota bacterium
GGCGGGGGCCCAATTCAGCCATCCACTCCGCCAGCGGTCCCAGCCAGGCCGCCAGCGTCTTGCCCGTGCCCGTCGCCGAATGAACCAGTCCCGATTCGCCATTCAGGTACGCGCGCCAGACCTCGTGCTGGAAATCGAACGCGCGCCAGCCGTTGTCGACGAACCAGCGCTCGAGGGCCTCGGTGACAGGGGTGGAGCCGTCCGGCATCAGTGCAGCGCGAGTGTCTTGCCCTCGGCGGACGCGGGCGGAGGAATGCCGAGGATCGTCGCGAGCGTGGGCGCGATGTCCACCACCTGGATGGGCGTGTCGATACGGCCCGCCGTTACCCACGGTGCGCCGTAGAAGAGGATGGGCACATGGGTATCGGAAGCGTGTGGTCCACCGTGGGTAGTTCCCTTTCCGCGCGCCGAAGAAAAGATCCAGCCGGCTTTCAACGCCATCTGGAGATCTCCGGAGAGCTCGCGGCTCCACGTGCGGCGCATCGCCTCGAACAGCGGGGCGCCGGCGCGGCTGGCACTTTCCAGCTCGGCCCGCGTGTAGACCGCTGCCACGCCGGGCTCGGCGAGCAGCAGCTTGCGCGCCTCGTCGATGAGCGCGTCCACCGCGACCGCCTTCCGCGTCGCAAGGCCCCGGTCGACCACCAGGGAATCCGCCGTGAATCCCACCAGCCACGGTCCTTCGCCGAAACCGAGGGCGAGCTCCGCTTCGACTCTCGCGAAGGCCGCGCGCCGGTCGAACCGCCCCGAGTCCCGGCCCAGCGCCCGAGCGTGCTCAGGCAGCGGCGTGAAGCCATGGTCCGAGGTGAGCACCGCAGCGTACCGGCCCTCCCCCACCACCATATCGAGATGGCGGAAGAACCCCTCGAGCATCCGGTCCACCCGCAGGACGTGATCGTGCGACAGGCGCGACTCGGCGGCGAACGAATGGTTGATGTAATCGTGGCCGGAAAGGCTCACCGCGAGGATGTCCGGCACGTCGTCACCGCCGAGCGCCTCGCCCGCGATCGCCGCACGCGCAAAATCCAAGGTGAGCTCGTCGATGAAGGGACTCGCCTTCAGCGATTGGTAGAAGGCAGGGCCGGCGCGTCCCTGTGTGTCGCCGATACGCTTGGGCAGGCTCCCGCCCGGGTCAAACGCCGGATGATCGTCGGCGAGTGAGCGCGCGTAGGCGGCATCCTCGAGGAGCGGCTTCCATTCGGCGCCGAAGTAGCGATCCGCGCGCTTCTGGGCGTTGAATGCGTCGACCCAGCCGGGATGCGTTCGCATGTAGTAGGTCGTCGAGCCGAATTCCCCGCTCTGCGACTGGTAAATGTACGCAACCCCCGCCTTGCCTGCGAGCAGGATGGCGCCGCGGTCCTTCGCCGACAGCGCGATCACTTTCGACGCGGGGCTCACGCGCCGCAATGCGTCGCCGACAGTCTCCACCCGGAGGTTCCTCGGGCTCGTGCCGTCGCCCGTTCGCGTCCGGTGCCCGATGTACACTGCCCCCGCGTCCTCGACGCAGTAGCGCTTCTGGCCCGAGACCGGATCGCGCCACTCGTTGGAGATGATCCCGTGCGTCGCGGGATGGGTGCCGGTCATCACCGTTGCGTGGCCAGGCGCCGTGACCGTGTGCGCATGCCCGTAGTGCGCGTTCGCGAACCAGGCGCCGCGGTCGAGGAAGCGGCGCAGGCCGTCGGGGGCGAGCTGATCGCGGTAGTCGACCACCTGGCGTTGCGGCAATCCATCGATGATGAGGACGACCACGAGCCGCGGACGGGTGGCGGGGGTGACCGGGGTGGAGGTGGCGGCGCAGCCCGCGGCGAGCGCCAGTGCGGCCAGCGCAGCACGCAGGATCTTCATGCACTCAATTATTCACGATTCCATGCGCCTTGCGGCGAGGATGGTATTCGCGTGGATCTCGACGGAATCCTCGATGTTGCGCGCATATCCTCCGGCCATGGCGATCGCGACCGGAATGCCGCGCGCCCCGAGCCGTCCGAGCACCATCGCGTCGCGCCGCGCGAGCCCCGCCTTGGTGAGGCTCAGCCTGCCGAGGCGGTCATCCTGGTAGGGATCGGCGCCGGCGAGATAGATCGCGAGTTGCGGACGCGAGCGCTCGAGCGTCTCGTCGAGCCCGCGCTCCAGGTGCCACAGGTACTCCTCGTCGCCGGTGCCGTCCGCAAGCTCGATGTCGAGGTCGCTTGCCTCCTTGGCGAACGGAAAATTGCGCGCCCCGTGGATCGAGAATGTGAACACCGACTCGTCCTTCGAGAAGATCGACGCGGTGCCGTTTCCCTGGTGGACGTCACAGTCGATGATCGCCACCCGCTGCAGGCCGGCCTCGGCCTGGAGC
This sequence comes from Pseudomonadota bacterium, assembly GCA_030855025.1. Lineage (GTDB taxonomy): Bacteria > Pseudomonadota > Gammaproteobacteria > Burkholderiales > Usitatibacteraceae > Usitatibacter. Next base: position 2,336 of record JALYSB010000192.1, read on the forward strand.
GCGCGCGCCGCGATCGCAGCGTCGTTGAAGACGCAGAAACCCTCGCCCCGGTCGCGAAAGGCGTGGTGGGTGCCGCCGGCGAGGTTCGCCGACCAGCCGCGGGTGAGCGCCTCGCGCGCGGCTGCGAGCGTGGCGCCGCTCGATTGGCGCGAACGTTCCACCATGCGCTCCGACCAGGGGAACCCGATGGCGCGCTGCTCGGTCGCATCGAGGGCACCCGTGACCACCCGACGCAGGTACTCCGGGCAGTGGACGCGCCGGATCTCAGCGTCGGTCACGGCGTCGGGGACGTGGAAATCGTCTTCCCCGAATGCGCCGCAGGCCAGCAAGCGCTCGCGCAGGCGCGCGTACTTGCCCATCGGGAAGCGGTGATGGGACGGGAGCGGCAGGACGAAAACGTCGCTGTAATGTAACGTCATGGAGCCATGAACTCTACGCGCATTGCCGCCACGCGACCCCTGCGTTTCGCCTACTACGACTCGCTGAGCGCCGCTTCCAAGCGCACCTACCGCAAGAGCGATTCCGTCGTGCACGTCGACGTGCCGCACGTCGCGGCGCTGGTACCGCTCGCGAAAGCCGTGCAGCCCGCGCTGGAGAGCGGCGATTGCCCAGCGACGCAGCGTGCCTGCCAGTCGCTGGTCGATGCGCTCAACGCGCGCCTCGCCACACCCGCCGTCGAAGTCCACGTCTTCGAACGGCGGCCCCACAATGCCGAGGGCGAGCTCCAGGGCCTCTACGAACCCGATGAGGTGACCGGCGGCATCGCCCGCGTGAGTGTCTGGATGCGTACGGCGCGCAAGGAGCAAGTCGTCAAGTTCCGCACCTTCCTGCGAACACTGGTGCACGAAGTCTGCCACCACCTCGACTACGAGCTCTACCGGCTCCCCGAGACCTTCCACACCCAGGGCTTCTATACCCGTGAGTCGGCGCTCATGCGTGAGCTGCTTGGCGAGAAACCTAGGGCTTGAGCGTCAGCCGGTACGCGGCTGCGATGGATTCGCGCCTGGTGGGGATGGTGATGTATTCGACCTTCGCCCAGCGCTCGCCGAAGCTCGAATACCAGGGTGAGAGCACGTTGCCCGATTGCCCGGTGGACTGCATGAAGAGCGAGCGGTCAAGGTCGGCGAGGTCGTAGATCGCCCGCAGGCTGCCGGCATGGCGGTTGGCGAACGGCCGCTCCTCGTCGCGGATGGTGTACTGGCCCACGTTCACGCTGTAGCCATCGCCCGCGGTCTCGGGCGAGACATTGAAGAGGTGCTTGACCACCGGGAAGAACCCGAACGGCCGGTGGTCGCTCGCGGCGCGGTGCGCAATCCCCCAGCGCCACGTGCCGGGCTCCCCGAAGCGACGTTCGAGGTTGATCGCGGCCAGATCGAACGCCTTGGCGACTTGCGTCGCGCAGGTTTCCCGAGCGGGCGTGGCGACGTCGTCGCACCACAGCTCGTAGCCGCGATCACCGCGCAGCACCGCGAACATGAAGGCCGCGCGTTGATCCCACGACTCGCGAAAAAGATCTCCCAGCTCGTCCGCATACACCAGCCGCGTGAGCTCGCGATACCACGCGGAAAACACCAGCGGCGCGGGTGAATCGGGCGTCATCTCGCCCTTCCACGTAGCGAGCATCGCCTGCGCCCGGCGTCCGTCCTCGGTGCCCGGCTTGGCGCCGCGGGCCACGGGCAGCAGCTCGCGCGCCAGGCGCGAGAGGCTGTCCGCCTGCATCTTCGAGAACGATGCAAGCGAGTGCTTCGGCGTCTGCGCCAGCAGCTCCTCGATGCGGTCGGCACGATACGGCGGGAACCAGTCCACCGACAGGAACGGCTTGTAGCCCGGCGGCGTGATGCGGTGGTTCGCGGTCACGATCCGCCCGCTCGGCGGGTCCATCACCGCCGGCAGCTTGTCGAAAGGCAGGAACCCGTCCCAGTCGTACTTGGCGATCCAGCCCGGAACCGGCACCCGCCCCATCGCCTCGTTGTCGGCGCGGCGTACCGGCACGCGCGCGGGGGCGACGAAGCCGATGCGGCCATCTCGATCGGCGAACACCAGATTCTGGTGCGGCGCGTGGAGGTCGCGCGCCGCGGCGACGAATTCGCGTGCATTGCGGGCGCGGTTCATCGCGAAGCCCGCGCGCGCGGTCGCATTGTCCTCGGTGAACGCCGCCCACGCGAGCGCGATCACGTGGCCCTTGGGCGCCGCGTCGCCGACCGGCTTGACGGCGTCCGAAATCACCGGCCCATGGCGCGTCGAGCGCACCGTGATGCGCCGCTCCTCGGAGCCCACGCGGATCACCTCCTCACGCACGAGGAATTTCTCGCGCCCCTTGGGCGTGATGTAGCTCGACGCATCGTCGGGCGCCACGCGTTCCACGAAGAGGTCCTGCGTGTCGCTCACTGTGGTGGTCATCGACCACGCTACCGAGTCGGTACGCCCGAGGACCACGAAGGGAAGTCCCGGGAGCGTGCCGCCCACGACGTTGAACTGCGGCGTCGACAGGTGGGCCAGGTACCAGAGCGCCGGCGACTGCAAGCCCAGGTGCGGGTCGTTCGCCAGGAGCGGCTTGCCGGTCTCGGAGCGTGCACCGCTCACCACCCAGTTATTGGAGCCGATCGCCGCATCGGCGCCGGGGAACGCCTCGAGCAATGCGCTCGCCGCGGGTGAGGCCGCCTTGTAGAGCGCTGCAAAATCGGGAAGGGGCCACGCGGGGTCGCCGGGATATGGCGGGACCAACTCGGCCGCGCGCTCGCGCCCGACCTTGGTCGCATAGCGCAGCCGCCCCAGCTCCGAGCGCCAGTTGCCCGAGAGGTCCCAGGCCATCACCATCATCCAGCCGATGCTGTCCGCGGGCTTCCACGGCTCGGGCTTCATGCGGAAGACCTGGAACTCCACCGGCAGCACCGGATCGCCGGCCACGAACGCGTTCACGCCGGCTGCATAGGCCTCGAGGTGCGCGCGCGTCTCGGCATCGAGCTTGGCCGCGATGCGTGCGGCCATGGGAGCGATGCCAAGCGTTCGCATGAGTCGATCGGTATCGTAGGCGCGCTCCCCGATGAATTCCGCCAGGCGCCCCTGCGCCACGCGCCGCTGGAATTCCATCTGCCAGAGGCGGTCCTGGGCGTGCACGTAGCCCATCGCGAACCAGCCGTCACGCTCGTCCTTCGCGAAAATGTGCGGCACGCCCTCCGGGTCCCGCACGATCTCGACCGGCGCGGAAATGCCCTTCACCGCGGCCTCGCCGTCGAGCTTCGGCAGCGACTCCTGGAGATAAAGCCACGCCGCGCCGCCCGCGAGGAGCAGCACGAGCACGAGGGTGGCGAGGGTCTTCGCGAAGAGCTTCATCGGTAGAATCTTAGCAACCGCCGCCTTCCAGGAGCTTGAATCGTGCGCCTTTCCCTCATTGCCGTGCTGGCGCTCGCCGCCGCGCCGCTGGTGCGCGCCGCGCCCGCGGACCTCGCCTCGCTCGCCGCGGGCCAGGAGCTTCGCGGCTTTCGCGTGGCCTCGGTCTACCTCGACGCCCTCGACCGGCCGATGGGCGCGCGCTTCATGCATCGGCGCACCGGCTTTACCCTCGACCTGCTGCAGATCGAGTCGGTCCCCCAGGCGTTCACCTGGGTCAACTCGTTCGCCACCTC
>JALYSB010000193.1 GCA_030855025.1 Pseudomonadota bacterium
CCTCCTTGGGTCGGGACGGGAGGCTCCGGCGTCTTTGCAGCTGCGCCAGTCAGGCACCACGTCCGAGGGATTCAAACGAGCGTTTGAATTCTACTCGGATTTGAAATCCATGGTCTGTCCTACCATGGGGCCTCACCCCACGGAGGCACGCCATGCCGCGCGAAATCCTCGACCCGGACCACATCCATCCCGCGATCCGCGAGAAAATCGCCACGAGCCACGCCGACATCGTGCGCGAAGTGAAGGCCGCGATCGCCGCCAATGCCGTCGTCGTAGTCGGCATGGGGCTAAACCCCTTTCCCAGGAAGGCGCGCAGGCTGCTCGACGATGCCGGCATCGCGTACAAGTACCTGACCTATGGCAGCTACCTCGGCGAATGGCGGCGGCGCGGCGCCCTCAAGATGTGGACCGGGTGGCAGACGTTCCCGATGGTGTTCGTGAAGGGCGTGCTCGTGGGCGGCGCGGGGGACCTGCGGAGACTGATCGAGAGCGGCGAGATGAAGAGGATGTTGTAAAGGCCCGGCACCAGATGCTCACGCCCCCCTAATGCCGCCCCTGCCGCTTGTAACGGTCTACCTTGGCGTGGTCCTGCGCCGGCATCGCGTCCGTGAATGCCTTCAGGGAGCGGGCGTGCTCGGGCGCGGCGACGACCGGGGCCGTGAATGCGCTCTCCAGCCGGACCAGGATCGTTGACTCCCTACAGCCACTCCACCAGCTCGAGCCGCTTTCCGCCCTTCAACCGGAAGCACGAGAAATCCCCCCGATCAACCGTGAGAACGTGCCGATTGCCGGTCTGCTCGGCGAGCCAGACGAGTGCCGCATCGGCGAAGTCCACATCGCGCTCCGCATGCCGCACCATGGTCCTCACGAGGTCGGGGTAGCTCGAAGCAGGAACCTCGACCACCGCGGGGCCATCGGCGGCGAGCCAACCGAGGAGTGCCTTCCGCGATTCGAGCGTGAGAAAGTGGCAGCACTCCACGACAACCGCCGACACCGTCAGGAACGGCAGTGTGTTCGACGCGAGGAACTTGCGCGCTGGCTCGTGCGCGGGATCCTTGGTGCGCCCGAGGGCGACCAGGAAGCCGGTATCGACCAGGATCCGCTCCACGCGATCACTTCCCGCGGAAATGGTCCCTGAGCAGGCGCTTGGTGCGGCGTGCGACGTCGCCCGCCCGCTTGTCGCTGCCGACGAAGCGTCTTGCGGCGGCCGAGATCCCCGCGGGAGTATCCCCCTGCTGGAACAGACCCTCCAGCGCGCGCTTGACCGCCTCGCTCTTGGTCACCTTGGCATGGGCGCAATACTCGGCAAGCTGCTGCTCGACTCGCGGGGGAAGGCGGACGGAAATGGGCATGGGGCAGGTGTCACACAATGCTGCTGAGATTGTAATACAACGCGACTTCGCGATGATAGTTGACCAGGATTGACCATACGCTTACGCATTCATACCTATGCGGCCTTCAGGTGTCTTCGAGCCGTCTTACCTTGGACGGAGGTCAAGGTCGGCAGCGCCTTGATCTGCCTCCCCACTTTCGCCTCCGCCGTCCGCAGGTCGTAGGTTGCCTGGAGGTTCAACCAGAATTGCGGGCTGACCCCAAAGAAATGACCGAGGCGCAAGGCCGAATCCCCGGTCACCGCCCGCTGGCCGTTCAGGATGGCGGTGATGCGGTTGGTCGGCACGCCGAGCTGGCGGCCGAGCTCTGCTGCGCTGAGGCCCAGCTCCTCCAGTTGTTCCCCAAGGTGCTCGCCGGGATGAATTGCGATGCGTGCCATTGTCGCCTCTCAGTGGTAGTCGATGATCTCGACGTTGATCGGGCCAGGCGATCCAGCGGGCCATTCGAAGCAGATCCGCCATTGCTCGTTGATCCGGATGCTGTATTGCCCTTTGCGATCGCCTTTGAGAGCCTCCAGCCGGTTTCCCGGGAGATTCAAGTCTCCCAGCGCGGTTGCGGCATCGAGCTGGTCCAACTTCATCTCGGCCTTGCGCTGGAAGCTCTCGAACGCCTTGACCCGCTCGCCCGCCGCCAAGCTGCGAGTCCGCTTGTCGCGATAGCTGACGATCACCTGAAATTGTGACCTTGTTTACGCGTTACGTCAAGCGTAACGGGGCCCGCCGGTGGCAGGACCGCGGTGGGATTTCGGATCGCCTCAACCTTTCCGACGGCGTGGGCCTTCAGCTTTCCGATGCGAAGCAAGTTCTCCAAGGTCATGACGGTCACCGATAACGAAGATCTTCTTGTCCTGCATAACGCGCTCGAGGAACGGCTCGCCGACAGCGAGGCGCCGGGCGAGCTCCTGCGGCGGATAGAGGTGCGGGTTGATCTCGCGCCGCAACGCATTGCTCGCCTCCTGGAGCGCCCCGACGACCTCGCCCAACTTCACCTCGCCGATGATCATGAGGTCCAGGTCGCTGCCCTGGCGCTCGTCCCCGCGCGCGATCGATCCATAGACGAACGCGGCGGAAATTCGATCCCCCAATGGCTCGAGCGCCTGCCGCAGGACGTCCGCGATTCCGGAGGTCTTCTTCATGATGCCGCGAAGCTCCTCGAAAATCGGACAAGCGGGATTGGCCTGGAAGTGCACCTGGTTTCCGATGCGGGTGCGGACGAGAACGCCGACGTCCGCCAGAACCTTCAGTTCGCGCAGCAGGGTGCCCGGGGCCTTGGCGGTCAGGCGCGCCAGCTCGCGGACGTGCAAGGACGACTCGGGATGCAAGAGAAGGAGTGCCAGCACCTCACGGCGGGCGGACCCGAAAAGGAGAGAAGCCAGATTGAGGGGGCGGTCGCCACGGGAGGGTGCGTTGCTCATCTAGCAACGATCGTAGCCTAACTAGCAACAGACAGTCAACCTTGCGGCCGAGTGCTGAGTCGCGCAGGCGGCCCGCGACGGGCATTGGCGCATCGATGCGGCGCGCGGCGACTATCCGATCGCGGTGTACACGCCAGGTCAACGCCGCGCCTTTCATGACGTTTTCTCGAAGGTCGGCTGACCGGCATCGCTTCGCCATACCCGCGTATGGCTTTATGACCATACGCAGGGTAAGCTAACGTTTTTCGAGGCGCAAGCCGCATTCGCGGACGCGCGTCGCGTCGTCGTGGAAGACGCAGCACACAGCACGGACGAGCCGCGCTATTACTGCCTTGGCCGTGTCGAGATGGGCATCCTCACGGTGCGGTTCACATTGCGCGCGAGTGTCATTCGTATAATCGGCGCCGGCTTCTGGAGAAAGGGCAAGGCCGTCTATGAAAGAGAAAACTCGATACTCCGATGAACCCATGCAGGTGGGACGGGTTCTCGCCGATTTTCTTCCGCCTCCGGAGGGCCTTGTTTTCAAGGAAGACTCCGTCAAGGTCACGATCAGCCTGAGCTCGAAGAGCGTTCGCTTCTTCAAGGCTGAGGCGGCCAAGCGCGGTGTTCAGTACCAGCGCATGATCCGCCGCCTTCTGGACGCTTATGTCGAGGCATTCGAGAAGGACAGTCCTCGAGTCGAGGATCCCAAGGCCCACTACCGGGCATCGCGAAAGCGGGCGCGACGCGCGGGATAATCCTGGAGTTGATTGACACAGTCAACGATCCTCGCCCCGAGGAGATCAGTGCTCCAGTGGCTCATGGATGAGAGGCCCCACGGGGGGCGGTGGGCCGTGCCGGCGAAGCTCACCCCATGAGCCTCGCCCCGCCTATCCTCCTTGCAACGAATCTCGCGCAGAGGATGGCTTCGTGCCGCATCGCTATCCGCTGGTGGCGACGCCTTCCTCCAACTACCGCGAGCGCACCACCTGGAATGTCCGCGACTCCGAGGCAACGGTCGTGCTTTTCCTCGACAAGCTCGAGGGCGGCTCGCTATTCACCACCGAGGTTGCCCGCAAGCTCGGGAAGCCCTGCCTCGTCGCGGACCTCAAGCTGTACATGTGCGGGGACACCGTTCGCGATTTTCTCGAGGGGCATCGTTTCAAGGTGCTGAACGTGGCGGGGCCGAGGGAGTCTTCGCGGCCGGGGATACATGGGCGGGCATATTCGGTGTTGGTGGGGGTGTTCGGCGAGGATCCGGGCGCGGGGTTCATCCTTCGGTAGGCTGGATTCCCGCCTGCGCGGGAATGACAATGGAAGCGCGGGAATGACATGGAAGCGCGGGATGACAATGGAGGCGTGGGAATGACAGTGGAAGCGCGGGGATGAGAATGGAAGCGCGGGAATGACAATATGACCATCGACCAACTCCTCGATCCCTGCATCGCCGGCGAGTCCTGTCCGCTGGCCATGGATCTCGAAACCCGGTCACGCTGCCATCTCAGCGAGCCGCGGCGCATGGCCGCAGGGGTAGTGCTCGAGAGCATCCGCATCGAGATCGCGCGCCGCCTGGGCACGGATGTGAGCTGCTTCGACGATGGCGAGCGCCGGCGCATCGAGCTGTGGGGCCAGGTGGAGATCTCCGTGGCGAGCGACGGCACGGATTTCCGCAGCCGCTTCCTCGAGGAAGAAAACGGCGCCGGGCGCTACATCGCCAGGGCGGATCTCAGCCGGCCCATGGGTGCCTATGGGTTCGCCTCCGCGTTCGCGCCTCTGCTCTGCCGCGCTTGCCGCGAGGCGAAGCTCGATCCGCGCGTCCTGCCCGGGCCCACCGGCGATTGGATGCGCGCGGTCATCGGGCGCACGTACCGGCGCTACCTGGACTGGAACCGGCTGCGCCGCAAGGCGCTCGAATTCCTGCGGCCCGATCCGCTCGTCCACTCGCTCACTCGGCGCACCTTCGAGCACGCCCAACCCGGCATCGACGAATTCAACTGGGTCGCGCGCCATCGCGACGCGCTCGCCCTGGTCGGCCTCGAGCATCCGCGCCTGCTGCCCTTCCTGCAGCTCGCGCACGGCAAAGAGGGGCCGCCGCTCGCGTGCTTCGAAAGCCGCATGAAGCAGGCGGGGCTTACGCCCTCGGCGCGTGGGAAGCTCGAGGTGTGGGGGTTCGGGGCGTTCGCCGAGGCGGCCGATGCGTGCCTCTTCGAAGACGGCCTGGAAGCCATCGCGCGCTACGGCAACCTCCTCGACCGCCTGCAAGTGATGTACGAGCCGCCGCCCCTGTTCACGCTGCTCGCGGCCTTCTTCGCGCCCTTCGCGCCCGACTGGTTCCATGCCGCGCTGCTGGAGGAGGTCGAGTCCCTCGAAGGAGAAGATATCCACGACCCGCAGGCGATCGAGTACGAGGCCGCCCTCGCTTGGCTCAGGAGCAATCCGAAGCCCGATGCGAACCAGCAGCGCGCGGGCTGGGGCTGGATTGGCGCGCAGGCGAGGAAGCACATGCTCGAGCGCGATGCGCTGGCGGCGATTCCCTGGACCGTTCCCTGCGCGGCGTTCGATCACGCCGGCCATCGCGTGGTGCCGATCACGAGCCGCGCCGAGCTGCACGCCGAGGGGGAGGCGATGCGTAACTGCCTTCACACCTTCGGCGACGACTGCGCGGCCGGCCACCTCGCGGCGTTCTCGATTCGCGAGCAGGTGACGGGGCGGCGGGTGGCGAGCTTCATGCTAGCGCGGGCGACCGCGGGCGGATGGAGGGTGAAGGAGATCGCGGGGAAGGGAAATGCGAATGTCGGCGCGGAGCTGGCGGCGGTTGCGGAGATGACGGCGCGGAAGTGTGCAAAAGGGGCGGGGCTGGAAGCGGGTCTTCTGGAAGCGTGAGAGAAAATCGCAGGCGCAGGCGGCAAAGGGGGAAGGGAACAAGGTTCTTTGAGGTCGCAATTTGCGACCTCAAGTTTCAAGGGCTCCGCGCGGGAATGCCAAGGCGCGCGGGTCCCTCCCGCTGATCACTTCTGCAAATGTGATCCATTGGATCACCTCTTTGAAAATCGGGAGTACGAGGTACCGCCCTTCGCGCTTTGAAGATTGGGCCCCGGCCTTCGCCGGGGTGACGGCCTTCGCCGGGGTGACGGCCTTCGCCGGGGTGACGGCCTTCGCCGGGGTGACGGTGGTGT
>JALYSB010000036.1 GCA_030855025.1 Pseudomonadota bacterium
ATCTTGCGCGCCTCGCGCGGGTCAAGCCCGAGACGCTGCCGATCGTGCGCGGCAACCCGCGCCTAGGCGTACCCTTCGCGGGCGTCAGCAAGTTCGTGGCGATCGGGCTCAATTTCCGCGATCACGCCGAAGAGGCCGGCCTCGCGATTCCCGCCGAGCCGATCGTCTTCATGAAGGCGACCACCAGCCTCTGCGGGCCGAACGACGACACCATCACACCCCGCAACTCGCAAAAGCTCGACTACGAAGTCGAGCTCGGCATCGTGATGGGCACCAAGGCCCAGTACGTGTCCGAGGCCAAGGCCCTCGACCACGTCGCCGGCTACTGCGCGGTGAACGACGTGTCCGAGCGCTTCTTCCAGATGGGGCCCGGCGGCCAGTGGGACCGCGGCAAGGGTTGCGACACCTTCGGGCCGGTGGGGCCGTACCTGGTCACCACCGACGAGATCACCGACCCCCAGGTCCTCGACATGTGGCTCGACGTGAACGGGGAAAAGCGCCAGCGCGGCAACACGCGCACCATGATCTTCGGCTGCGCCAAGCTGGTCTCTTTCGTGAGCCACTTCATGACGCTCCTGCCGGGCGACATCATCACCACCGGCACGCCTCCGGGCGTGGGGCTGGGCATGAAGCCGCCGACGTATCTCAAGGTCGGCGACACCGTCACGCTCGGCATCCAGGGGTTGGGAGAGCAGCGCCAGAAGATCCTCGCGCCTCCCCGGTGAATGAGAAAAGGCCTTGAATCCGCCGATAAACGCAGATAAACGCGGATCGCCCCGGGGAAAAATGGAACGAGTATCGAAAGAACGTCTTGCGGCGTGGGCGATCGCTTGCCTGGAGAAGGTGGGCGTTCCGCCACCCGAGGCGAAGCTCGTGGGGGACTCCCTGGTCCAGACCAGCGTGTGGGGCGTCGATTCCCACGGCGTGCTGCGCCTCACGCATTATCTGCGGCGCATGACGATCGGCTCGATCAAGGCGGCGGCCACGCCGGTCGTGATGCGCACCGGCCCCGTCACCGCGCAGGTCCACGGCGAGGATGGCCTGGGCATCGTGCATGCCACGCTCGGCATGGAAACCGCGATCGAGATGGCGAAGGAAAGCGGCGTGGGCGTGGTCGGCGTTGGCCACTCGTCGCATTGCGGCGCCATGGGCCTGTACACGCGCATGGCCGCAAGGGAGCACCTGGTCGGCATCGCGATGACGCACTCGTCGTCGGTGGTCGTGCCCCACGGCGGCACGCAGAAGTACTTCGGCACCAACCCGATCTCGTTCGCCTTCGCACGCAAGGGCGGCGAGCCCGTTTGCCTCGACATGGCGACATCGCAGGTCGCCTGGAACAGGGTGCTCAATGCGCGCATCGAGGGTCGCCCCCTCGATCCCGGCCTCGCGGTGGATGGCGACGGAAATCCCACCACCGATCCCCACGTGGCGAAGGCCGCCGTTCCCCTGGGCGGCCCCACTTACGGATACAAGGGATACGGCCTCGCATTCGCGATCGACCTGCTCTGCGGCGCCATGAACGGCATGACCTTCGGCCGGCACATCAACGCCATGTACGAGGAGCTCGAGCAACCCCGCAAGATCGGCCACCTGCTGGTGGCGATCGACCCGGGCCGCTTCGCAGGCGCGGACTCGTTCGAGGCGACGGTGAGCGCGGTGATCGCGGACCTGCGAACGCAGGGCGAGATCCTCTACCCCGGCGAGCCCGAGGAGCGCGCGATGGCGGAGCGGCTCGCCCAGGGAATTCCCATCGATGCCGAGGCGCTCAAGGACATGCGCGAGTGGTCCGCGAAGCTTGGGCTCAACCCGCCGAACGAGAGGCAATGAGATGAAGCAGCCGCTGTTGATCACCGGTCCGATCTACCCGCCCACGCTCGCCGAGCTCGAGCAGACCTACGACGCCCATCGCCTGTGGACCGCGCCGGACAAGGACGCCCTGATCGCATCGATGGCCGACCGGATCACGGCGGTGGCGAGCTCCAACTCCGGCGGCATCAATGGCGCGACGATGGCCAAGCTGCCGAAGCTCAAGACCATCGCGCATTTCGGAGTGGGGTACGACACCGTGGACGTGGAGGCGGCGCGCTCACGCAAGATCGCCGTGACGAACACGCCCGACGTGCTCACCGACGAGGTCGCCGACCTCGCGATCGCTCTGCTGCTGGCGGCGGTGCGCAAAGTGCCCCAGGGCGACCGCTACGTGCGCGAAGGCAAGTGGCCGAAGGGCGCAATGGCGCTCACCGAGAGCGTGCAGGGCAAGACGCTCGGCATCATCGGCATGGGGCGCATCGGCCGCGCCATCGCCAAGCGCGCCGAGGCGTTCAACCTGCGGATCGTCTACCAGGGCCCCAACAAGAAGACCGACGTGTCGTGGCCGTACTTCGAGGATCCGGTGGAGCTTGCGAAGGAGTCCGACCTCGTGATCGCCGCCTGCCCCGGGGGCGAGGCGACCCGCGGCCTGGTGAGCCGCGCGGTGATCGAGGCGATCGGCCCGAAGGGCACGTTCGTGAACATCGCGCGCGGCTCCGTGGTCGACGAGCCCGCGCTGATCGAGGCGCTGCAATCGGGCAAGCTCGGCTTCGCCGGGCTCGACGTGTTCGTCGACGAGCCGCGCGTACCCGACGCCTTCTTCACCCTCGACAACGTGGTGCTCCAGCCCCACGTCGCCAGCGCCACGCACCAGACGCGCAAGGCGATGGGGCAGCTGGTGATCGACAATCTCGCGGCGCACTTCGCGGGCAGGCCGCTGGTGACGCCGATCTAGGCACGACGCCCGGCGGTCATTCGGTCACTGAACCCCGGGGCGGCTCTGCTTCGCGGCAAGCGATCGTTTCTTGCGCTCATAGGACTCAACTTCCCGGTAGGAGACCACCTCCCTCCCGCGATAACGCGCGTACTCCTGAAGGAACTCGTGCGTGCTCGCGTAGGGCCCGGAAAGCACGCCAGGGCGTTTCGAGTCGGCGAAGAAATACCGCTGTCCGCCGCGCTCGAAGGACGCAAGCCAATGCCGGCGCAGCGTGTTTCCCGCGATCGTGACCGGGGCGAACTCGATCATCAGATAGGCGGGCTTGGCTCCGGGTTCCACCACACGCAGCGTTTCCACCGCAAAGCGTGCGAGGTCCACGCACACGCCCACGGGCGCGCCGAAGAAAGTCTCGGGGCTATGGATGGCGATGGGACCCGAACCGTGGCGTTGCGTCTCGGACAATCGCAGGGCGCGCGGCATGTCGTAGTCGAACTTCGCGCCGATCCAGCCATTGATGTCCTCGGCGGAGCGCCAGCGCTGGAGCGCCTCCGGGTAGGAATGCGGCGCTTCGACGCGCGCCAACACCGGCGGACGGCTTTCGGGAGCATCGGAAGCGGGATTTGCACTCTCGGCGAAAACCCTGCCGGCCGCGGCCAGGAGCAGCCCGCAACTGACAAGCGCGGCGATCGCATTTCGGGTCATCGCCTGTCGCACGCCGTCAGTAAAGCTCGGCCAACAGTCGCTCGAGTGCCGAGCGCCGCTCCGGCGGCGTCGGGGCGAGCATGCCCTGCTGCTGAAGAATCGCCAGGAGCTTGCGCGGGGCGACCTCCTTGTAGCCCACGATCTCGACATGCCCGGCCTGCACCTCGACATTGGTGAGCTGCGGATAGCCGTCGATGACCGGCTGGTACTGTTCGGCAACGCTGAAGATGTGGTCGCTCTCCAGGCAAAGACCACCGGCGGTGCGGTTGCGGCAGGTATCGCGCTCGTCGGTGACCACCTTGAGGTAGCGCCGCACCGACGGCAGCAGCGGCCGCGGACGCTGGATGAACTCCGATGGCGCAGTGATCTCGTACCAATTGTCGCCGCTGATGATCCAGCACAACCCCGGGAGCGTGCCCAGGCTCAGCCAGTGCAGCGGCCTCACCCCACAGGTGCTCGCCGCCTTGATGCCGGCGAGCGGCGCCGAGACCGTCACGAGCTGGATGTTGGCGTCATCGCGCCGCCACTGGCCCCGGCGGTCGGCTTCCATCGCCTTGCGAGCCACCAGGCCCCCCATGCTGTGCCCGATGACCATGACGCTTCGATCGCGGACATGGCCGGCAAGCTCGTCGACCGCGGCAATCAGTTGCGCGGAGCTCACGACAAGGCTATCGCGACCGTCGTAGTTGAAGCACACCGCCTGCTGCCCGTGGAACGCGTACAACTGCGCCAGCGACCGGAAGCTCCCGGTGGAGGCGTTGCAGCCGTGAACGAGCACGGCGACCGGCTGGCCCGCGTTGAATCGCAGCGTGCGGTCCGGCGAGTCGGTGCACGGGCCGAGGCGTGGGATCTCCACGGCGACGTCCGCCACCGGCAGGCGGCCGCGATCGATGGGCTGCGCATCCGGCACACGCGCGGGCGCGTAGACCACGCATCCCGCCAGGCAGGCCGAGGCGACACCCAGGAGAATTTTTTCCAGTTTCATCGCAAGGGCACCGCACCGTTGGCAAGGATCATGCGATCGCCATCGGCGCTCAGGACAAAATCGAGAAATTTCCGGACCGGAATAGACGCCTCTGCCTTGGTGACGAATAGAAAATCACGGGTGAGGAAATATCGGCCGCTCTTCACGTTCTCAGGCGCGGGAGCCACCCCATTCAGGGTCAACGCTCTCATTTTCCCCGCGCCCTGTTCCGCCACGGTCATGCTGGTCATGCCAATGGCGTGAGGCGTCTCGGCGAGCCCTTTCGCCATGTCCCCGCCCCGGGCCATCACCGTGACAGTGTCCACCTCCTTGAGATCCTTGAAGCAACCGATCTTTGCTCGGATCACTTCGGGATCCACCTCGGTCGGCGGCCGGGTTAGCACGACAATGGGAGCGTCCGGACCCCCGAGGGATTTCCAGTTGGTGACCTTGCCACTGTAGATATCGCACACCTGCGCTTCGGTGATGTCGGTGGCGGGTACGCTCGCATTGACTGCAAAGACGATGGCTCCCCGGGCGATCTCGGTGACTTTCAGGTTTCCCTTCTGGACATCTTCGGGCTTGATACCGTGGCTCGCCAGGGCAATCTGGATCTTGCCCTCCGCCAGCGCTCGAAGTCGTGCTCCCGTTCCCAGGCCCTTTCCGAGCTCGATGCGAGGATCGGAAGATTTCTGCTGATAGGCGGTTGCAAGAGCGTTGGCCAGAGGGAGCATCCCGCTGGAGCCGTCGAGGATGATGCGTTCCTCGCCCCAGGCGCCCATGGCTGAAGACGCCATGAGGAGGAAGACGGACATCTCACGTTTCACCGGCGCCTCCTTCAATGTACTCAACATTCGCAATCCAGTTGCGCTTCCTGCGCGCAAGCCGGGAGTCGGACCCTTCGCCGTCAAAACTCGCCGGCGCGCGACGAAGGATCGCGGGATCGACGCCCTCGAATGCGTTGACGCTGACAATCCCGTAAAGATGGCCGTCGATCCGGCTGGTCACGACCGGCACGATGCCGCAGCAGGTGCACGTGTGGAACTCGGCCGTCCGGGTGCCGAAAGTGTACCTGGAGACCCGCGAAGGGTTCTTCACCACGACTTCGAGCGACGCGTCCGGATGGGAGGTCCAAAGCCCGCCGTGCTTCACGCAGAACGAGCAAGTGCAGGCTCGCGTCGGAATTTCAGCGGGATCCGGCTCCCAGGCCAGGGAGAAGGAGATGTTTGCGCAATGGCATTCGCCGTGGATCAACATCGGATTCTCCTGCTCGTTGCGATCATGCCGCCTTGCCGCAGCCCTGTGGCTTGTAGACGCGCTCGGTCGACGCCGGGTGCTTGGCGAGCTTCTCGGCGGGCCTGCGAGGACGCGTGACGAGCTCGCCGCCGCAATTGGGGCATTTGCCCTTGAGAGCGCCGTCGACGCAATCACGGCAGAAAGTGCACTCGTAGGAGCAGATGAGCGCGTCGGTGCAGCCGGCGGGCAGGTCGCGGTTGCAGCACTCGCAATTGGGGCGTAGCTGAAGCATTCCTATCCTCCCTTGATTACAGCCATGGCCGCACCCACCCCAGCCCCTCGCTGGTTCCCTCTCGCGGACGATACTCGCAACCGATCCAGCCGTCGTAGCCCAGCTCGTCGATGAGCGCGAAGAGATACGGATAGTTGATCTCGCCCAGGTCGGGCTCGTGGCGCTCGGGGACGCCGGCGACCTGCATGTGGCCCACGTCCGGCAGGTATTGCCGGATCTTCATCGCGACGTCGCCTTCCACGATCTGGCAGTGGTACAGGTCCATCTGCACCTTGAGGTTCACGGCGCCGACCTCCTTGCAGACCGCATGGGCCTCGTCCTGCCGGTTGAGGAAGAACCCCGGGATGTCGCGGGTGTTGATGGGCTCGATCACCACTGTAATACCGAGCGCCTCCGCTTCGGCGGCCGCATGGGCGAGGTTGCGGACATAGGTATCGCGATGCCGCGCACGGTCCTCGCCGGGCGCGATCAAGCCGGCCATCACGTGCAGGCGCTGGTTGCCGAGAACGCGCGCATATTCGAGAGCCGTTGCGATGGAGCGCTTGAACTCGTCCTCGCGCCCGGGCCGCGACGCCATGCCGCGCTCCCCTTTCGTCCAGTCGCCGGGAGGCGCATTGAAGAGCGCCTGGGCGAGGCCGTGCTCCGCGAGCCGCGCCTTGATGTCGGCGGCGGAATGCTCATAGGGGAAGAGGAACTCGACGCCCTTGAAGCCGTCGCGCGCGGCGGCGTCGAAACGCTCGAGGAACGCGTGCTCGTTGTACATCATCGTGAGGTTGGCGGCGAAGCGCGGCATGGTCGTCTACCAGCGCGCGCCGAACAGTTTCCGCAGCTCGTCGATTTCCGACTCTCCGAGGGCGGGGGTCGTGCGCCCCGCGAAGAGCCACAGCTTCGCCGTCTCCTCGAGCTCCTCGAGGGTGGCCATCGCCGCCGCGGGCGACTCGTGCCAGACGTTCGGGCCGAGCCGGTCGAGCATCACCGCGCGGATCGGCGTGCCACGCCCCGCGAAACGCGCGATTGCGGCGGCCACCAGGTCCGCCACCCGCGGGTCGCCCGGCGCATGGAACGCAATCAGGGGCACGTGGCCCACCTTCATCACGTAGTACGGCGTGATCGGCGGGACGATGTCGTCGGCGGTCCAGACGCCCGCGAGCGCGAGCGACACCAGGTGGGTGGAGTGGGTATGGATCACGCAGCGCGCCGCGGGATCGGCCGAGTAGATGCGCCGGTGAAGCGTGAGCGTCTTGCTCGGCCGGCCGCGGCCCATCGGAGCCCCATCGCGGTCCACCTTCGCGATCGCGCCCGGCTCGAGGAACCCGAGGCACGCGTCGGTCGCGGTGATGAGGACGCCGTCGTCCACGCGCGCGCTGATGTTGCCGGCGGTGGCGTGGACGTAGCCCCGGTCGAAGAGGCTCTTGCCGACGCGGCAGATTTCATGCCGCAGCTGCAGCTCATCCATGGGCGAAGGCCTTGGTGAAAAAATCCGCGGTGCCGAAGTTGCCCGACTTGAGCGCGAGGTGAATGGTTTCTCCCGCCGCGGGCGAGTGTGCCGCGCACCACGGCACGCCGGGATCGATCTGCGGGCCGATGCGCATCTTCTGCACGCCGAGCGCCTGGACCACGGCGCCCGAGGTCTCGCCGCCGGCGACCACGAGCCGCCGCACGCCGCGCTCCACCAGGCCGCGCGCGATTCCGGCGAGCGTGCGCTCGACGAGGGCGCCCGCCTCCGCCACTCCCAGGCGCGCCTGCACAGCGCGCACCGACTCCGGGTCGGAGCTCGAGTAGACCAGCGCGGGGCCGTCGTGCATCTTCCCTTCGGCCCAGGCGATCGCCTTGCGCTCGGTCTCGCCACCGTCGGCAAGCTCCAGCGGGTTGAGAGCGAGGCACGCGCCGCCGGAATCGCGAAATGCCCTCACCTGGCCGATGGTGGCCTTGGAGCAGCTGCCCGAGACGATCGCCGCGTACCCGGCTGCCGGCAGAAGCTTCGAGGCTTGCGGGGTGGCATCGATACCCCAGTTTCGCGGCAGTCCGATGGCGACGCCCGAGCCCGCCGTCACCAGCGCCATCCCCTTGAGTGCGGGCCCGAGGCGATGCAAGTCGTCGTCGGAGACGGCATCGACGATGGCGATCGAGATGCCCTGGGACATGAGCTCGGCGATGCGGCTGCGAATCGCCGCTTCTCCGCGCGCGACCACCGCGTAGTCGATGAGGCCCACCGAGCGCCGCGTCTGCGCCTGGAGCACGCGCACCAGGTTGGCATCGGTCATCGGAGTCAAGGGATGGTTTTGCATGCCCGACTCGTTCAGCAGGACGTCGCCCGCGTACAGGTAGCCCTTGAAGACCGTGCGCTTGTTTTCCGGGAACGCGGGACAGGCGATGGTGAAGGTGGCGCCCAGGGCATCCATCAGCGCGTCGGTCACCGGGCCGATGTTGCCGCGCGGGGTGGAGTCGAACGTGGAGCAGTACTTGAAGTAGATCTGGCTCGCGCCCTCGCGCCGCAGCCACTCGAGCGCCGCGAGCGATTGCGCCACCGCCTCCTGAGCGGCAATGGTGCGCGACTTGAGGGCCACCACCACCGCGTCGACCTCCTCGCCCAGCGGCCCCGCCGGGACGCCGATGGTCTGCACCACCCTCATGCCGCCCTTCACCAGGTTATTCGCCAGGTCCGTCGCCCCGGTGAAATCATCCGCGATGCAGCCCAGAAGCAACCCGTCCTCTGCGTTCATCCGCGTTTTTTCGAATCTGCGCTCATCTGCGCTCCATCCTGAGCAATGGGCAGTTCGATTCCGGGAAAGATCTTGATCACCGCCGAGTCGTCCTCGCGCCCGTAGCCGGCGGAGGATGCCTGCATGAACATCTGGTGCGCGGTCGAGGCGAGCGGGAGCGGGAATTTCGAGGCGCGCGCGGTATCCAGCACGATGCCCAGGTCCTTCACGAAAATGTCCACCGCGGAAAGCGGCGTGTAGTCGCCCGCGAGAACGTGGGCCATCCGGTTCTCGAACATCCAGCTGTTGCCGGCGCTGTGGGTGATGACCTCGTAGAGGGCCGCGGGGTCGGCGCCCGCGCGGATGCCGAGCGCCATCGCCTCCGCCGCGGCGGCGATGTGCACGCCGGCGAGGAGCTGGTTCACGATCTTCACGGTGCTGCCGGGCCCCGCGCGGCCGCCGAGCTTGTAGACGTGTGCCGCCATGTCGTCGAGGACGGTACCGCACTTCGCGTAGGCCTCGGGCCGCCCCGCGGTCATCATGGTCATCTCGCCGGAGGCCGCCTTCGCGGCGCCGCCCGAAATCGGAGCGTCGAGGTACAAAAGGCCGAGGGCCTCGAGCCTGCCCTCGAGCGCGACCGACCATTTCGGGTCGACGGTCGAGCACATGACGAAGACGCTGCCCTTCTTCATGTTCGCCGCGGCTCCCCGCTCCCCGAACAGCACCTGCTCGGTCTGCTGCGCGTTGACCACCACCGACACGATCACCTCGCAGGCGCGCGCGACCTCAGCGGGATTGGCGCAGGCGACCCCGCCCTCGGCGGCGAAAGCGATCGCTGCATCCGCGCGAACGTCGCAAACGTGCACTTCATGGCCGGCGCGGCGAAGCGACGCGGCCATGCCGCGCCCCATGGCGCCCAGGCCGACCAGACCGACATTCATGAAGGCTTCCTGTACGGTGGAGCCGGGATGATATCGCTACTTCAGCTTTGCGACGTCGACCTCGAAGACGAACGGGAAGTTGAACTGGTCTCCCCAGCGCAAGTACTTGCGCGTGCCCGACTCGGTCATGGTCCATAGCTTGCCGGCGGCGTCGAAGGCGATCCCCTCGAGCCCGATCGGCATGTCGTATTCCGCGCCCACGTTGCCTTTGCGGTCGATGCGGTAAAGCTTGGACAGGGTGTTGCTGCGGCTGGTCGTCGTCCACACGTTTCCCGCGGGGTCGAACGCGATGCCCTGCGACTCGACGGGGATGGGCATCGACGCCACCGTCGCGCTCTCGTCCACCGTCGTGCCCGCATGCCGTTCGAAGAAGTCGGGGGGAAGCATGAACGCCTTCGACTTCCCCGCCTCCCGCGACCAGTGGCCAATCCAGGCGTCGCGCCCGTCGGCCCCCGCGAACGAGCCGCGCAGCGCGCTGTCCCGGCGAATCTTCACGGTACGGATGGCACCGGCGGCGGTTCCCGCTGCGAGCGCCTTCGGCAGGTCCACGATCGAGAGCATCCACGTGTCAGCAAGCACGAGCCGGCCGTCGCCAAGGTACGCCATGCCCCCGGCGTGGCTGTTGCAATGCTCCAGCGGCAGGTCGAACTGTCCCGCGGGCTTGCCGGTGCGCGCCTCGACGCGGAACACGCGGCAGGGCCCGTTGTTCGAATCCAGGTTGGGCGTGGGCTTGTAGCTGCTGACCAGAATATGAGCGCCCACGACGGCAAGTCCCTGGGGCACGAAATCGTCATCGAGCCCGGGCGTGAAGATCTTCCTTCCGACGGCCGCCTCGTTCGGGACCGAAGTCGCGAGCACCTGCAGGTAACCGGGCCTCTGGCCCATCGCGCCCGCGGGCACCGCCTGCGGCGCCTCGCCGCGCGGCAGCGCGCAACTCGCGAGCGTTGCCGACAGCACCGTCATACCCAGGGCGAATCTCATTCCATCTCCTTCCGATTAGTCGAGCCCCGATCTTATCAACGAGGCCCTCATCCGCCCGCGCGGGCGGCGATCCGTGTCGGCGCGAACATGCTCTGGCCGATCCATCTCCACAGCACCTGCCCATTCCGGCCGGCGCCTTGCACCCGAAGCGCGCCCTCCCGGATCTCCTTCTCCGGATCGCTGTCTCCGGTCCAAACGTCGGTCAGGGCGCGGACGGTCGATTCCACGATCACGGTGAGCTCATGTCCGGGATCGTCGCGGCACAGATCGGCGACGCGGTTGTCCACCACCAGCCACCAGAGACGCTCGCCCTTCGGCGCGTCGGTGAACTTGAAGTGGATGACGGTACGGCGCCCCGCGGGGAACCGGTCCATGTGCGCGAATCGCCGGATGTCCCACATGAGGAACCCCGCATCGAGCTGGTGTCGCTTCAACCGGCTGCCGATCCAGCGCGCCCCCCAGTGGCCGATGCCCACCACGACGGGACGAAGCTCCTCGCCGGCCTTGGTGAGGTGGTACTCCGACCCCCCCTTGGTCTGGCGGCGCTCGATCACTCCCATCTCCTCGAGCTTTCGCAGTCGCTGCGTGAGGAGCGTGGCCGACATCCGGGGAACTCCGCGCCGCAGGTCGTTGAAGCGCCGGCTGCCGCAGAGCAGCTCGCGAATCACCAGTGGGGTCCAGAGCTCGCCGAGCACTTCCGCCCCGCGCGCCACCGTGCAGAACTGTCCGTAATCGATCATGGGGGCAGTCTAGTCGATGTCGGACGCCCCGTTAACTCCAGAATCTGGACTTGAGGGCTCCGGCCATGTTGGTTAGCTTTGACGCACGGACGCACATCGCGTCGTCAATCGCCGAAAGGATTACCACCATGGCTGCAACGATCAACGCACCTGTCGCATTCGACCCGGCCAAGTTCCGGAAAACGACCCGCGCGCAGTGGGAGAACGCCGCCGAGGCGTGGGACCGCTGGGGCCCGCTGCTCGGACGCTGGCTGGGAGCATCGACCGAAGCGATGCTCGACATGGCCGGCGTCCAGCCCGGCGCGCGCGTTCTCGACATCGCGGCGGGCGCGGGCGAGCAGACCCTCGCCGCCGCCGCCCGCGTCGGCGCGAAGGGCCGCGTGCTGGCGACCGACATCTCGCCCACGATCCTCAGCTACGCGCTCGAGGCGGCGCGCCGCGCGGAGCTCGCCAATGTCGAGACGAAGGAGCTCGACGGCGAACACCACGACCTGCTGCCCGAGGGGTCGTTCGACGCGGCGATCTCTCGCGTCGGCCTGATCTATTTTCCCGACCAGCAGAAGGCGCTGCGCGGCATCCACCACGCGCTGCGCAAGGGCGGACGGTTCGCGGCCGTGGTGTACTCGACGCCCGAGAAGAACGCCTTCTTCTCGATCCCGGTCGGCATCATCCGCCGGCGCGCGAACCTTCCGCCGCCGCTCCCCGGCCAGCCAGGACCGTTCTCCCTCGGCGCCGACGGCGTGCTGGCGAAGACGCTGGAGCAGGCCGGGTTCCGCGACGTCGAGGTACGCCGCGTCGAATCGCCCGTGCGGCTGCCTTCCGCGGCCGAGTGCGTGCGCTTCGAGCGCGAATCCTTCGGCGCGCTGCACCAGATGATGTCGTCCCTCGGCGAGCGGGAGCGCGAGGAGACCTGGCAGGAGATCGAGGCGGCGCTGGGCAAGTTCCAGGACGCGGCCGGCTTCGTCGGGCCCTGCGAGATGCTGGTGGGGGCTGGAGCGAAGTAAGGGCTGCAGCCGGGCGTCGTCCTACTCCTTGACGGCGCCCGTCATTCCCGAGACGTAGTACTCCACGAAGAACGAATAAAGCACCGCCACCGGCAGCGATCCCAGCAGCGCGCCCGCCATCAGCGCCCCCCAGTGATAGACGTCGCCTTCCACCAGCTCGGTGATCACTCCCACCGGCACCGTCTTCACCTCCGACGAGGACACGAAGGTAAGCGCGTAGATGAACTCGTTCCACGAGAGCGTGAACGCGAAGATGCCCGCCGAGATCAGGCCCGGCACCGCGAGCGGCAGGATGATCTTCACCAGGATCTGCCAGCGCGTGGCGCCGTCGATCAACGCGCATTCCTCGAGCTCGTAGGGAATCGAGCGGAAGTAGCCCATCAGCAGCCACGTGCAGAACGGGATCAGGAACGTGGGATAGGTGAGGATCAGGGCCCAGCGGGTGTCGAAGAGGCCCAGCTTGAAGACGATGGCCGCAAGCGGGATGAAGAGGATCGAAGGCGGCACCAGGTAGGCGAGGAAGATCGACAGGCCCACCTGCTTCGAGCCCTTGAAGCGCAGCCGCTCGATTGCGTAGGCGGCGA
Organism: Pseudomonadota bacterium; assembly: GCA_030855025.1. Classification (GTDB taxonomy): domain Bacteria; phylum Pseudomonadota; class Gammaproteobacteria; order Burkholderiales; family Usitatibacteraceae; genus Usitatibacter. The sequence goes on from JALYSB010000036.1 coordinate 12,893, forward strand.
AGACGCTCGCGGCGAGCGAGACGAAGGTCGACACCACGGTGATGATCACCGTGTTCCACATCCACTCGGGGTACGGCGTCCTGAAGAGGAGGTGCTCGAAGTGCGCGAGCGTGGGATTCACCACCCAGAAGGGATTGCCCTCCCGGCTCAGCAGCTCCGCATTCGGCTTGAACGCGGTGGTCGCCATCCAGTAGAACGGGAACAGGAGCACGAAGACGAACACCCCCAGCGGCACGTAGAGCGTCACGATCCGCCGCATGCGCGTATCGAGGTAGCCCATGCCGGAGCTGTCTGGCTTGTCGCTCACCGGTCGCTCCCGCCCTGCTGCCACGCACGCCGCTGCAGGCCGAAATAGCTGAACAGGATCGCCGCGAGGAGGAACGGCACCATCGCAGTCGCGATCGCCGCGCCCTCGCCCAGCGACCCGCCGGAGATCGCGCGCTGGAACGAGAGCGTCGCCATGAGGTGCGTGGAGTTGAGCGGGCCACCGCGAGTCAGCACATATATCAATTGGAAATCGGTGAACGTGAACAGCACCGAGAACGTCATCACCACCGCGATGATGGGCGTCAGCAGCGGCAGCGTCACGTAGCGGAAGCGCTGCCAGGGCGTGGCCCCGTCGAGCGCCGCGGCCTCGTAGAGCGACGGCGAGATGGTCTGCAACCCGGCGAGCAGGCAAATGGCAACGAAGGGCACGCCGCGCCAGATGTTGGCGGCGATGGTCGACAGGCGTGCGAGCCACGGCTGCCCGAGGAAATCGATGTACGTGTCCATGATGCCCATCTTCACCAGCACCCAGCTCACGACTGAGAACTGCGCGTCGTAGATCCACCAGAAGGCGATGGCGGAAAGAGCGGTGGGGACGATGAAGGGCAGCAGCACGACAGCCCGGAAGAAGGACTTGAACGGGATGTGGCGGTTGAGCAGCGTCGCCAGCCACAGGCCGAGGACGAATTTCACCACGCTCGCCACGACCGTATAGAAGATCGTGTTGAAGAGGGCGAGGCGCGTGACCTCGTCGCCCCAGAGAAACTTGTAGTTGTCGAGACCGACCCAGATCCCGGCCCGGCCCACCTTGGTGTCGGTGAAGCCGAGCCAGGTACCCAGTCCCAGCGGATACGTGAGGAACACCAGCAACAGCACGCCCGCGGGCAGCATGAAGAGCAGCCCGAGGAAGTGCCGGTTGTTGAACAGTCGATCGATCGTCGTCCCCGTGAAGACGGGGACCCAGCCAAAGGGCCCCCGCTCCGTCTGGATTCCCGCCTACGCGGGAATGACGCTATACCTTGTAGTACCTTTCCGCGCGGGCCTTCGCGCGCTCCATCGCCTCCTTCGGCGTCTTCGAGCCCGACACCGCCTCGGCCACCATGTTGACCATGATGAAGTCGGCCATCGTGGCGGCCGACGCGTAGCCCATGGGGCCCGCGTGGCCGTTGGCCAGCATGATCTTCATCGCGTCGCGATAGGGGAGGTTCTTCGGGTCCGACGACCACAGCGGGCTCTTCTCGTAGGCCTTGAGCGGATGCGACACGTAGCCGATGGAAGCTGCCTGCCACGGTTCGTACTGCTCCTTCTCCATCATGAAAGCGAGGTAGGCCTTCGCCGCATTCGGGAATTTGGAGTGCTTGAAAATCATCATCGGGAAGAACAGGTTCAGCTCCGTCGGCTTGCCCACGGGACCGACCGGCAGGTTGGCGTGGCCGATGTCGTCCACCATCGCCTTGATCTTCGCGTCCGTCGAGTTCTTCGCGGCGTAGTACACCGAGATGCCGTTGGTGGTCATGCCGATCTGGCCGTCGAGGAACGCCTTGTTGTTGTTCGGGTCGAGCCACGCCAGCGTGCCGGGAACGAAGGTCTCGTAGAGCTGCTTGCCGTAGTTGAGCGCGGCCTCGGTCTCGGGGCTCACGATGGTCACGTTGCCCTTCGCATCGACCATCTTGCCGCCGTGCGACCACACCAGCCAGTGGGTCCATACGTTGCCGTCACCGGTGGCGTTGCCAAGCGCGAATCCCGGCGGCATGCCCTTCGCCTTGTACGCCTGTGCGAGCTTGAGGAAGCCGGCGAGGTCCTTCGGAAACTCGCTGAAGCCCGCTTCCTTCATCACGCTGATGCGGTGCACGACCGAGTTTCCCGCGCAGCCCATCGGCACCGCGACCCACTTGCCCTTCTCGGTGCAGTACTCCTTGCAGACGTCGTACCAGCCGCCGTACTTGCCGCCGAGGTAGTTGCAGACGTCGGTCACGTCGGTGAGCTTGTCCGGGTACTGGTGCGCATCCTCGAAGGTGGAGATGATGATGTCCGGCCCGCTGCCGACGTTCGCCGCCACCGCCGCCTTCGGGCGCACGTCCTCCCAGCCTTCGCTGTCGACGCGCACGTCGACCTTGTACTTCTCGGCGAATTTCTTGGTGTTGGCGAGCCACATGTCCTCGTCGCCCTGCACGAAGCGCTTCCAGCGCAGCACGCGCAGCTTCGCGCCCTTTTCCGGCACCCACTTGCCCTGCGCGAAGGCGTCCTGCGACAACATCACACCGCCGACGCCGAGCGATCCCGCTGCCGCCGCACCGGCGGTCGACTTCAGGAAATCGCGTCTTGAAAATTTCGACATGTCCATCCTCCTTTAAAGGTTTTATTGCCTCAACGACTTCCCCGACTCTGCATCGAACAAGTGTGCGCGCTCCCGGTCAGGGAGCAGCCGGACCACGTCGCCCGCACGGAATTCGTGGCGCTCGCGGAAAACCGCCGTTACCTCGCTATCGCCGATCTTGCTGAATACCTGGGTGTCGGCGCCCGTGGGCTCCACCACCACCACCGTGGCGGGAAGCCCCTCGCCATTCTCGACCAGCGTGAGGTGCTCGGGACGCGTTCCCAGGATCACCTTCTGGCCGTCGTCGCCGGCTGCGCGGCCGTTCAGCGGCAGGCTCATGTCCCCGCGCATCTCGAGGCGCGCGCCACCCGCATTGCGGCGCAGCACGCCGGGCAGGAAATTCATCGCCGGCGAGCCGATGAATCCCGCCACGAACAGGTTGGCGGGATTGTCGTAGAGGTCGAGCGGCCTGCCCTGCTGCTCGACGATGCCGTCGCGCATCACCACGATCTTGTCGCCCATGGTCATGGCTTCGATCTGGTCGTGCGTCACATAGACCGAGGTGGTTTTCAGGCGCTGGTGGAGCTCCTTCAATTCGGTACGCATCGCCACGCGCAGCTTGGCGTCCAGGTTCGAGAGCGGCTCGTCGAACAGGAACACCTGGGGATCGCGCACGATGCACCGGCCCATCGCCACGCGCTGGCGCTGGCCGCCGGAGAGCTGGCGCGGGTAGCGGTCGAGCAGCTCGGTGAGGCCGAGGATGCTGGCCGCCTTGTTGACGCGCTCGTCCACCTCGCTCTTCGGCCGCTTGGCGAGCAACAGGCTGAAGGCCATGTTGTCGCGCACCTTCATGTGCGGGTAGAGCGCGTAGTTCTGGAACACCATCGCGATGTCGCGCTCCTTCGGCTGCATGTTGTTGACGACCTTGCCGCCGATAGCGATCTCGCCGCTGCCGATCTCTTCCAATCCCGCGATCATGCGCAGCAACGTCGACTTGCCGCACCCGGAGGGCCCGACCAGCACGGCGAACTCGCCGTCGTCGATCTCGACGTCGACGCCGCGGATCACGTGGGTGCCGCCGAAGTGCTTGTGCACGTTGCGGATGTGGACTGAAGCCATTACCTGCTCTTTCCCTCGACAACTACATAGCGCGGCCGGCCGGTGGTGGCCCAGTCGACGAGATTCTGCGCGGCCTTGCGCCGGAGCTCGCGCTCGCCTTCAACGGAGTAGAACGCCGCGTGGGGTGTGAGCAACACGCGGGGGTGGCGAAGGATCGGATGATCCGCCTCTGGCGGCTCTTTGGGAAGCACGTCGAGCGCCGCCCCGTCGAGGCGCCCCGAGTCCACTGCCGCCAGCACGTCGTCCACGGCCACGACGGCGCCGCGCGAAGTGTTCACCAGGTACGAGCCCTTCCTCATGAGCGACAGCAGCCGGGCGTCCACCAGGCCGCGCGTCTCGTCACTGAGCGGCACGTGCAGCGAGACGATATCGGCCTTGCGAAACAACTCCTCCTTGGAGACGCGCTCGACGTAGGCCGGGAAGTCGCCGTCGATGAGGTACGGATCGCAGGCGATGACCGGCCCGAAAACGTTGCGCGACACGTACGACATGCGCTTGCCGATGCGGCCCAGGCCCAGGATGCCGAGCGTCATCTCGGAGGCGCGCGCCAGCCCGCCGGTCGAGGCGTAATGCCATTTTCCGCTCCGGATATCGCGGTCGAACCACGCCAGGTGGCGCACGAGGGACAACGCCAGGCCGAGAGCATGGGTGGCGACCTCGCCCACACCGTAGTCGGGGGAATTGGCGACCCACACCCCGAAGCGGCGTGCGTCGGCCACGTTGACCGTGTCGTAGCCCGCACCGAGCCGGCTCACGATGCGCAACTCGGGACGTGCCGCGAACACCTTCGCGTTCATGGGGGCGTACTGCGCGAGCACCCCGTCACAGCCCTTGGCAGCCTCGATCACGTCGTCCTCGGTGCGGCACTGCGCGGTCGCCACGTCCATCCCGGCCTCGCGCAGCAGCTCGAGCTCGAGGTGGGCATCGGGAAAGTCGAAGTCGGTGATGAGGAATTTAATGGTTGTCCCTCGGCACGTCGGAGCCGCTCTTGCCCACCAGGAAATCGAGGTCGCAGCCCTCGCTCGCCTGGTTCACGTGGTCGACGTAGAGCTTCCAGTAGCCGCGCTTCATCGGCGGCTTGGGGGGCTTCCAGAGCTTGCGGCGCTGCGCGAGCTCCTTCTCGCTCACATGCAGGTGGAGCTTGCGCCTGGCGACGTCGAGCTCGATCACGTCGCCGTTCTTCACCAGCGCGAGGGGCCCGCCGGCGGCCGCCTCCGGGGCCGAATGCAGCACCACCGTGCCGTACGCGGTGCCGCTCATGCGCGCGTCCGAGATGCGCACCATGTCGGTCACGCCTTTCCTGAGCAGCTTCTGCGGGATCGGCATGTTGCCCACCTCGGCCATGCCCGGGTAGCCCTTCGGCCCGCAGTTCTTCAGCACCATCACGCTGTCGGCGTCGATGGCGAGCTTCGGATCGTCGATGCGCGCGTGGAAATCCTCGATGTCCTCGAACACCACCGCGCGGCCCTTGTGCTTCATCAGCTTCGGCGTGGCCGCCGACGGCTTGATGATCGCGCCGTCGGGGCAGAGGTTGCCTCGCAGGACTGCGATCCCGGTGTCGCGCTTGAAGGGCTTGGCGAACGGCATGATGACGTCGGGGTTGTCATTGCGCGCCTCGCGGTTGTTCTCCCAGATCGTCCGGCCATTGGCCGTGAGGGCGTCCTTGTGCAGCAGCCCCTGCTCGCCCAGCTCGCGGATCACGACCGGCAGGCCGCCCGCGTAGCAGAAGTCCTCCATCAGGTATTCACCGCTGGGCATCAGGTTCACCAGCGTGTGAACGCCGCGGCCGAATTCGTCCCAGTCCTCGAGGTTCAGTTTCACGCCGATGCGGCGCGCCACGGCGATGAGGTGGATCACGGCGTTGGTGGAACCGCCGATGGCGGCGTTCACGCGGATCGCATTCTCGAACGCCTTGCGCGTAAGGAGCTTCGAAAGCTTCACGTCTTTCTCGACCAGCTCGACGATGCGCCGCCCGGCCATGCGGGCGAGCACGTTGCGGCGCGCGTCCACCGCGGGATAGGCCGCGTTGCCGGGCAGGCCCACGCCGAGAGCTTCGACCATCGAGGCCATCGTGGACGCGGTGCCCATGGTCATGCAGTGGCCATGGGAGCGATGGGTGCAGCTCTCCGCCTCGTGAAACTCCTCGACCGTCATGCGCCCGGCCCGCACGTCCTCGGAAAGCTTCCAGGCGTGGGTGCCGGAGCCGTGGCGCTCGCCGCGGTACCAGCCGTTCAGCATCGGGCCGCCGGAGACGCCGATGGTCGGCAGGTCGGCGCTCGAGGCTCCCATGAGGAGTGCCGGTGTGGTCTTGTCGCACCCCATGAGGAGCACCACGCCGTCGATGGGGTTGCCGCGGATCGATTCCTCGACGTCCATGCTGGCGAGGTTGCGGTAGAGCATCGCGGTCGGGCGCAGCAGCGTCTCGCCCAGGGACATCACCGGAAACTCGAGCGGGAAACCGCCCGCCTCGAGCACGCCGTTCTTCACGTGCTCCGCGAGGGTGCGGAAATGCGAGTTGCAGGGCGTGAGCTCCGAATAGGTGTTGCAGATCCCGATGACCGGACGCCCGTCGAACTGGTCGTGGGGGATGCCGCGATTCTTGAGCCACGAACGATAGATGTAGCCCATCTTGCCTTCGCGCCCGAACCACTGGGCGCTGCGGCGCTTCTTGGGTGACGCCATGCGGGGATCTCCTCCGTCCAGAGGTTACGGCGGCCCGTCTATAATGGTCAAGTGGTCAGGCCAATCGGCCGGCGTGCGGCGAAGCCCAGCGCACGGCGCCCGTCCTCGCGCAGGCGGGGACCCAAAAAAAGGGATCCCATGAACAAACTCGACTTGAAGGGGCGCAATGCCGTGGTCACCGGCGGCGGCGCCGGCATCGGCTTGGCCATCGCGCAGCGCCTGGTGCAGTCGGGCGCACGCGTAACCCTCTGGGATCGCGACGAAAAATCCCTGGCCGAGGCGGCGAGCCACCTGGGCACCGAGACCCGCGCCCACACCGCCCGCCTGGACGTGAGCGACGAGGCCGAGGTGAAGCGGGCGTGCGACGAGACCGTGAAGGCCATGGGCAAGATCGACGCGCTGGTGTGCAGCGCCGGAATCACCGGCCCCAACATGCCGACCTGGGACTATCCCGTCGCCGATTGGAAACAGGTGCTCGACATCAACCTGACCGGCGTCTTCCTCTGCAACAAGACGGTCGTGGCCCACATGCAGAAGAACGACTACGGGCGCATCGTGAACATCGCCTCCATCGCCGGCAAGGAGGGCAATCCCAACGCGAGCGCCTACAGCGCCTCGAAGGCGGGCGTGATATCGCTCACCAAGTCGCTCGGCAAGGAGCTCGCCAAGGGCGGCATCCGCGTCAACTGCGTCACCCCCGCCGCGGTGAAGACCGGGATGTTCGCGCAGATGACCCAGGCGCACATCGACTTCATGCTCTCCAAGATTCCCATGGGGCGCTTCGGCCAGGTCGAGGAGATCGCCGCGCTCGTGGCGTGGCTGTGCACCGAGGAATGCTCGTTCTCCACGGGCGCGGTTTTCGACCTCTCGGGCGGGCGCGCGGTTTACTGATCCTTCCAGACGGTTGTCCGGCGCAAGAGCCTGTGCCCGGGCCACGTCTTCGAGCGATCTCGCGCCCAATCGCCTTCTCGCGATCTTTGTGGCGTAGTGGGCTGGCAATCGTCCTCCTGAGATAATGGGGTTGCCGATTCCCGAACAGGAACAAAATGACCATGACCCGCACCGTCCTCCTCGCCTTCCTCGCCCTCCCCGCCGCGGCCCTCGCCGCCCCGCCGAATGCCTGCGACCTCCTCACTCAGGAGGAGATCAACCTCGTGGCCGAGCGCAAGGTCGAGCGCGTCCAGCCGCAGAAGAGCGGCAACCCGTCCGAATGCGGCTACCTCGACGCGCGCAAGGGGGCGGTCCTGGTCCTCACGGTGCGCGAGGTGCAATACGCGGTGATGGAGGAGATGAACGTCGAGATGCAAAACCTCGAGAAGATCTACCGCGCCAAATCCAAGCCGGTGGATGCAGTGGGCGATGCCGCGTACTGGCTTCCGGTCAATTCGCAGTTGGGATTCCGCAAGGGCAAGACCATCGTCACGGTGCGCTTCTCGACCCCCAAGAACCAGAACGCGATCGACACCGCCCAGGTTGCCCGCGTGGTCGAGGCACGCCTCGCGAACGTCCCCAAGTAAGTGCGGCTGGCTCCGGGACGCCTCACCCTCGACGATCTCCACGCGTTCGCGCATTCCGCCGAGCCCCTGAGGCTCGATGACGCCTCCCGGCGTGCGCTCGCCGAGGGCGCGCAGGCGGTCGCGCGCATCGTGGCGGAAGGCAAGCCCGTCTACGGCATCAATACCGGGTTCGGCAAGCTCGCCGGGACGCACATCGCCGACGACCAGCTGGAGCTCCTGCAGAAGAACCTCGTGCTGTCGCACAGCGTCGGCGTGGGGCCGCTCCTCGCCGATGAGGTCGTGCGCCTCACCATGCTCCTCAAGGTCGCGAGCCTCGCGCGCGGCTATTCGGGCGTGCGCCCCGCGGTCGTCGACGCGATCGTCGCCCTGCTCGACGCCGGCGTGTACCCGTGCATTCCGTCAAAGGGCTCGGTGGGCGCCTCCGGCGACCTCGCGCCGCTGGCGCACCTGAGCGCGGCGCTGCTCGGCTGGGGAAAGGTGCGTCACCGCGGCAGGATTCTTCCGGCCGCGGAGGGTCTCGCGATCGCGGGGCTGGCTCCGCTCGTGCTTGGGCCCAAGGAGGGGCTCGCGCTCCTCAACGGAACCCAGGTTTCCACCGCGCTCGCGCTGACCGGACTCTTCGCCGCACAGAATGTGTTCGCCGCGGCGGTGGTCGCCGGCGCCATGTCGGTCGATGCGGCGATGGGCAGCGACACGCCCTTCGACGCACGCATCCATGAATTGCGCGGCCACGCCGGGCAGATCGAGGTGGCGGCCATCTACCGGCGCCTTCTCGCCGGAAGCCGGATCCGCGCCTCGCACCTCACCGGCGACGACAAGGTGCAGGACCCCTACAGCCTGCGATGCCAGCCGCAAGTCATGGGAGCGTGCCTCGACGCCATGGGCCACGCCGCGCACACGCTCCTCACCGAGGCCAATGGCGTGACCGACAACCCGCTGGTGTTCCCGGCGACGGGAGAGTCGCTCTCCGGAGGCAATTTCCACGGGGAGCCCGTGGCTTTCGCCGCCGACCATCTCGCGCTCGCGATCGCCGAGATCGGGGCGCTCTCGGAGCGGCGCATCGCGCTGCTGATCGATGCGAGCCTGAGCGGCCTGCCGCCGTTCCTCACCGCCGCCTCGGGCGTGAACTCGGGCTTCATGATCGCGCACGTGACCGCGGCGGCGCTCGCTTCGGAGAACAAGTCCCTCGCGCATCCGGCGAGCGTGGATTCGCTGCCGACCTCGGCCAACCAGGAGGACCACGTCTCGATGGCGACCTTCGCAGCGCGCCGGTTGGGCGACATGGCCGACAATACCGCGGGCATCGTGGCAATCGAGTTGCTCGCCGCCGCCCAGGGCATCGACTTCCGCCGGCCCCTCGCAACCTCGGGCCCGCTGGAGGAGGCGCACGCCATGGTTCGCGCGGTCGCGCCGCACCTCGATGGCGACCGCTTCCTC
>JALYSB010000194.1 GCA_030855025.1 Pseudomonadota bacterium
ACATCGTGGCCGCCGTCCGGCGGCTGCTCAAGATCCCGAGCCTGCCGCCGCAGCTGCCGCTCGAGGCGCTCGAGGGCCTGCCCGAGGGGCCCGGGGTCTATCGCTTCTACGGGGTGAACGACCTGCCGCTCTATATCGGCAAGAGCATCAACCTGCGCGACCGCGTGCGCTCGCACTTCTCGAGCGACCATCGCTCGGCCAACGACATCCGGCTCTCCGGCGAGATCCAGCGCATCGAGGTCGACGAGACCGCGGGCGAGATGGGCGCGCTCCTGCGCGAGGCGCGGCTGGTCAAGGAGCTGCTGCCATTGCACAACTACAAGCTGCGCCGCAAGCTGAACGCATGTTTCATCCGGTTGCCGGCGCTTGGCGCCACACCCGAGATCCTCCTCAACAAGGACATCGATTGGAGCGTGCGCGGCGCGGGCGCCGAATCGCTCTTCGGTCCGTTCGCAGCCAAGCTCAATGTGCGCAAGCTGCTCGAAGAACTGGCGGGCGTGGAGGGCTTCTGCTGGCGCCAGCTCGGGTGGGAAAAGCGCGGCGGCCCGTGCTTCGCGCGCCAGGTGAAGAAATGCCGGGGCGCCTGCATCGGCGAGGAATCACCCGCGCAGCACAACCTGCGGCTTGCGACGGCGCTCGCGCCATGGCGCGTGGCCGACTGGCCGTGGAAGGGACGCATCATCGTCCGCGAGCGCCATCCCGATGGCAAGTTCGAGGAAGCGCACCTCTTCGACCGCTGGTGCCACCTCGGCACCGCGCGCTCGGAAGACGAACTTGCCGACCTCGTCGAGACACGCGCCGAGATCGGCTTCGACCCCGACATTTACAAGATCCTTCTCAACTACGTTGGGAAGCACCGCGGCTCGGTACGAGTGTTACCGGTGGCTGCGGCAAGTATCCGGGATGAGGAAGCGGTGTATTAGATCAGGACACTCAGAGCAGCGACTGCTGCTGCGGCGGAGTCCAGGCGGGAGAGGGGTCGCCGAGGCACCCGGGGCCTTCGTTATTCACGTTGCTCACGTATTTGTTCACCATGCGCAGCTCCACCGGCCCGGCATAGGGCTTGAGGAGCGCGCGCGCCTCGTCGGGCGGCGCGGTGAGCCAGGTGTCGATCGCATCCATCGGCAGGATCACCGGCATGCGGTCGTGAATGCGCGCGATCGCCTCGTTGGCATCGGTGGTCACGATGGTGAAGGTCTCCAGCGGCTCGCCTTCGGCCGGCTTCCAGCGCTCCCACAGCCCCGCGAACGCGATGAGCGACTGGCCCGGGAGCGTGATTGCGAACGGTTGCTTGCGCCCGGGCTCGCCCTGCCACTCGAAGAACCCGGTGGCTGGCACCACGCAGCGGCGCTCCCGGACCGCGGCGCGAAACGAGGGCTTGGTCTCGACGCCTTCGCTGCGGGCGTTGATCATCTTCGTGCCGACCTTCAGGTCCTTGGCCCAGAAGGGCACGAGCCCCCAGCGCAGCATCGCCACCTCGCGCGCGCCGCCGGCCCCCGCGCGGATCACCGGCGCTTCCTGGGTCGGGGCGATGTTGAAGCGCTTGCGGATCCGATCGTGCACCGGCACCTGGAAGGTGTAGGCGATGATGTTGCCGTCCGCGTCGAGGAAGTAACGGCTGCACATGCGCTTATTGTAAGCTTGCCCAAAGGGAGAAAAAGATGAAGATCGTCCAGTGGACGCTCGCGGTCATAGGCATCCTCGCGCTCGCGCTGGTGAGCATCGGGTTCTTCCTGCCCTCGCGCTTCGAGGTCGCGCGCTCCACCGTCATCAACGCCCCCGCCGAAAGGGTCTACGACCTCATCGCCGATCCCCGGCTCTGGGCGAAATGGAGCGCATGGAACGAGCGCGACCCCGCGATGGAGGTAAAGTTTTCGGGCCCGCCCTTCGGGCAGGGCGCGAAGTGGTCGTGGAAGAGCAAGAGCGAGGGCAGCGGCACGATGGAGTTCACGCGCGTCGAGCCGAACCGCCGCGTCGAGTACACGCTGTGGTTTCCTGAATACGGCATGCGCTCTGGCGGAGCGTTCACGCTCGACGCCACGCCCGCTGGGGCGAAAGTCACCTGGACCAACACGGGCGACGTGGGCACGAACCCGCTCAAGCATTATCTCGCAATGATGATGGACCGCTTGGTCGGCCCCGACTTCGAGCGGGGGCTGGCGAACCTGAAGGCGCTGGCGGAGAAGCCTTGAAGGCGATCGCCTGCCCGAGCTGTGCCGCACCCATGGAGCGGCGCGAGTTCGCGCGCAAGCCGCAGGGAGGGGTCCATCTCGACCTCTGCTTCGCCTGCCACGCGATCTGGTTCGACCAGTACGAAAGCGCGCAGCTCACGCCCGGCGCGGTGCTCGATCTGTTCAAGCAGATCCACGATCACCACGACCAGCCGCCGCGCCCGCTCGGGGAGCGGCTTCACTGCCCCGCGTGCCGCGAGCGCCTGCTGCTCACCCAGGACCTCCAGCGCACCAATCGCATCTCCTATTACCGCTGCGCCGCCGCGCACGGCCGGCTCACGACGTTCTTCCAGTTCCTGCGTGAGAAGCAGTTCGTGCGCTCGCTCACCGCGCCCGAGATCGCGACCCTCAAGGCGCACGTCTCGCAGGTGCGCTGTTCGGGCTGCGGCGCCCCGGTGAATGTCGAGCGCGACGCGCAGTGCGGCTATTGCCGCTCGCCGATCTCGATTCTCGACCCCGATGCGGTGACGCGCACCCTTGCCGAGCTGAGCCAGGCAGAGCGCCCGCGCAGGCGAATGGACCCCGCGAAGATCGTCGAGGACATGCTCGCGGGGCAACGCTTCGAGGAGCCGCGTGCGCGCTTCGACAGCCGCGCGGCAGCGCCCGCGGGGTGGGCTGTAGCATCCGAGGGCCTGGTGGACCTGGTGGGCGAGGCTTTGGATTTCCTGATGAGTGACTGACCGGAGCGTACAGCCATGAGAATTGCGATCGTCGCGGCGCTGCTCGCCGCTTTGCTCGGCGCCTGCGCCGCCATGAACAAGAAGGAGCCGCCGCCGAAACCCTTCCACGGCACCAAATGGAAGGCGGACCTCGAGCTGCCGGTGGCCGGAGAGCAGCCATGGCTGCGATTCGGCGACGGGCGCATGGAGGGATTCGGGGGGTGCAACCAGGTCGTCGCGCGCTACGTGCAGGACACCGTCGGTGCGCGCGCCATCGCGGTGGGCCGCATCGATCGCGGCACCCGCGCATGCGACCCGGGCACCCAGGCGGCCGAAGCGCGCCTGCTGGAAGTGTTGCAGTCGGTATCGAGCTACACGATCCTGATCGACGCGATGACCATGACGGGGTCCGCGGGACAGCTCAAATTCCGCTCGGATCCGCCCGCGGAGATCCCGAAGTGATCGGAAGGACGGTTTCCTGCGCCCTCGGCGCTCTCGGGCTCACGGCGTGCGCCGCCACGGTCGCGCCGGGCCCCGCGGTAAACACGGCAGCGCCGGCTTCACTCGTCGGGACGCGTTGGGTCGGTGTGGCCGAAGGCGCCGATCCGCGCACCCTTCCTCGCCTGGAATTCGTGCGCGAAGGGCGCGTCACCGGCTATACCGGCTGCAACATGATGAGCGGCACGTATCAGGTCGAGGCGGGAGAGATCCGCATGGGCCCGATCGTCGCCACCAAGCGGATGTGCATGGGCCCCGAAGGCGAGGTGGAGCGGCGCTTCCTCGCCGCAACCGGCGGGCGGGTATTGCGCGAGGGCGGCAAGCTGGTGTTCTCCGGCCCCGGCGCAGCCCGCTTCGAGTTCACTCCCGCGCAAGCTTCCTGAGGGCCGCGTCGAGCACCTGCCTCGAGGACTCGTAGTCCTTCCAGGGATCGGTGCGAACCTTCAGGCGCTCGTCGATGTTGAAGATGTTCCATTGGTCGGCGCTCTCGAGGCCCGCGAGCTCCTCCCACGTCACCGGCACCGACACCCCCAGCCCGGGGCGCGCGCGTGCCGAGAACGCCGCCGCCGTGGTCGCGCCGCGGCCGTTGCGCAGGTAGTCGACGAAGATCCGGCCGACGCGATTGCGGGCACCGCTCTTCGAGACGAAGAGCTTGGGCAGCGTGGCGGCGAGGTGCTTGACCACCGCCTCCGAAAAATCCTTCACCGCGTCGTAATCCCACTTCGGCTTGAGCGGCACGACCACGTGCAGGCCCTTGCCCCCGCTGGTCTTCAGGAAGCTCTCCACGCCGAGGAGCTCGAGCATCTTGTGGGTGAGCGCTGTCGCTTCCTTGACGGTCTCCCAGCCCACGCCCTCGCCGGGGTCGAGGTCGAAGATCACGCGGTCGGGCTTGGCGATCGCCTTCGTGGTCGAGTTCCAGGTGTGGAGCTCGATCACGTTCATTTGCGCCGCGCCGACGAGCGCCTGCACGGTGTCGACTTCGATCATCGCCGCGTGCCCCGGCCATAGCGCGGGGTCGAGCGTGCGGATGCCGGGAATGCCGAGCTTCTCGCCGTGCTTCTGGAAGAAGAGCTCGCCGCCCACGCCGGTGGGGCCGCGCACGAGCGCCACGGGACGTCGCACCAGGTGGGGCAACATGTGCTCGGCCACGCGCGCGTAGAACGATACGAGGTCGCCCTTCGTCGCCTTCGATTTCGGGTCGATGACGCGCTCGGGGTGGGTGACCTTGATCACCGGGGAGGACCGCTTGGCCTGCGGCGCTTCGACGACGTGTTTCGCTTCCTCGCGCGTGATTGCGCGCGGCTCCTTGTCGGTTCGCAAGCCGTGAAACACCGGATGGCGGACGCGTCCCTCGACGGTCCACTCGGTGAATCCCACCTCGGCGATAAGCTTGGGGCGCACCCAGTGGCCCTTGACACCGCGCGGCGGCGCATCGAACGGGCTTTTGGGCGTCGCGAGCGCGCGCAGCTTGGCGAGGAGTGAGGCGAGCAGCTTGTCATCGAACCCGGTGCCGACGTTGCCTGCGTAGGTGAGCCGGCCCTCGGCATCGTGGACCCCGAGGAGCAGCGCGCCAAAGCCCACGCGGCTCCCCTTCGGGTCGGTGTAGCCGGCGATCACGAACTCCTGGCGGCGCGCGCACTTGAGCTTGATCCACGCGGGCGAGCGGCGTGAGCTGTAGGGGGCATCGGCGCGCTTGCCGATGAGGCCTTCGAGTCCCTTGCGGCACGCGCCCTCGAGCAGCTTCGCCACCGGCGCGTCGAACGACTCGCTATAGCGGATGCGCTCCGAGGCTTTATCCGCGAGTGCCGCGGCGAGAAGCTCGCGTCGCGACGCGAGCGGCACGCGCGTGAGGTCGTAGCCGCCGAAATGCGGCGCGTCGAAGACGAAATACACGATCTGGCCGGTCGTCGACGAATCGAACGCGTTCTGCAGGGCCTGGAAATCGGGATTGCCCTGCGCGTTGAGCATGACGATCTCGCCGTCGAGCCAGCCGGAGGCGAACCCGAGCGCGCGCACCTCGTCGCGCAGCGCCTTCAGGCGCGCGGTCCAGTCGTTGCCGTTGCGCGTGAACAGGCGCACATCGTCTCCATCGATGCGTGCGAGCAAGCGGTAGCCGTCGAACTTCACCTCGTAGGTCCATCCCGCGCCCGCGGGCGGCTTGTCGACGAGGGTTGCGAGCTGCGGGTGGAGCGCAAGCGGCAGCTTCGCCGCGACCGCGCCCTCCGGCAGCGAGTCTTGTTTTGGCTGCGCGCGGCTGTTGCGGGCCCGCCCCTTCGCCTTCCCTTCCATGACGCTATCGGGCTGTTCCTCCACGATGTCGAACTCCGACGCGGGGCGCGCCTCGGCATCGGTTTCCTTGATCAGGAGCCAGGGCTCGTGGCGCTCGCCCTTCTTGCCGCGCATGCGCACCAGCGTCCAGCGCCCGCGCAGCTTTTCTCCCCGCATCTCGAACTTGAGCTTGCCGGCCTTGTAGCCCTCGCGCGGGTCGCCGACCGGCGCCCACGTGCCCCGATCCCACACGATCACCGTACCCGCGCCGTACTGGCC
>JALYSB010000037.1:0-5084 GCA_030855025.1 Pseudomonadota bacterium
CGCTCTTCGCGCGCGGCGGGGGTCCCTACCAGGCCGACGATGGCGAGGATTGGGAAGACAACTCGCTGCGCTTCGGCGTGCTGTCGAAGCTCGCGGCGATCCTCGGCGCGGCCGCATCCCCGCTCGCTTGGCGGCCCGATGTCGTGCATTGCAACGACTGGCCGACGGCAATTGCTCCGGTGTACCTGCGCTTCGATCCCGAACGGCGCGCCGCGAGCCTCGTCACCATCCATAACCTCGCGTTCCAGGGGTCCTATGGCTTCGCCGAGTTGGCGCCCCTCGCGCTTCCCGCGGCGAGCCTCGGCATGGACGGGATGGAATTCTACGGGCGCGTATCGTTCCTGAAGGGCGGGCTGGTCTACGCCGATGCGGTCAACACGGTGAGCCCCACCTACGCGCGCGAGATCCAGACGCCCGAGCTCGGCATGGGCATGGATGGCGTGCTGCGCGCGCGCGGCGACCGGATCCACGGCGTGCTGAACGGGATCGACACCGCGCTCTGGAACCCGGAGGCGGACCCGTGGATCGCCAGCCGCTTTGGTCCCCTCACGCTCGATCGCAAGGCGCCGAACAAACGCGAGCTGCGCACGCGCATGGGGCTCGATGCATCCCCTGAGCGCCCGCTTGCCGCGATGGTGAGCCGGCTCACGTCGCAGAAAGGCATCGACCTGTTGACCGACGCCGCCGACCAGCTCGTCGGGCAGGGGCTCCAGATCGCCGTGGTGGGCACGGGCGATCGCGACCTGGTCGCGCGCTTGGATGCGGCGCAAGGGCGCCACCCCGGTGCGTTCGCGCTCGTCACCGCGTTCGACGAAGGACTCGCGCACCTGATCGAGGGCGGCGCCGACATGTTCTTGATGCCCTCGCGCTTCGAGCCGTGCGGGATGAACCAGATGTACAGCCAGCGTTACGGCACGCCGCCCGTGGCGACCGCCACCGGCGGGCTCGTCGACACCATCACCGACGCGGAGCCCAGGCCCACCGGCTTCCTGATGCAGGAAGCCACGGCGGCCGCGCTCGTCGAGACCACCCAGCGCGCCCTCGCCGCATGGAGCGACCCCAAGCGCTGGCGCACGATTCAGCTCAACGGGATGTCGCAGGATTTTGGCTGGACCCAGGCGGCCGGCAAGTACATCGAGATTTACAAGAAAATGGTGTCAGAGACCTTTTCCCGCGGGGTGGAAAAAGGTCTCTGACACCATTTTCTTCAGACCCACTTCATCAGGCCCATCTCGAAGCGGTGGGAGAGGGCCGGGTGGTAGGGATAGGCGCGGATGCTGCAGTCGAGCTTGCCGCAGAGCTCGGGGGCTAAGTCGAGCTGGAAGCGATACTCGCCGCCCTCGCCGCGCTCGCCGGTGTACGTAAACGGGTATGCGTCCGGCTCGCGGCCGGCGGCGAGCGCGCTCACCGCGGGCACCAGCAGCAGCTCGACCACCATGTCGTCGGGCGTCAACTGCTCGGAGCGCATCCCCACCGAGAACCGCACCTTGTCGCCGAACATGGCGTTGCGCTCGGGGAGAGCGACCGCGCGTACCTGCACCTGCGGCCACGCCGGGCGCACGCGCCGCTTCCAACCCGCCACATCGCGCGCCACCGCGAAGTGGTTGCCTGAAAACTGCTTGCCGCGTGCGCAAGCGGGGACGTAGAAGCGCGCCAGGTACTCTCCCACCATCCGTTCGCTGTTGAATTGCGGCAGCAGCGTCATGATCGAGCGCTTGGCCATCTGGATCCACTCGGGCGAGAAACCGAGGTCGCCGCGATCGTAGTAAAGCGGGATCACCTTGTCCTGCAGCAGCTCATAGAGGCTCCTGCCCTCCTCGACGTTACGGCGCTCGTCGGAGAGCTTTTCGGAGGCGGGCTTGATCGCCCAGCCGTTGTCGCCGGTGTAGCCCTCGCCCCACCAGCCGTCGAGCACCGACAGGTTGATGACGCCGTTGAAGCCCGCCTTCATTCCCGAGGTGCCCGAGGCCTCCAGCGGGAAGATCGGGTTGTTGAGCCACACGTCCACGCCCGAGACGAGCCGCCGGGCAAGCCGCAGGTCGTAGCCCTCGACCAGCAGGAAGCGCCCCTCGAACTCCGGCATCGCGGCAACCTGCGTGATCCGGCGCACGAACTCCTTGCCCGGCTCGTCGGCGGGGTGCGCTTTCCCCGCGAAGAGGAAGAGCACCGGGCGATCGGCATCGGAAATGATCTGGCGCAGCCAGTCGAGATCCGAAAAGAGGAGCGTGGCGCGCTTGTAGGTGGCGAAGCGCCGCGCGAAGCCGATGGTCAGCACCTTCGGGTTGGCGGGATCGGCGTACTTGAGCAGGCGGTCGAGGTGCGCTTCGCTGCCGTGGTTGCGGAAATGCTGGGCGCGCACCCGCTGGCGCACGAGCTCGAACATGCGCGATTTCAGGTGCTGGCGAATGCTCCAGAAGAGATGGTCGGGAACCGCCTTCACGCCGTCGAGCGCCCCGGGCTGCTCGAGGCGGCTATTCCAGCCGCTGCCGATGTAGCGCTCGAACGCATCCGCCATCTCGGGAGCGAGGAAGCTCGGCGCGTGCACGCCGTTGGTCACGTAGCTGATCGGATTTTCCTCCTCGGGCACCTCGGGCCAGAGGTCGCCCAGGATCAACGCCGAGACGTCACCGTGGATGCGCGAGACGCCGTTCATGAAGCGCGAGCCGCGCGCAGCGAGCGCCGTCATGTTGAAGTCGCTGCTCTTGGGCGTGCGCCCGAGCGCCATCAGCGCCTCCTTGTTGATCCCCAGCTCCTTGCAGTAGCGGAAGAAGTAGCGCTCCATCTTCTCGGGGGCGAAGTGGTCGTGCCCCGCGGCCACCGCCGTGTGCGTGGTGAAGATCGTGTTGGCGGCCACCGTCTCGAGCGCGGTGTCGAGGTCGAGGCCTTCGGCCACCAGGGCGCGCATGCGCTCGAGCACCAGGAATGCAGCGTGCCCTTCGTTGATATGCCATGCCGTCGGCTTGATGCCGAGCGCCTGCAGCGCGCGCGCGCCGCCCATGCCGAGCACGATCTCCTGCTGGATGCGTGTGTTGCGGTCGCCGCCATAGAGGCGGTGGGCGGTAGCGCGGTCCTCGGGCCGGTTGTGCTCGTGGTCGGTGTCGAGGAGGTACAACACGATCCGCCCGACGCGCGCCTTCCAGATCTTGCAGAACACGTCGTGCTCGCCGAATTCGACCTTGACCTCGAGCGGCTTGCCCGCACCATCGAGCACCGGGGTGATGGGCAGGTCGCCGAAATCGTTGTCGGAGTAGTGCGCGTGCTGCGTGCCTTCCGCGTCGATGGTCTGCTGGAAATACCCCTGGCGGTAGAGCAGGCCGACCGCGACGAAGGACAGCGCCATGTCGCTCGCGGTCTTGCAGTGGTCGCCGGCGAGGATCCCGAGGCCGCCGGAATAGATCGGCAGGCTCTCGTGGAAGCCGAACTCCGCGCAGAAATACGCGACCAGCTCATCCGTGCCGAGCGCATTGGGGCCTTCGCGCGTCGGCGGGCGGCCGTGATAGGCGTCGTAGGTCGCCAGCGTGCGGTCGAGCTCGTGGAGGAACACCGGGTCGCGGGCCGCCTCTTCGAGACGCTTCTGGCCTACGCCTTGCAAGAGCGCCTTCGGGCTGTGGTCGACGGCCTCCCAGAGCCGGGAATCGAGGCGGGCGAACAGTGCTCGCGCCGGGCGGTTCCAGCTGAACCAGAGGTTGTTCGCCAATTCGTCGAGGCGTGCGAGCTCGGCGGGCAGGCGGGGATTTACTTCAAGGGGGAAGGGGGTTCCGCGGGATGGCATGCGAGTGGATTTGAGGGGGGTTGACAATCCTAGTTCATTTCGACAATACTAGAATTATGAAAACGATACAGGCCGTTCCCCTGCTTGCCGCGCTCGCCCAGGAAACGCGGCTTTCGATCTTCCGCGCGCTGGTTCAGGCCGGCCCCGAAGGGGTCGCCGCGGGGCGGATCGCCGAGGCGGTGGGCGCGCCCGCCTCCACGCTCTCGTTCCACTTGAAGGAGCTCGCGGCCTCGGGCCTCGCACGCTCCCGCCAGGACGGGCGCTTCATCTATTACAGCGCCGACTACGCCGCGATGTCCGAACTCGTCGCCTTCCTCACCGAAAAATGCTGCCAGGGGATGCCCGCGTCCCAGGTCGCGCGTATCGGCCAGGCGGTGGCGTCGTGCTGCCCGCCGGCCGCAACCCGACTCAAGCAAAGGAGTGCCTCTTGAAGAACGACCTCCGCGGACTGCCCGTCGCCGTGATCGGCGCGGGCCCCATCGGCCTCGCCGCCGCCGCCCACCTGCTCGAGCGTGGCTTCGCGCCCGTGGTCTTCGAGGCCGGTTCGTCGGTGGCCGCGAGCTACGAATCCTTCCGCCACGTGCAGCTCTTCTCGCCATGGCGCTACAACCTCGATCCCGCCGCGCGGCGCCTGCTCGAGGCCTCAGGATGGGTCGCGCCCGCCCTCGACCAGCTCCCCACCGCGGGGGCGATGATCGACGACTATCTCGCCCCGCTTGCGGCCCTTGCGCCGATGCAGGCGGCGCTGCGCCTGTCTCACCGCGTGATCGATGTCGCCCGCGCGGGATTCGACAAGGTGAAATCGAAGGGACGCGACGACGCGCCCTTCGAGATCCGTTGCGTCACGCCTGAAGGCGTGCGCCAGTTCGGCGCGTGGGCGGTCCTGGATGCCTCGGGCACCTGGAGCAAGCCCAATCCCCTCGGCGCGAACGGGTTGCCTGCGATCGGCGAGGCCGAGGCCGCCGCGCACATCGCCTACGGCATGCCCGACATCCTCGGCCGTGATTCGGCGCGCTATGCCGGCAAGCGTGTTTTGGTCGCGGGCGCGGGCCACTCGGCGGCGGGCAGCCTGCTCGCCCTGGCGAAGCTCGCCGACGACGCGCCCGGCACGCAGATCGCCTGGACAATCCGTGGCCACGATTTTTCCCGCATCTTCGGCGGCGGCGAGAACGACGGACTCGCGGCGCGCGGTGCGCTCGGACGCCGCCTGCAACGGCTGGCGGAAAGCGGGCGGCTCGAAGTGCAGGCGGATTTCCGCACCGAGGCGATTCAGGGGAAACCCGGGTCCGTCCCTGGTTTCGCGGTGGTGGGT
>JALYSB010000037.1:5094-21899 GCA_030855025.1 Pseudomonadota bacterium
CGCGGCGTCGATGGGGAAGCGCGGCGCATCGAGGATATCGACGAGATCATCGTCGCCGCGGGCGGGCGGCCGGACCTGTCGATCGCCTCGGGGCTGCGCGTGAAGCTCGATCCGTGGATCGAAGCGACCGAGCCGTTGGCGCCGCTCATCGATCCGAACGTGCACAGCTGCGGCACGGTGCGCCCGCACGGGCACCGCGAGCTCGCGCATCCCGAGGCGCGCTATTACGCGGTGGGCGCGAAGAGCTACGGGCGCGCGCCGAATTTCCTGCTGGCGACGGGCCACGAGCAGGTGCGCTCGGTGGTGGCGGCGCTCGCGGGCGACCTCGTCGCCGCCGACAACGTGCAGCTCGAGCTGCCCGAGACCGGCGTTTGCTCGACCCAGTTCGACGAGGCGTCGTCGGCTTGCTGCACGGTGGGCGAGGCCGAACCCGCCGCTGTGGTGAAGGCCTGTTGTGGCGGGCCGGCGCCGGCCGTGGAAGAAGCGAAGAAGGCGGCGTGCTGCCGCTAGCCCCCTTCATCACCGCGCTCGGCGTCGCCCAGATCATCTCCTGGGGCAGCCTCTTCTACGCCATCGGCGTGCTCGGCCCGGCGATGCGCCGCGACCTGGGCGTTTCCGAACTTTTCCTTTTCAGTGCGTTCACGGCGGGGCTGCTCCTCTCCGGGACGATCGCCCCCGCGATGGGCCGCCTCATCGACCGGCGCGGCGGGCGCTTCGTGCTGTCGCTGGGATCGGTGTTGGCGGTGATCGCGATGGCGCTCCTTGCGACCGCGCCGAACGCCGCGGTGATGGTGGCGGGCTGGCTTGTGGCGGGCGCGGCGATGGCGGCCTGTCTCTACGACCCCGCGTTCGCCACGCTTTCGCAGCACACCGGCACGCGCTACCGCCGCGCGGTCACCGCGCTCACGCTCTTCGGCGGCTTCGCGAGCACCGTGTTCTGGCCGTTGTCGCACATCCTCATGGAAGCGTGGGGCTGGCGCGTGACCTTCGGCATCTACGCGGGACTGCACCTCTTCCTGTGCCTGCCGATCCACCAGCTCTTCGTGCCGAAGCACTCGCACCTCACGCAGAGCGAGTCCGCCGCCAAGTCCGCGGAGGTCTCGCCGGGGCTGAGCGACCCACGGCTCCTCTGGCTCACGGCGAGCTTCGCGATCGCAACCTTCATTTTCGCCGTGATCGCCGTGCACCTGATCCAGCTCCTCACCACGGCGGGCCTCACGCCGGCGCAGGCAGTCACCGTCTCGATGCTGGTAGGCCCCATGCAGGTGGCCGGACGCATCATCGAGTTCGGCTTCGCCGGGCGCGTGCGCGCGGTCACGGTCGGCATCGTGGCGTTCGGCCTGATGCTGCTGGCACTCGTGGCGCTCATCAGCGTCGAGGGCTTCGGCATCGCCGCGATCGTGTTCGTCATTGCCTACGGCTGCGGCAACGGCGTTCTCACCATCGTGAAGGGCACGGCACCGGTCGAGCTCTTCGGGCGGGAAGGGCTCGGCGGGCTGCTTGGGTACCTGTCGCGCGCCGGGCTGTACGCCAAAGCCGTGGCACCGGCTTCTTTCTCCGCGCTCATCACCTTCGGGCTCACGCGCAATGCCGCCCTGGCCTCACTCGCCGCGCTCTCGGTCGCCGGGATGGGCACTTACGTGCTGGCGACCCGAATTCGTCACAAATCCTCGGCATGATTGACGCCTCGGGCAAGGTGAACCCGCTCAGCATCGAGACCCTCAAGGGCATCGGCCTGCCCACCGCCGGGTTGCGCAGCAAGAGCTGGGACGAATTCGCCGAGAAGGGGGCACCCCCCATCGACTTCATCTTCACCGTGTGCGACAACGCCGCGAACGAGACCTGCCCGGTGTGGCCGGGCAAGCCCGTAACCGCCCATTGGGGAGTCGCGGATCCCGCGGCGATCGAAGGGGGCGACGATGTGAAGCGCAAGGCCTTTCGCGATGCGGCGACCGTGCTTCGCCGGCGCATCGAGCTCCTGCTCGCCCTCCCCCTGGAGAAACTCGACGCCCTCTCCATCCAGTCGAAGCTGACGGAAATTGGCAAGCGCTGAAGCACTCGTCCGGCGCCCCGCCCCCATGAGCGTCTTCGAGCGCTACCTGACGGCGTGGGTCGCGATCTGCATCGTCGTGGGGCTGCTGCTCGGCCAGGCGTTTCCGGCGACGCTGCGGACCATCGGCGCCCTCGAAGTCGCGCGCGTCAACATTCCCGTGGGGCTGCTCATCTGGGTGATGATCATCCCGATGCTAGTGCGCATCGACTTCGGCGCGCTCGGCCAGGTGAAGAGTCACCTGCGCGGCATCGGCGTGACGCTCTTCGTGAACTGGGCGGTGAAACCCTTCTCGATGGCGCTGCTCGGCTGGATCTTCCTGCGCCACGTGTTCGCACCGTGGCTCGACGCCGACCTCGTGGACAGCTACGTGGCAGGCCTCATCCTGCTGGCGGCCGCACCGTGCACCGCGATGGTGTTCGTCTGGAGCCGGCTCACCGGCGGCGATCCGTACTTCACGCTCTCGCAGGTGGCGCTGAACGACGTGATCATGGTGTTCGCCTTCGCACCGCTCGTGGCGCTGCTGCTGGGAGTCACGGCGATCACGGTGCCGTGGTCCACGCTGCTCACCTCGGTGGTGCTCTACATCGTGATTCCCGTGGTGCTCGCGCAGCTCCTGCGCCGCCACCTGCTGGCGGGAGGCACATCGCGCCTCGACACGGCGATGGCGCGCATGCAGCCCTGGTCGATCGCCGCACTGCTCGCCACCCTGGTGCTGATCTTCGCCTTCCAGGGCGAGGCCGTCATCCGGCAGCCCCTGGTGATCGCGATCCTCGCGGTGCCGATCCTCATCCAGGTGTTCTTCAATTCCGCGCTCGCGTACTGGCTCAATCGCCGCCTGGGCGAGAAGCATTCGGTCGCCTGCCCCTCGGCGCTCATCGGCGCGAGCAACTTCTTCGAGCTGGCGGTCGCCGCCGCGATCAGCCTCTTCGGCATCGATTCGGGCGCCGCGCTCGCAACCGTCGTGGGCGTCCTGGTCGAGGTGCCGGTGATGCTGCTCGTGGTGCGCATCGTGAACCGCACCAGGGGCTGGTACGAGTCGGGCTCACCCCGCGCCGGCGATTGAGACCATCGGCCAGCCGTTGGCCCCCGTGATGCGCGCGGGCTCGGGGAGCACGCGCCTCGTCTCGTGGCGCTCGAGCGCGGCGATGATTTCGTGGCAAAGGAGGGCGACCTCGCGTCCCGCATCGGTCAGCTCCATGCGGCCGTTGCGCGCCTGCAGCAGGGGCGCCCCCATGGTTTCCGAGAGCTTGCGGAGCAGTCCGGAGACCGTGGGCTGGGCGAGCGCCAACTCCTCGGCGGCGCGCGTCACGCTGCCCAGGCGCATGCACGCCTCGAACGCGACCAGCTGCGGGAGTAATCCGTGTCGATAATAATGGCGCAATCGGGCTTGGGCCATTGGCCGCCTCCAATAGGTTCGTTAGCCAAAGGTCTCGCTAACGAACCAGGCGGAATGCCCGGCTAGCCGATCGTGCCGAGGCCGCCATGGCCCGGATTGACGACACGACCGCTAAAGCTACTCCCCTTTGAGGGAGCGTCCCGCTTGCGCGGAACACGTGACTGCTTTGTATCCGACTTCGCGTCGCCTTGCAAGTTCCAGCGAGCGGCATTGCGAAAATAAATGGCCTTATCGCGATTCGCGATCCTGATGGGTGCGCGCTGCATCGAAAATCGATTCAACGCCACTTCACAACAAACCATGGAAATCCTTTCGAGCCAGTTCCTCTCCGCCCTCGCGGCGATCGTCGTGATCGACCTCATGCTCGCCGGCGACAACGCCATCGTGATCGCGCTCGCCGCGCGCAACGTTCCGGTGCATTTGCAGAAGCGCGCCATCGCATGGGGCACGGCCGGCGCGATACTGGTGCGCAGCCTCATGACGCTGATCGTCGTGTGGCTGCTGCAGATTCCGGGGCTCCTCTTCGTCGGCGGCGCGGTCCTCGTGTGGATCGCCTACAAGCTGCTGCTTCCCGAAGGAGCGGCGCACGACGCGGCCGCCACGCCGGGGCGGCCCACGAGCTTCTGGGCCGCGATGCGCACCATCGTGATCGCCGACGCCGTCATGGGCATGGACAACGTGCTCGCGGTCGCGGGGGCTGCCCACGGCAGCTACACGCTGGTGGTTCTGGGACTCATCATCAGCATACCGATCGTCGTGTGGGGCTCGACCCTGCTGCTCAAGTGGGTCGAGCGCTACCCGGTGATCGTCTATTTCGGCGCCGGCGTCCTTGCGTGGACGGCGGTCAAGATGATGATGAGCGAGCCCTACGTGCGCGACGTCTTCGGCGGCGACGAGCCGTACCTCGTGATCCTCATCTACCTGGTGGTGATCACCGGCGTGCTTCTGACCGGCTTCATCCACAACCACCGCCGCCTCGATTCGCGCATCACCGCCCGCCTCGCGCTCCTCGCTGCGGCGCGCACCCCGGATCCCACCCGCCCTGAGAAAGGCTTCATCATGAAAAACGTCCTGCTCCCCATCGGCAACTCGCGCAACGCCCGGTTCGCCGTTCGCCGCGCGATCCAGGAGTACCTCGAGAACCCGGCCCTCGATATCCATTTGCTCAACGTGCAGATGCCGCTGTCGCGCCACATCGCGCAGTTCCTCGGCCAGCGCACGCGCGACGAGTACCACCGCGACCAGGCCGCGATCGCCTTGAAGCCCGCGGTCGACCTCCTCCAGCAGCACAATATCCCCTACACCCGGCACATCCGCTCGGGCGACCGCGCGATGATCATCGCCGCCGAAGCCGAGCGCCTGCACTGCGACCACATCATCATGGCGACGGCGCGCAAGAATTCGCTCACGCGCATGCTCGAGGACTCGACCACCAGCCGCGTGCTCGAGCTCACCAAGGTGCCGGTGGAGCTGGTGGCAGGCGACGAGGTCTCCCGAGTCGAGCGCTTCGGGGTGCCTGCGGGGATCGGGACCGCGATCGCGTTGATGATCGCGGCGGCGGTCGACTGACCGCCGCCGGCGGGGGAGGACACCCCTACTGGCAGGCCTCGCACTCCGGATTGTCGATCGTGCAGAACTTCGCATCCTCGGCGGCACCATCGCCCGCCGCGGCCGTGGACATACCGCCCGCGGTCACGGCGTTCAGCTCGCCGCCCTTGCCGGTGGATTTCTCCGCCGAGGTGGCGGCTAGCGTGCGCAGGTAGTACGTGGTCTTGAGCCCGCGCAGCCACGCGAGCTTGTAGGTCTCGTCCAGCTTCTTGCCCGAGGCGCCCGCCATGTAGATGTTGAGCGACTGGGCCTGGTCGATCCACTTCTGGCGGCGCGCGCCCGCTTCCACCAGCCACTTGGCGTCCACCTCGAAAGCCGTCGCGTAGAGGCTGCGCAGCTCCTGCGGCACGCGGTCGACCTTGCCGATCGAGCCGTCGAAGTGCTTCAGGTCATTGACCATCACCGAGTCCCACATCCCCAGCTTCTTCAGGTCGCGCACCAGGTACTCGTTCACCACGGTGAACTCGCCCGACAGGTTCGATTTCACGAAGAGGTTCTGGTAGTTGGGCTCGATCGAGGCCGACACGCCGATGATGTTGGAGATCGTCGCCGTGGGCGCGATCGCGACACAGTTGGAATTGCGCATGCCGTGCTCCTTGATGCGGGCGCGCAGCGCATTCCAGTCCATCGATTCTGACATGTCGACTTCGACGTAGCCGCCGCGCTCGTCGAGCAGCAGCTTCAACGAATCGTGCGGCAGGATTCCCTTGTCCCAGAGCGAGCCGGGGAAGCTGGAATAGCGGCCGCGCTCCTTCGCGAGCTCGGTCGAGGCCCAGTAGGCGAAATAGCACACCGCCTCCATCGAGCGGTCGGCGAACTCCATCGCGGCGTCGCTCGCGTAGGGGATGCGCAGCTCGTGCAGCGAGTCCTGGAAGCCCATGATGCCCAGGCCCACGGGGCGGTGGCGCTTGTTGGAGTCGTGCGCCTTCCTCACCGCGTAGTAGTTGATGTCGATCACGTTGTCGAGCATGCGCATCGCCGTGGTGATCGTCTTCTTGAGCTTCGCGTGGTCGAGCTTGCCGCCCTTCACGTGGGCCAGCAGGTTCACGCTGCCCAGGTTGCAGACCGCGATCTCCTCGCTATTGGTGTTGAGCGTGATCTCGGTGCAAAGGTTGGAGGAGTGCACCACGCCCACGTGCTGCTGCGGGCTGCGGATGTTGGCCGCGTCCTTGAACGTGATCCACGGATGCCCGGTCTCGAAGAGCATCGTGAGCATGCGGCGCCACAGGCTCTGCGCCGGGATCTTCTTGTGCAGCTTGAGCTCGCCGCGCGCCGCCTTCTTCTCATAGACCGTGTAGGCCTCCTCGAACGCGCGGCCGAACTTGTCGTGGAGGTCGGGCACGTCGGAGGGCGAGAAGAGCGTCCACTCGCCGCCTTCCATGACGCGCTTCATGAAGAGGTCCGGGATCCAGTTGGCCGTGTTCATGTCGTGGGTGCGGCGGCGGTCGTCGCCGGTGTTCTTGCGCAGCTCGAGGAACTCCTCGATATCCAGGTGCCACGCCTCGAGGTAGCAGCACACCGCGCCCTTGCGCTTGCCGCCTTGATTGACGGCTACCGCCGTGTCGTTGACGACCTTGAGGAACGGAACCACACCCTGCGATTTTCCATTGGTTCCCTTGATGTAGGAGCCCAGGGCACGCACTGGCGTCCAGTCGTTTCCGAGCCCGCCGGCGAACTTGCTGAGGAGCGCGTTTTCCTTGATGGCTTCATAGATCCCGTCCAGGTCGTCGGCAACCGTGGTGAGGTAGCAGGAGGACAGCTGCGAGCGCAGCGTCCCGGCGTTGAAGAGCGTGGGCGTGGACGACATGAAATCGAAGGTCGACAGCACGTTGTAGAACTCGATCGCGCGCTCCTCGCGGTTGATCTCGTTCAGGCTCAGCCCCATCGACACGCGCATGTAGAACGCCTGCGGCAGCTCGATGCGCTTTTCGTGGATGTGGAGGAAGTAGCGGTCGTAGAGGGTCTGCAGTCCGAGGTAGTTGAACTGCAGGTCGCGCTCGGGCTTCAACGCCGCGCCGAGGCGCTTCAGGTCGAAGGATGCGAGCCGCTCGTCCAGCAGCTGTGCCTTCACGCCCTGGCTGATGAAGGTGGGGAAGTATTCCGCGTAGCGCGTGGCCATGTCGGCGTGCATCACCTCTTCGCCCAGCACCTCGCGCCGGATGGTGTGCAGCAGCAGGCGCGCGCTCACGTAGGTGTAATCAGGGTCCTGCTCGATCAGCATGCGCGCGGCGAGGATCGCGCACTTGTGCACTTCCTCGAGCGGCACGCCGTCATAGAGGTCGCGCAGGGTGGCATCCATTATCTTGCGTGGGTCGACCTCGCTGTCCGCGTGGAGGTGCTCGCACGCCGACGCGATGAGGGCTTCCAGCTTGGCGTTGTCGAGGGGCTCGCGCGCGCCGCCCACCATCACATGGATGCGGGGTGCGCGGGATTCGACCGCTTCCTGGACGCGCTTGGCGCGCTCGCGCGCACGCTCCTCGCGATAGAGGACATAGCTGCGCGCCACCTGGTGCTCGCCGGCTCGCATCATCGCGAGCTCGACCTGGTCCTGCACGTCTTCGATGTGGAACGTGCCGCCCGCCGGATGGCGGCGCATGAGCGACTGGACCACCGCCTCGGTAAGCGCTCCCACCTTGTCGCGCACCCCGGCACTGGCCGCCGCCGTGTTGCCCGAAACGGCGAGGAACGCCTTGGTCATTGCCACCGCGATCTTGTCGGGCTCGAATCCCACCACCGCCCCATTGCGCCGGATGATCTTGTAATCCGCGTATCGCTCCGCCGTGGCCGTACTGCTCTCCTCGCCGAGGATCGGGGTTGCGAGGGGTGCGGCGGGATGGATATCGGATGCCAAACGCATGGGACTGTCTCCTGTTTGCTGTTCTACTTGCTGTTCTACGGGCCGGGGGTCGGCGCCAACTCCCGGGATTTGCTGGCCACAGGCTTCTTGGACCTGCTAAGTGCCGGATTTCTTGTGGTTTAGCCGGTTTTCTTCCCGGTTTTTGCACAGCTTGTACAGCCGTCTTCCACCGAATAATCCACAATATGTAGTGGGGCGGTGCGACGGGTGGCACAAAGTCTAGTAAAGGCGAATGGGCAAAGCAAGAGACTTTTTTGTCTCTTTTTTTCGCTGGGTATTCAGGAGCTTGGCGGGGGTTCTTGCTGAAGAATTGAGCAGTAACAGTTACGTGACAAACGCGCGTACGCGGTCCCACTCGAACCACGGGCCGGGGTCGGTCTTGCGGCCCGGGGCGATGTCGCTATGGCCGGCGATGTCCAGCTTGCCGTAGCGGAACTCGAGGTTGCCGATCAGCTGCGCGAGCGCCTCGTACTGCGGCTCGGAGAACGGCACGTCATCGGCACCCTCCAGCTCGACCCCGATCGAGAAGTCGTTGCAACGGTTGCGGCCCTTCCAGCTCGATTCGCCCGCGTGCCATGCGCGCTTGTCGCACGGCACGTATTGGATGAGCGCGCCGTCGCGGCGGATGAGGAAGTGGGACGACACGCGCACTCCCGCCAGGCCCGCGAAATACGGATGCGCCCCGGGGTGCAGCGTCCCCATGAAGAGGTCGTCGATAAAGGGGCCGCCGAATTCCCCCGGCGGCAACGAAATGTTGTGGATCACGAGGAGCGAGATCTTCTCGCCCGGCGGGCGCTCGTCGAAATGCGGCGATTGGCGCAACATGGAGAACGCGCTCAGTCGATGCCGAGCCGGTCGAGGCGGTAGCGCAGCGACCGGAAGGTGATGCCGAGCAGCTTGGCGGCCGCGGTCTTGTTGAAGCGGGTGGTCTCGAGCGCCTTCATGATCGCCTCGCGCTCGACCGAGTCCAGGAAGTCGTGCAGCGGCAGTCCGCGGGTGCCGAGCGCGCCGTCGAGCGATGGCGGCTTGTCCTTCGAGGCGCCCTGGGTGAGATAGAGGTCGGTGGCGGTGACCTGGTTGTCGCTGCACAGCGCCATCGCGCGCTCGAGGATGTTCTCCAGCTCGCGCACGTTGCCGGGGAAATCGTAGCGCCGCAGCTGCAGCATCGCCTCCTCGGTGATCGTGGGCGTGGGCGTGCCGTTCTGGCGCGCCAGCCGCTCGACCACCTCGCCGACCATGAGCGCGATGTCCTCGGGAATCTCGCGCAGGCTCGGCATCTTCAGCTCGATCACGTTCAGCCGGTAGAAAAGGTCCTGGCGGAACTCGCCCGCCTCGACCTGCTCGGCCAAGCTGCGATGGGTGGCCGAGATGATGCGGACATCGATCGTGTCCTCCTGCGTGTCGCCCACGCGGCGCACCTTCTTTTCCTGTATTACGCGCAGCAGCTTCACCTGCATCGCGAGCGGGAGGTCGCCGACCTCGTCCAGGAAGAGCGTGCCTTTCTGCGCGGCCTGCAGGTAGCCCATCTTGTCGCTGTCGGCGCCGGTGAAGGCGCCCTTCTTGTAGCCGAAGAACTCGCTCTCCATCAGGTTCTCGGGGATCGCGCCGCAGTTGACCGCGACGAACGCGGCATCCGCCCGCGACGAGCCGCTGTGGATCAGCCGCGCGGCGACCTCCTTGCCGCTGCCCGACTCCCCGGTGATGTAGACCGGCGCCTGCGAGCGCGCGAGGCGCGCGATCATGTCGCGCGCGCGCACGATCGCCGGCGACTCGCCCAACAGGCGCGGGTTGCCCGCAGCCGCGGATTCCCCGATTGCGGCGCGCCGCGACTGGATCGGCTTGGGCAATTTCAACGCCGACATCACCAGAGGGCGCAGCTGCTCGAGCTTGATCGGCTTCGCAAGGTAGTCGAACGCGCCCGCCTTCAGTGCGAGCACCGCGTTCTCGGTCGAGCCGTAGGCAGTGATCACGGCCACCGGCGTGTTGCCGTGGTTATCGGCGATGAACTTCAGCAGGTCGAGCCCGTCGCCGTCGGGCAGGCGCATGTCGGACAGGCACAGGTCGTAAGCGCGCTCGGCCAGCGCTTCCTTCGCGTCCTTGATGGTCGAGCAGGTGTCGGCATCGACGCCCATGCGCGAGAGCGTGAGCACCAGGAGCTCGCGGATATCGGCCTCGTCGTCGACGACGAGCACGGACTTGCGGATCAACTCTAGACTCCCTTCACGGTGATGCGGAACTGGCCGCCTGCGGGATTCTCCACGTATTCCAGCCGCGCGCCGTTGCCCTCGCACAGCTCGCGCGCGATGTAGAGCCCGAGGCCGGTGCCCTGGGTGGCGGTGGTGAAGAAAGGCTCGAACAGGTGCACCTGGGCCGTGCGCGCGACGCCCGGCCCGTCGTCGTGCACGTCGATCAGCAGGTTGCCGGGTGCCGGAGCCGGCCAGACCACGATGCGGATCGAGCCCGGCAGCCGGCGGCAATGGCGAATGGCGTTGCGCACGATGTTCCAGAGCACCTGGTCGAGGTGCTGGCGGTCGAACCACAGGCGCTGCGCCGTGCGCACCTGCAGGTCGATCGTCTCGAGAGCGCACTTCTCGGTCGCGCAGAACTCCGCCGTGAAAAGGCCGAGGTACGCGAGCGGGTCGATCGACTCGGGCTGCGCCCGGTCGCGGCGGTTGAGGTAGAGGACCTCCTGCACGATGCGGTCGAGGCGCTGCACGTTGGTGCGGATGATTGCGAGGAGGCGCGTGTCCTCGCCGTCGGGCGCGCTTTCCTCTTCCATCAGCTCGGCGGCGTGACCGATCGAGGACAGGGGGTTGCGGATCTCGTGGGCGATGGAGGCGGTGAGCCGGCCGAGGGCCACGAGTTTCATCTGCTGGGCCTGGGCGCGCATGCGGCCCACGTCTTCGACGAACACGACCGCGGGCGCGGGATCGCCCGAGCCGATCGGCACGAAGTGCACCTGCAGCTCGCCCGCCACGCGCGGGGTGCGAAGCTGCATGAAGGTTCCTTCGGAGCCCTTGCGCCAGCCCTCGAGCAGCCCCGCGATCTCGGGGGCGTAGTCGGCGAGCAGCGGCCAGCGGCCCACGGGCAAAGCTCCCAAAAGCTGCATGGCGCGCGGATTGTGCTGGCGGATGCGCCCCTGCGCATCGACCACGAGGATCCCGTCCTGCATGTCGCGGATCACGATCTCGTTGATCTGCGAGAGGTTCGCGAGGTCGAGCTTGCGCTCCTCGGCGATCTGTTCGCTGGTGCGCGCATAGCGCGCGAGCGCCGAGGCGAGGCCCGCCGTGGCGAGAAACGCCCCGCTGGTGAGCCCCGCCTGCACGAAATCCTGGGGGCCGGCGTCGTGGCGCCACAGCTGGAAGGTCTGCTCGAGGAGCACCGCGACGGCGGCCGAGGCCGCGTAAAAATAGGCGAGGCGCCCGCGCGTGATGAGGCCCGCCGCGGCGAGCGACACCAGCAGGATCACGCCAAGGCCCGAGCGCACACCGCCGCT
Organism: Pseudomonadota bacterium; assembly: GCA_030855025.1. Taxonomy (GTDB): domain Bacteria; phylum Pseudomonadota; class Gammaproteobacteria; order Burkholderiales; family Usitatibacteraceae; genus Usitatibacter. The sequence goes on from JALYSB010000037.1 coordinate 16,505, forward strand.
CGCGTACATGAGCATCACGATCGCCGCGATGTCGACGAACACACCCGCCGTCACCTGGACGGTGAGGCTGGGCTCGCGCAGGCGCGCCGGGGCCAGCAGCACGAGCGAGAGCACCGCATAGCTGACTAGCGTCGGCACCACCACCGCGGGCGCCTGGAGCCCGAGGTTGAAGAAGCGGTTCAGGAACACGTACGCGGCCGCCACGAAGAGCGCGAGCACCACGCGATAGCCGCAGAATACGGCGAGCGTTCGCCAGGTGGCGTCGTCGGCCTCGACGATCAGGGCGGCCATGTGCGGCAAGCGCGCCTTCGAAGGCATGGGCAGGTCCCCGGCCGCCGAGCTCACCGCGCGCTCAATGGCAGTGCGGGTTGTTCGCGCACACGACCTGGCCCTCGAGGTCGCGCGTCTCGCTGCGCGGCTGGTTCACCCCGCACCGAACGCAAATGACCATGTCCTCGCCGATCTTGGGAGCGTCGGTCGGGCGCTTGCCCACCTGAGAGCGGAAGAACCCGCGAAACAGCAGGTAGAGCAGGAAGACGATAACGAGCAGCAGGAGGATGCGGGCCACGGCGGTGTTTTTCGGGCTCTTGGGTGAGCCGAGTTTACGGCAGTTCGACTGCGAAACGCACTCCGCCCCCCGCGGGGAGGTTCGCGGCGCGCACCGTTCCCCCATGGTATTCGGCCACGATGCGCACGATATAGAGGCCGAGCCCCAGGTGCGCGCCACCGCCTGCTTCATCGGGCGCGCGCAGCGAAACCATCGAATCGAAGAGCCGGGCCAGGGCCGCCTCGGGCAGCGGCGGGCCCGAGTTCTCGACGGCGAGGAGCGCGCCCTTGCCGCGCGGGTCGAGGGACACGCGCACGGCCGTGCCCTCGGGGGCGAAGTCTTGGGCGTTCTCCGCGAGCTTGTCGAGCAGCTGTGCGAAGGCATCCGGCACTCCCTGCATCCATAACGCGCCCTCCGGCCGCGCAAGATCGAAGCGCCGGGGCGCGTAGGCCTCGCGATAACCATCCACGCACCCGGCCACCACGGCCGCCAAGTCAAAGCGCTCGCGCTCCGCGCTTTCCAGCATCCGCTCGAGGCGCGTGCCCTCCGAGAGCCGTGAGATGAGGCGCGCGAGCCTGCCTACGCCCTCGCCCGCGCGCTCGACGTAGACGCGTGCTGCATCCGTCATCGGCTGGGCCTTGAGGTTGTCGAGCGACGAGCGCACCACCGCGACCGGCGTGCGCAGCTCGTGCGACAAGCGCCCGGCCATCGCTTCGAGATAGGCGTTGTACTGCTTCAATCGCTGCAGCACCGCGGCCATGGTGCGCGACAGGTCGCCGATCTCGTCGCGCGCATCGGACGGGGTGATCGGCGCGAGCACCCGGCCCTGCGCGTCGATCGCGGCCTCGGCCTGGGCGTGCAGCCGGCGAACGCGCGTGGCGAGTCGCCCGGCGAAAGCCAGCAGGATCGCGAGCGCGCCGCCGACCACCAGGAGGGTCACCGCGAGCAGCTTCTCGAGCGCCGCCTGCTTGAGGATCTGGATCGACGCGGTGGTCTCTTCGACCACGGCCGCGCCCACGATGTCGTCGGCCACGAAGATCGGCTGCGCGGCCGAAAGGATCGCGACATCGCGGTTCACGGTGCCGCGCCAGAGCGGCGCGCCCGACACGCCGATCAGCGCGCGATCGATCTGCTCGCGCACCGGCTTCGAGTCGTCGCCCACCGCAAGGCGCGGCGTGGGCACAACGAGGGCTGCGACATAGCGCAGCCAGCCGCCCGGCCGCAGCGCGCCACCGCCCTCGCCCAGGCTTCCCGACAGCCCGCGAACGCGCGAGCGCGTGTCGACCACCCAGAGGCGAGCACCGCGCCGCCCGATGACCGAGAGCAGCCGCTCGATCTCTTCGGAAGGCGCGTACGCCGCGCCCAGGCTCGCAGCCGCCTGGGTGTCGGCCGCGGCGAAGAGCGCCACTATGCGCCGGCGCTCCTCGTCCTCGGGGTCGGGGGGCGCATTGCCGCGATCGAATAGTGCGGGCCGGTCGGAGAGCGCCGCGGCCACCGCGCGCGCCGTGGCACCGATCGCCTGCTCCTGGGCGGCGCGCAGCGAGCTCTCCATGCCGGAGATGAACTGCACCGCGAGCCACGGCAGCACCAGCAGCACCAACGCCGCCAACAGCAGGCGCGGGCGAATTCCGTAGGGAAAGCCCAGGCGCACGCCGCCCTAGAAGTCGTCGTAGCTGCGCGACAGCAGCTGGTCGCGCGCCACCGCGCGCGCGCTCACGCCCCCGAATGCCCCCCACCCCACGGGGCCGAGCACCCAGGCTGCGAGGACCCTCAAGCGCCTTCCATCCAGCGATAGCCCATGCCGTAAACCGTTTCGATCGCGGCGAACGCGGGGTCCGCCGCGAGGAATTTCCGGCGGATGCGCTTCACGTGCGAGGTGATAGTGCCGTCGTCGACCACCATCTCGGCGTCGCGCATCAATTGGTCGCGATCCTTCACATGGCCCGGGTGGCGCGCGAGCGAATGCACCATCCAGAACTCGGTCACCGTGAGGCCCACGCCCTGGCCCGACCAGCTCGCGAGCATGCGCTGGGCATCGAGCTCGAGCTTGCCGCGGCGCAAGATGTCGGCCGCCGCCGGCTCCTTCGCGGCCGCGTCCACGCGCCGGAAGAGCGCGGCGATCCGCGCGAGCAGGTGAGGCAGGCTCACGTCCTTGGTCACGTAGTCGTCGGCGCCGAGGCGCAGGCCCGACACGATGTCGAAGTCCGAATCGCGCGCCGACAGGAAGATGATCGGCAGGCGCTCGCTCGCCCCGCGCAACTCGCGGCACAGGGTGAATCCGCCGTCGATGTCGCTCCCCAACCCGATGTCGATGATCGCGAGCTCGGGCAGGCGTCCCGCGAGGGTCCGCGAGGCGCTCGCGCGGTCGGCGAACGCGGCGACCTCGTAGCCGGCGCGGGCGAGCGCATCGGCGTAGTTCTGGCGGATGGCGGGGTCGTCCTCGATGAGCGCGATGCGGCGTGACATTTGCGCGAATTATGCCGGTTTGTCGTTCCCGCGAACGCTCGCTCGTCGTTCCCGCGAAGGCGGGAACCCAATCATCATCTTTTCGCCACAATCGTTCGCCGCCTTGCCCGCATTGCGCCCCGCCGCGCGCCGCGCCCGCGCGCGAAATGAGCGTGCCCACTCCATGGGGGCGCACACACAAAGGGGATGACGAGATGCAAGGCAAGACGGTCGGACGCAGCAGCCACACGCTCCAGCAAGTGATCGGCGACCTGGCGGAACTGGTCGCAAAGGCATTCTTCGGCGGGCTCGGGGCGGCGGTGGCGATGTCGCTCGCCATCCTCGCGCTCTCGGCAAGCGCGCAGGCGGCCAGCATCAACGACGCCAAGGCGGGCACGTTGCTGCTGCGTAGCGGCGCGGAGGGTGACTTCACCGCGGCGCCGCAGGTGTCCACCGAAGTCGCGATCGACGTGACCGGCATGGTCGCGAGAACGCGCGTCACCCAGTTTTTCCACAACCCCGGGTCCGAGTTCGTCGAGGGCGTGTACGTGTTTCCGTTGCCGGAGAAGGCCGCGGTCGACCGACTCTGGATGAAGATCGGCGAGCGCGTCCTCGAGGGCCGGATCCGGGAGAAGGAGGAGGCTCGCCGCACCTACGAGCGTGCGAAATCCGACGGCAAGAAGGCGGCCCTGGTCGAACAACAGCGCCCCAACCTCTTCACCAACTCGGTGGCGCACATCGGACCGAACGACACGGTGGAGATCCGGATCGAGTACCAGCAGGCACTCAGCTACGAGAATGGCGGCTATCGGCTGCGCTTTCCGCTGGCCGTGACGCCGCGGTACGTGCCCGTCGGAGCCGCGACTTCCGCGTTGCCCGACGAACCCAAGGCGCTCGAAGCCGCGAGCGACGCCACCGCCCCGCTCCTGCATCCCGACTACCTCTCCTCCGACTGCGGGCGCGCGAACGTGGTCGACATCGCCGTCTCCATCGACGCGGGAATTGCGCTCGCGAGTGTGGTGAGCTCCTATCACGACGCCGCCATCGAGAAGCACGCGGGCGGACGCACGCTCGTGTCCCTGGTGAAGGACCAGGAAGACGCGAACCGCGACTTCGAGCTCACCTGGACGCTGGCCCCCGGCGCCGCACCCCGGGCCGCGATGTTCACGCAACAGCGCGGCGAGACCGAGTACGCCCTTCTCATGGTGGTGCCGCCGCAGCCGACCGCCGCCGAGCGCGCCACGTTCGAGCGCATGCCGCGCGAGACGATCCTCGTGGTCGACACGTCGGGCTCGATGCAGGGCGCCTCGATCCAGCAGGCGCGCCTCGCGCTCGAGCACGCGCTCGACACGCTCACCCCGCGCGATCGCTTCAACGTGCTCGAATTCAACTCGTCCACGCGTCCGATGCTGCCGGCGGCAGTCCCGGCGACCGCCGACAACCTCGGCCGCGCGAAGGCGTGGGTGCGCGATCTCAAGGCCAATGGCGGTACCGAGATGGCGGGAGCGCTGACCTTCGCGCTCACCGGCGTCGACACCCCCGGGTATCTGCGCCAGGTGATCTTCATCACCGACGGCGCGGTGGGCAACGAGGACGCGCTCTTCCGGCTCATCGCCGAACGCCTCGGCACCTCGCGGCTCTTCACCGTCGGCATCGGACCGGCGCCGAACAGCCACTTCATGACCAAGGCGGCGCAGTTCGGCCGCGGGACCTTCACCTACATCGGCGACGTGCGCGAGGTGCAGGAGAAGATGGCGCAGCTCTTCACCAAGATCGAAGCACCGGTGTTGCGCGACGTGGCGATCCGCTGGCCCGACGGCACGCCGGTGGAGACAGTTCCGGCACGCGTGCCCGACCTCTACCTCGGCGAGCCGGTGCTGGTCGCCGCCGCCGCCCGCGCACCGCTCGGCACTGTCGTCGTGACCGGCATGCGCGGCAACCAACCCTGGAGCGTGGCGCTCACGCCGCCGCTGGACCGCAACGCGGCCGGCGTGGGCGCCCTCTGGGCCAGAGCGAAGATCGCGACCCTCATGGATGAGCTCGCGCGGGGCGGCGACGCCACGCGGCTGCGTTCGCAAGTGGTGTCGGTCGCTCTCGAGCATCACCTGGTGAGCGCATACACGAGCCTCGTCGCCGTGGACGCGACCCCAACCGCGCCCACGGGAGCCGTGAAAACGACGATGGTGAAGGCGAGCCTGCCGCAGGGGTGGGCCGCCGGGGCCCAGCTCCCCCAGACCGATACCGCGGCCACCCTCCAGCTCCTGCTCGGAGCGCTCGCGTTGCTCGCCGCCGGCACGGTGACCGCACTCGGGCGGCGCGCTGGAAGTTGCGCGTGAGCGGCAATCGCAAGCTTCTCGCGGCGACCGCCCTCGTTCTTGCGCTGCTCGGCGCGTGGCAGGTGGC
>JALYSB010000195.1 GCA_030855025.1 Pseudomonadota bacterium
GCATCGCAGGGGGAGGCGGCGCGAGGCGAGATTGGGGATGGGGCGATTTTTCCCGGCGCGGGCGCACGTTCGCCGACGGCACGGGTGCGGTTTGTGGCGCGGCCCCGGCGGGCGCGGCGAGTGTCGCGCCCATGGCATCGAGGCTCGCCGAGTAGACCGCCGCGGCCGGCTCGTCGATCGCGGCGATGCGCCGCGGCAGGCCCACGAACACGGCGGCGTGCACCACGGCGGAGACGACCAGCGCCATGGCCGCGATCCGGTATCGGGTGAGGAGCTCGGCGGCCTTGGGCATCGGGGCCTAGCGGGCCTGCAGGGCGACGATCGTCTGCTCGAGGCGCAGGCCCTTGGGATCGTCGAACACGATGCGTACCGGGAAGTTGTGGTGATCCTTGGCGAGCCACACCTCGGCCTTGCTGTCCGTGGGCGCGTAGGTCACGCGCTCCACGTGGAGCGTGTCGAACTCGCCCATCGGCGTGACGATGCGCACCTCCTCCACCAGGCGGTAGGTGTAGTGCTCCACCTTGCGCCCATTGGACATCGCGATCACCAGGTGGCCCGCGCGCGGCTTCAGGTGCATGAACTGGTACATCATCGAGATGCGGTCCTGGGTCTCGCGCGGCAGCTGGTGCTGCGAGGTCTCGCCCTTGAAGCGCGACTGCATCACGCCGCGCTCCCAATCGAAGGTGGCGCTCACGTCGCGCTTGCCGTCGCGCGCGCGGCGCTCGTCGAACTGCAGCGGCTGCAGGCCCGCCGGCACCATGCGGCCCACGCTCTGCAGCGTGATCTGCTCGTCATAGATCACCTTGAGGATGCCCTCGGAGCGCGACACGCTGGAGATCGTGTAGGTGCCGCCCTTGCGGGTGAAGGACTCGGTGACCCGCCCGATGGTGATGCCCTTGTTGGTGAGCTGGTACTCGGCCGCGATCTCGCTCGGAAAGGCGAACGCGGGCAACGCGGCGATGAGGAGGAGGGCGAGGAGGCCCTTCATGGCTTGTCCCGGGGCGAAACGACGCAGTCCGTAGAAACGCCCGAACCCCTCACGCGGACGACGTCCCCGGGAAGAAACTCCACGCGGTCCTCGAGGAACCAGCGCACCGCCTGGGGGTAGATCCGATGCTCCGCTTGCAGCACGCGCTCGGCGAGCGAGCTCTCGGTGTCGCCGGGAAGCACCGGCACCGCCGCCTGGATCACGATCGGGCCGCTGTCGAGCGAGGGCGTCACGACGTGCACCGTGCAACCGTGCAGCTTGACACCCGCGTCCAGCGCCCGCCGATGAGTGTGCAATCCCGGGAAGGCGGGTAGCAGCGACGGATGGATGTTGAGGATGCGGCGCGGGAAGCGTGCGATGAACTCGGGCGTAAAGATGCGCATGAAGCCCGCGAGCAGGAGGAGGTCCGGACGTTGGGCCGCGACCGCATCGCCGAGCGCGGCATCGAACGCCTCGCGGGTCGGATAGGCCTTGTGGTCCACGACCTGGGTGGCGAGTGCGCGGGATTGCGCCCATTCGAGCCCCGTGGCGTCGGGCCGGTTGGAAATGACCGCCTTCACCTCGAGCCCGGTGGCGGCCTCCACGATTGCCCGCATGTTGCTGCCACGCCCGGAGATCAGGATGACCGCGGACTTCAGACGATCACCGTCTGGGGTGTCCCCGGCTCCCGCGGCACGATCGCGCCGATCTCGAATGCGTCGACGCCGTGGGCGGCGAGGCTGCCGATCGCGGCCTGCACGTCGGCCCGGGAAACCACCAGCACCATGCCGATGCCGCAGTTGAACGTGCGGTACATCTCGGCGTCCTCGATGTTGCCCTGCTTCCGGAGCCATTTGAACACCGACGGGAGCGTCCAGCGCGACTGCTCGATCACCGCGCCGGTGTTCTCGGGCAGCACGCGCGGGATGTTCTCGGTGAGGCCGCCGCCGGTGATGTGCGCGATGCCTTTCACTTCGACCTTCGCGAGGGTGGCGAGGACCGGCTTCACGTAGATTCGCGTGGGCTCCAGAAGCGCGTGGCCCAGGAGCTTGTCGCCCTCGAACGGCTCGAACAGGTCCGCGCCGCTCACCGCGATCACCTTGCGCACCAGCGTGTAGCCGTTGGAATGCAGGCCGCTCGATGCAAGGCCGATCACCACGTCGCCGGCGCGGATCTTCTGGCCGTCGATGATGTTCGCCTTGTCGACCAGGCCCACGGCGAAGCCCGCCAGGTCGTATTCGTTCGGGTCGTACATGCCCGGCATCTCGGCGGTCTCGCCGCCGATGAGCGCGCAGCCCGCCTGCTCGCAGCCTTGCGCGATGCCCATCACCACGTCGGCCGCCACGCCCACGTCGAGCTTGCCGCACGCGAAATAGTCCAGGAAGAACGCCGGCTCCGCGCCCGAAACGAGGATGTCGTTCACGCTCATCGCCACCAGGTCGACGCCGATGGTGTCGTGCTTCTTCATGCGGAACGCGAGCTTGAGCTTGGTGCCCACGCCGTCGGTACCCGAGACCATTACCGGATTCTTGTACTTCTTCGACACCTCGAAGAGCGCGCCGAAGCCGCCGATTCCCTGCAGGACCTCGGGGCGCATCGTCTTCGCGGCGAACGGCTTGATGCGCTCGACGAGCGCGTCGCCGGCCTCGATATTGACGCCCGCATCGCGGTAGGTCAGCTGGGAGTGCTTGCCGCTCACGGGGGTTTCCACTTGTTTCAGAGGCGAAATTTTACCGGAAAACGCGGGTAGCCCCGGGTTTTGTTAAGTGTGTAAGGGAGCCGTGGACGGCGCGATTTATGGGCGCTGTCCTAAATCCCCCCAAACCCTCTGAAAGGACCCGAAATGCGTTCGCTTACCAAAGTGCTGGCCGCCGCAACGATGGCAGCCATGCTGGCCGCCCCCGCCGTGCAGGCCCGCGAGGACATGGATGCCGACAAGTTCGTGAAGATGTGCGACGCGGACAAGGACGGCATGGTGTCGAAGGCCGAGATGATGAAGATGATGGAGAAGATGTTCGACAAGCAGGACACCAAGAAAATGGGCAAGATCGACAAGAAGCAGGTCGACGCCTTCCTCAAGGATTTCATGAAGATGAGCGGCATGTAAGGATCACCTCGCTGGCCGAGGGGAGCCCCTCGGCCAGCACGGCTGCAACGGCGTGCGATGGCGGATCGCCGAGCTCGCGCCCGAGAAGTAAGCCGCGCAGCCTACGCGTCCCCGCTGCCCTGCATCGCCGGCAAAGTCTTCTTCGCGAATTCGAGCATTCGCTCGATCGGGACCTTGGCCCGGCGGCCGATCTCGGGGTCGACGTGCACCTCGTGGCCCGGCGCACCCTCCAGGGTCTCGAGCAGGTTGCCCAGGCCGTTCATCGCCATCCAGGGGCAGTGAGCGCAGCTCTGGCAGGTGGCGCCCTTGCCGGCCGTAGGCGCCTCGATGAAGGTCACGCCGGGCAGGCGCTTCCTCATCTGGTGGATGATGCCGCCGTCGGTCGCGACGATGTACTCGGGTGCGCCGAGTCGCTCGGCCGCCTGGATGATGCCGGTGGTCGAGCCCACGGCATCGGCGAGCGCGATCACGCCCGCGGGGGATTCCGGATGCACCAGCACCTTCGCCTTCGGGTGCTTGAGCTTGAGCTCCTCGAGCTGCTGCGCCTTGAACTCGTCGTGCACCACGCACGCTGCATTCCACATGAGCATGTCGGCGCCGGTGATCCGCTGCACGTAGTCGCCCAGGTGTTTGTCAGGCGCCCACAGGATCTTCTTTCCCTGGTGGTGCAGGTGGGCCACGATCTTCTCGGCGATCGATGAGGTGACCATCCAGTCGGCGCGCGCCTTCACCGCCGCGCTGGTATTGGCGTAGACCACGACCACGCGGTCGGGATGCGCGTCGCAGAACCTCGAGAATTCGTCGGCGGGCGTGGCCAGGTCGAGCGAGCACTCGGCCAGCAGGTCGGGCATCAGGATGCGCTTCTCGGGGTTCAGGATCTTGGCGGTCTCGCCCATGAAGCGCACGCCCGCGACCACCACCGTCCTGGCCGGGTGTTCGTGACCGAACCGAGCCATCTCGAGGGAGTCCGAGACGGTCCCTCCCGAAGACTGCGCGAGGTCCTGCAGGTCGGGATGCACGTAGTAATGCGCCACCAGGACTGCGTCGCGCTCCTTGAGGAGCTTCTGCGCGCGCTCGATGAGGGCGGGCTTCTGCTCGGGTGCGATGAACTCCGGCGGCTTCGCCGGCGCGAGGCCGATGTCGCCGTTCACGCGCTCGAAGCGGATCTGGATCGGTTTCGCGAGGGCCATGGCGCCGATTTTAGGTTAAAATTCAGCCATATCAGCGCCGTGCGGAAAAAACAACGCGGCGCGCCCGGGCCAAGCCGGCCGACGGTATCCTCCGACGCGGCGCAGGTCCTGCGGAAACCCCCATGAGGCAGCTCCTCCTCGACTTCACCCAGGCGCCCGCGCCAACCTTCGCGAATTTCGTCCACGGCGGCAACGCCGAGCTGTTTCACGCGCTCGGAACCGCGGTGCGCGGCGAGCTTTCCGAACGCGTCCTCTACCTGTGGGGCGAACCGGGCGCGGGCAAGACCCACCTCGCCACGGCGTTCGCAGCCGCGGTGCGCGAGCGCGGCCCGGGATATCGCGTGATCGACGACGTGGAGCGGCTCGACGATCCGGAGCAGATCGCGCTCTTCAACGACTTCAACGAGGGCGCCTTCGACTTCCTGCTGGTCACCGCGAGCGCCGCGCCGCGCGATGTCGCCCTGCGGCGCGACCTGTCGACGCGCCTCGCCACCGGACTCGCCTACCGCGTGCTGCCGCTCACCGACGCCGAGAAGAGGGCGGCGCTCGCGGCGCACGCGAAGGCGCGCGGTTTCGCGCTCTCCGAGGACGTCTCCTCGTACCTCCTCACCCACGCGCGCCGCGACATGGGATCGCTCATGGCGGCGCTCGACGCGATCGACCGCTACTCGCTCGAGACCGGGCGCCCGGTGACCGTGCCGCTTCTCAAGGCGGCCGTTGCTCCCTCTGCCTTGGGAGAGGGTCGATGAAGAAGCTCGCGCTCTTCGACCTCGACAACACGCTCCTCGAGGGCGACAGCGACTATGAGTGGGCGCAGTTCCTCATCGAGGAGGGCGTGCTGCAGGCCGACGAGTACAACGCCCGCAACGACTGGTTTTACGAGCGCTACAAGGACGGCACGCTCGACATCCATGAGTTCCTCGAATTCCAGCTGGCGCCGATCGCGCGCCGCCCGCGCGCGCAGCTCGACGACTGGCATGCGCGCTTCATGCAGCGGCGCATCCGCCCGATCATCCTTCCCAAGGCGCCGCAACTGCTCGCGAGCCACGCCGACGCGCTCACCGCGATCGTGACCGCGACCAACCGCTTCATCACCCGGCCGATCGCAACCGCGCTGGGCGTGCCGCACCTGCTGGCTACCGACATCGAGGAGATCGACGGCGTCTTCACCGGCAAGCCGCGTGGGACGCCTACCTTCCGCGAGGGCAAGATCCAGAGGGTGAACGAGTGGCTGGCGGAGAAGGGCACGGGGCTGGCGGACTACGAGAGCTGGTTCTACAGCGACTCGCTGAACGACCTTCCATTGCTCGAGCTCGTCACCCACCCGGTGGCGGTCGATCCTGATGCCACACTGCGCACGAAAGCCGAGGAGCGGGGATGGACCATCATTTCACTGAGGTAAAAACTGGTGTCAGAGACCATTTTCCGGCTGGCGGAAAATGGTCTCTGACACCTAATTCAACATGATCAAGAAATATATCGACAGGCTGTTCGGCCGCCGCGAGCAGGTGACCCACAAGGACGCGCGCCCGGTCATCTTCGGCAACGACAAGCACGACATCCGCAAGGAAGACA
>JALYSB010000038.1 GCA_030855025.1 Pseudomonadota bacterium
CAAGAGCGTCATGCACGAGGCGCTGCTCGAGATCTACTACAAGAACAAGGTCACCATCTTCTTCATCACGCACGACCTCGAGGAGGCGATCTTCCTCGGCCACCGCGTCGCGATCATGACCACCCGGCCCTGCAAGCCCAAGAAGGTCCTCGCCGTGGACATCCCGCACCCGCGCGATTACGCCGTCCTCACGTCGAAGCGCTTCCGCGAGCTCATGCAGGAGACGAGCGAAGCGGTGCACGAGGAGGCGCGCAAGGCCTTCCAGGCCGGCGAGAAGGAGGGCTGATGACGCGCGCGCGACGCATCTCCGGCCGGGTGATCTGGCGCGGCCTGGTTTCCATCGCCGTGTTCCTCATCCTGTGGGAGATCGGCTCGCGCTCGAAGGTGTGGCTCGCGTGGGATGCCTTCGCGCCCTTGCGCGAGGTCCTCGGCGCCCTCGGGTTGAAGAAGACCCAACTGCCCTGGATCGGCTCGGTGCCCGCCCCCACGGCGGTGTTCAAGGCCTGGATGGCGGTGATCGGCCAGGCGGGCTACTGGCAGAGCTGGTACATGAGCTTCCAGCGCGTCCTGGGCGGCTTCGTCGCCGCGATGCTGATCGGCATTCCCTACGGCCTGATGCTGGCCGTGAGCCGCACCGCGTACGGCATCAACTTCCCGGTGTTCGAGGCGCTGCGGCCGATCCCGCCACTCGCCTGGGTGCCCGCGTCGATCATCTTCTGGCCGACGCAGGAGCTCGCGATCATGTTCATCACCTTCCTCGGCGCTTTCTACACCATCGTGATCAACGTGGTCGGCGGAGCCAAGTCGATCGACGTGCGCTTCTTCCAGGCAGCGCAATCGATGGGCGCATCGAAATGGGACATGTTCAAGCGCATCGTGCTGCCCGGCACGCTGCCCTCGATCATGGTCGGCTCGGCGGTGGGGATGGGCATCACGTGGGAGGTCGTGGTCGCGGCGGAGATGATCTCGGGCGGCGGCAGCCAGATGGGCGGCAGCGGCGGCGGCCTCGGGTTCTTCATCTGGAGCTCGTACGTGGGCGGCTCCTACGAGCAGATCGTGGTGGGCATGATCTCGATCGGAATCGCCGGATATGCCTCGAGCGAGCTGCTGCGCACGCTCGGGCGCCGCATCACGCCGTGGTTGCGGGTGCGCTGATGAAGGACTCGGACGGCCAGCTCGTCGCACCCGAGATCCGGCCCGGCGAAATCAAGGTCACGGGCGTGTCGAAGTCCTATGGCGCGGGGCAGGTCCGCAAGGACGTCGTGCGCGAGTGCGCATTCACCATCGAGCGCGGCAAGCTCACGGTGATGGTGGGCCCGTCGGGCTGCGGCAAGAGCACGCTGATCCGCCTGCTCGCGGGCTTCGAGCAGCCGACCGCGGGCACGATCGAGCTCGACGGCAAGGCCGTTACCGGGCCCAGCCGGGAGCGGCTGGTGCTCTTTCAGGAAACCGCCCTCTTCCCGTGGATGACCACCTGGAACAACATCCTCTACGGGCCGCGCGCGCGCGGCGAGCTCACACGCGAGACGCTCGCGTTCGCCGAGTTCCTGCTGGCCAAGGTCGGGCTGCAGGAGTTCCGCGACAAGTATCCCGGCCAGCTCTCCGGCGGGATGCAGCGCCGCGCGGAACTCGCCCGGGCGATGATCAACAACCCCCGGGTCATGATCCTCGACGAGCCCTTCCGCGGCCTCGACGCGATGACCAAGGAGCTGATGTGGGAGTACTACTCCGGCCTCTACGAGGAGAACCGGCGCACCAACTTCTTCGTAACCACCGACATCGACGAGGCCGTGTTCCTCGCCGACCGGCTGCTCGTCATGTCCAACATCCCGACGCAGGTGCGCACCGTGATCGAGGTGGACCTCCCGCGTCCGCGCCGGTTGGCCGACATCGTGCAGAACGACCGCGCCAACGACATCAAGAAGCAGGCGCTGTCGATCCTGCACGCGGAGGCGATGCGCTCGTTCTCGCGCGGCTCCAAGGCCGCCGCCGACTTCGTCGAAGCCTACCTCAAGCGCGAGCGCCAGGGCTGATGGAGGCGCTGCTCGACCGCCGCCTCGTGATCTTGCTCGCGGTCGCAGGCGGCCTGCTGACGGTGCTGGCATCGGTGCTGCAGATCCGCGGCATCGTGGGCGAGCGCGGCGCGAGGACCCTCAACTACGCCGGCTACGCCTTCATGGGCGTGAGCATGCTGCTGTTCGTGCTCGCGGGGCTCACGGGCGCGCCGGGATGAGCGCGAAGATCATCGACGGCGTCGCGATCGCGCGCGAGGTGCGCGCGGAATGGAAGCTGCGCGCCGACCGCCTGAACTCCCTGGGCGCGCCTCCCGGTCTCGCGGTCATCATGGTGGGCGAGAACCCCGCCTCGCGCGTCTACGTGCGCAACAAGCTGCGCGCCTCGGCGGAGATGGGCATCCGCTCCGAGCAGTTCCTGTACGCCGCGGACGTGGCCGAGTCGCAGGTGCTGGAGCGCATCGCCGCGCTGAACGCCGACCCGCGCTGTCACGGGATCCTGGTGCAGCTGCCGCTGCCGCCGCAGATCTCGGTGCGCAAGGTCCTCGAGACGATCTCTCCCGACAAGGACGTGGACGGCTTCCATCTCTACAACGTGGGTGGCCTGGTGGCGGGCGGGACGGTCTTCCCGCCGTGCACGCCCTACGGCGTGCTCTGCCTCCTCGATCGCAGCGGCATCGCCATCGCCGGCCAGAACGTGACCGTGGTGGGCGCTTCCAACATCGTCGGCAAGCCGCTGGGGCTCATGTTCCTGCAGCGCGAGGCAACGGTCGCGATCTGCCACGTGAAGACGCGCGACCTCGCGCAGTTCACCATCGCCGCAGACATCCTCGTGGTCGCCGCGGGGCAGCCGAACCTCATCACCGCGCCGATGGTGCGTACCGGTGCCGTGGTGGTCGACGTGGGCATCAACCGGCTGCCCGACGGGCGGCTGCTCGGCGACGTGGAGTTCGAGACGGTGCGGCTCAAGACGTCGTACATCACGCCGGTGCCGGGCGGCGTGGGTCCGATGACCGTCACCATGCTTCTCTGCAACACGATCGCCTCCGCCGAGCGCTTCCTGCAGGCTAAAGCGGCGTAGCGCGCGGCCGCTTTCGCCGCGGGTCGTAGAAAGGCAGGCGCGCCACGCGCGCGCGCCGCCCATCTTCCAGCTGCACGGGCGTCCCGGGGCCTTCCTCGCCCGCGTCGACAAAGCCCAGCGCGAGCGTGCGCCCGAAGACGGGCGAATCGCACTCGCTTGTCACGCGCGCCATGGGCAGCCACGAGCGCGGCCGCGCGGGGAGCGCATCGACCTCGAGGCCGACCAGCCGGCGCAGCGGGGCCACCGCCCGTGACCCGAGGCGCTCGTCCAGCCGCTCGAGCCCGAGCTCGCCGGGCCGCTCGCGTCCGGTGATCTCGCGGTCGAAGAGCACGTAGCCCGACTCGATGCGCAGGCTGTTCGCGGCGTCGAAGCCGCATTCCCGCAGGCCGTGCTCGCGGCCCGCATCGAGAAGCTCGTGCCTCAGCGCAGCTGCCTCGTGCGCGGGCACGACGAACTCGTAGCCCAGCTCGCCGCTGTAGCCGACGCGCCCGATTTGCCCGGAGGACCCCGCCGCCCGGAACGCGGCGAAATCGAAATAGCGCAGCGACCGGACCCTCGCTTCGCCGACGAGCCCGGCCAGGATCGTGCCGCTCGCCGGCCCCTGCAGCGCGAGCACCGCGTGCTCGCCGGAGCGCACGCGTGGCCTGGCGCGCGCCGCGATCCATTCGGCGTCGCTGCGCCGTCCGCTGAAAAGCCACCAGCGGCCGTCGTCGAGGCGCCACACGGTGGCGTCGTTGCGAACGCGGCCGTCCTCGCCCAGCAGCAAGGTGTATGCGATACGCCCCGGCAAGAGGCGCGCGAGGGTGCGGCTCTGCAGCGCTTGCAACGCCGCGCCGTCCGCGAACTCGTACAACCCCATGAAGGAAAAGTCGAAGAGCCCGGCGTGGCGGCGCGTCGCAAGGTGCTCCTCGCGGGCGCCGCTCACCACGCGCGCACGGCCATCAGCACGGCCACGGCGATGCACAGGCACGCGGCGATGCGGCGCAGCGCGACGCCGCTCACGGAGTGGGCGAGCCACGTTCCGGCGACGACGCCGGCGAGCTCGAAGGCCGTCACCCACGCGGCGATGCCGAAATGGATGCGCCCGTCCTGCACGCTCGATAGCGACCCCGACACGGCGGCGAAGATCTGGATCACCTGGCTTACGCCGATGGCGGCGAGCGGGCTGAAACCCAGCAACACCATGATCGGCACCGAGAAGAGCGGCCCGCCCGCGCCCGAGAGGCCGGAGCCGAAGCCCGACGCGGCGCCCACGCCGAGGAGCGTCACTGTGTCACCACGGCTGCCGCCGCCACGCGCGCGCTCTCTCTCGGGCGCCGGGCGCAGCACCCACAGGCCCGCGACCATGATGATGAGGGCGATCAGCAGGGTGAGGGGCCGCGGGTCGATGCGGCTCGCTGCCGCCGCCCCGAGGTAGCCCGCGATCGTGGCGCCCGCGCAGACCGGCACCGCGAGCCGCCATTGGATCGAGCCGCGGCGCTGGAAGAGCCAGGTGCCGAGCAGGCCCGTGAAGAGGAACGTGAAGAGCGCGGTGGCCGCCGCCGAGTGGATGTCGAGGCCGCCCAGCAGCACGAGGAAAGGAATGAGCAGCACGCCGCCCACGCCAACGGCGCCGATGAAAAACCCGACCGCCGTGGCGACGGCAGCGAGCAGCGCGGCGGCGATCGGGTCGGGCAATCGGTCAGCCGGCGGCGAAGGCGGTCAGCTCGCTCGTGAGCAGTACCGCCAGCTGCTTCATGATCAGGTAGCCCGCGAGCGGATCGGCGTCCATGAAGGCGCGCAGGCGCGCTCCGTCGAGCGCCACCACCTCGCAAGCGGTGAGGCAATAGGCGGTCGCGATGCGGCGCGAATAGCCTTCCACGATCGCGGCCCACCCGAACACCTCGCCGCGCCGGATGATGTCGCCCGCCGCGGTTTCCCGCTTGCCCAGGCCGAGGGTAAAGCGAACGGTGCCCTCGGCGAGCACGTAGAAGTCGTCGACCTCGTCGCCGATGGTGTAGATGCGAGTGTCCTGCGGGAATGCGAGCACGCGCCCGAGGCCCGCCAGGCGCCCGAGCTGCGCCGCGTCCAGCTTGCCGAAGAAGCGCCCGCTCGCGAGGAGCGAGCGCTCGGCATCCTGCAGCGCGCGCACCTCCGAGCGGGACCCGGGCAACATCGCGCCTGCTACTTGGCCTTCCAGCCCATCATCTCGCGGAACCTGGCGAGCTCGTCTTCCTTCATGAACACGGTGTGCTCGGGCCCGGGGTAGCCGCGGGCACGCACGTCGTCGCGATAATCGGTCAGCCCCTTCTCGAGGATGGGAACGAGGTCGACATAGATCTTCGAATGGCGCGGCACGTGCTTCTCGTAGAGGTGGAAAAGGTCCGAGCCGATGATGTGCACGCCGTGGGCGCGGTTGCCCGCGCCCAGGCTGATCACCGGGACCGGGAGGGTCTCGGCAAGGTACTCGCAGACCTCCGACGTGGTGACCTCGCACATGATCGAGAAGCAGCCCGCGTCCACCATCGCCAGGGCGTCGTCGATGAGCTCCTTCGCGCGCTCGGCCGTCTTGCCTTGGGCTACGAACCCGCCGAGCTGCGGCATGCGCATCGGCGTGATCCCGATGTGGCCCTGCACCGGTATTCCCGCCTTCACGATCGCCTCGATGTACTTGGCGTGGTGCTGGTTGCCCTCGCACTTCATGACCTCGGCGCCGCCCTGGGACACGTATTTCGCGGCGTTGTCGACCGCCTGCTGCGCCGACAGGTGAAAGCTCATGTAGGGCATGTCGACCATGCGCAACCCGTACTGCGAGCCGCGCTTGACGGCCTGCGCCATGAACATCACCTCCTCGAACGATACCGAGGTGGTGGTCTCGTGGCCGAAGAGCACCATCCCGCCGGTATCCGAGACGCACAGGATGTCGATGCCGACGCGGTCGGCGATGATCGCGGTCTCGTAGTCGTAGACGGCGAGCTGCACGATGGGCTCGCCCTTCTTCATCTTGGCGACCAGCTGGGGAATGGTGACCTTCTTGCGCGCCGGCGCGGCGGCGGCGGGTTTTTGCTCGGCCATGCAGATCTCCTCGGGTTGGTTTCTTGTGCCTTACTGCTTGTTAACAATTTGCCGAGGCGAAAGCAAGCCCCGAAACGCCCCTTGTGCATGATCGTTGCAGCCCGCGTTTCCATGAGAAACGCGACGTTCGCCGGGAAACATCGCCGGCGTCACGAGGCGATCCGGCGCATGCGCTTCAACCCCCATTGGCGGCGGCGCGTCCACAGCGCCTTGCGCCCGATCCCGAGCATGCGCGCGAGCTCGGCCTCGCTGCGCGTGTCCTGGAAGCGCTCGACCACCTCGCGGATGTATTCCTCGATCGCGAGCGGCGGCGTGTCGCCCTGCCCGGCGGGCGCCGCGCGCATCATGGGCAGCGCCGGCGCGACCTCGGCCAAGTCGCGGCCGGTGAGCACGTCGCCGTCGGCGAAGATCACCGCGCGCTCGATGAAATGCTCGAGCTCGCGCACGTTGCCCGGCCACGGGTGGCGCTCGAGGAAGGCGGTGAACTCGGCGTCGAAGCCACGCACACGCTTGCCGAGCTTGCGCGAGTAGTGCTCGGCGAAGTGGCGCGCGAGCAGCAGGACGTCGCCGCCGCGCTCGCGCAGCGGCGGCAGCGTGAGCGAGATCACGTTGAGGCTGTAGTAGAGGTCCTGCCGGAACGTGCCCTTCGCGACCGCGGCCTCGAGATCCCAGTGCGTGGCCGCGACGAAGCGCACGTCGACCGCGTAGGCCGGACCCTCACCCAGCGAACGCGCCATCTTGTCCTGCAGCACGCGCAGCAGCTTGACCTGCAGCGGCGCGGTGAGCTCCGAGATTTCGTCCAGGTACAACGTGCCGCCGTGCGCCTCGCGGATGAACCCCTCGCGGCGATCGGTGCCGCCAGCGCGGCCGAAAAGCTCCGCCTCCAGGACTGCGGGTGCCAGCGCGCCGCACTTGACCGGCACGAAGGGGCCCTCCGCGCGCGGCCCGCGGGCGTGCAACGCGTGCGCGAGCAGCTCCTTGCCGGTGCCGTACTCGCCGGCGAGGAGGACGTTGGCCTCCGACAGCGCGGCCTTGCGCATGCGCTCGAGCGCCTTCCTCATGCCGGGGCTGTCGCCCAGGATGGGGCGGCTCGCGTAGGCGCTGCGCAGCGTGCGGCGCAGCGCCGCATTCTCGCGGGTCATGCGTCGCTCCTTCAGCGCACGCTCCACCGCGTGCAGCAGCTCGTCGTTGTCGAACGGCTTGATGATGTAGTCCACGGCGCCGGCGCGCAGCGCCGCGATGGCGCTCTCGAGGGACGAGTAGCTCGTCATCATGATGACCGGCTGCGTGCGGTCGCGCTCGTGGATGAGGCGCAAGGCGTCCAGCCCCGTGCCATCGGGAAGCTTGAGGTCGGTGATCACGAGGTCGAAGTCGCCGGCTGCGAGGCGGCGCAGGCCCTCCTTCACCGACGACGCGCCCTCCACGTAGTAGCCCTCGCGCGAGAGCAGGAGCTTCACGACCTCCGAGACACCGGGGTCGTCCTCGATGATGTAGACCCGCTCCGAGCGCGCTGCGGGC
This sequence comes from Pseudomonadota bacterium, assembly GCA_030855025.1. GTDB lineage: Bacteria > Pseudomonadota > Gammaproteobacteria > Burkholderiales > Usitatibacteraceae > Usitatibacter. Next base: position 7,666 of record JALYSB010000038.1, read on the forward strand.
ATGGCTACGCGCCTCCCGGCAGGAAGAGCTCCATGCACGCCCCGCCCTCGGGATGGTTGCTCGCCGCGAGCGCGCCGCCCAGCTCGTGGACGATCTCGTAGCAGATCGCGAGCCCCAGGCCCGTGCCCTCGCCGGGCACCTTGGTGGTGTAGAACGGCTCGAAGATCCTCAGCAGGCTGCCTTCGGGGATGCCCGGGCCGGTGTCGCGGACCCGCACCCGGATGCGCCCGTCGTGATGGCGCTCGGTGGAGACCTCGATGCGCCCGCGGCCTTCCATGGCCTGCGCGGCATTCAGCATCACGTTGAAGAGGACCTGCTGCAGCTCGCCGGGCCGGGCGGGTGTCACCGCGTCGGGGAGCCCGCGATACACGACCTGCACCGCCTCGCCCCAGCGGGAGTGGCGCAGCAAGCCCAGGGCCTCGTGCACGGCGGCATCGAGGGCCTGCGGCTGCGGGGCGTCGCCGGTCACACGCGAAAAGTCGCCCAGCTTGCGGGTGATGGCGAGCACCCGGACGATATTGCCGGCGATCGAGCTCAAACCCTTCTCGATCGTCTCGGGGGTGACGCCGCGGCGCGATTGCAGGATCTGCACCATCGAGTGGATCGCGGCGAGCGGGTTCGAGACCTCGTGGCACACGCCGGCGAGCATGAAGCCGAGCGAGGCGAGCCGCTGCATCTGCGGATCGGGCGCGGCCTCGTGCGCGACGAACACGCAGCGCCCCAGCGGCGTATCGGTGACGTGCGCGCCCACGATCCCTGCGGGATCGGCCTGCCCCCCGCGCGCGCGCATCGCCTCGTTGGCATGCAGCACCGCGCCGTCGTCGCCGAGCACCGCGGCGGCCATGGGCAGCGCATCGAGCACGGCGCGCAGCTCGTCGGATACCGCGAGCGAGCGGCCGCTGCGCACCGCGTTCACGCTGCGCTCCCCGCGGCCGAGCGCACGATGGCGCGCTCGTCGATCGGCAGGCACATCGCACACGCGAGCACCGAAAGCGCGATCGACCCGATCCACACCCAGAGGTAGGAGCCGGTCGCGTCGAAGATCGCGCCGCCCGCCCAGGCGCCGGCGAAAGCGCCGAGCTGGTGGCCGAGGAATGCGATCGAGAAGAGCGTCGAGAGGTACTTGAGGCCGAAGATCTGGCCCACGAGCGAGTTGGTGAGCGGCACGGTGCCGAGCCACGTGAACCCCATCACCGCGGCGAAGAGATAAGTGCTGGCGAGGCTGATCGGAGCGGTCACGAAGAGCCCGATCGCCACGGCGCGCACTGCATACACCCAGAAGAGCAGCCACTTGCGGCTGTAGCGTGCGCCGAGCGCTCCCGCGGCCAGGGAGCCGGCGATGTTGAAGAGCCCGATCGTCGCGAGCGCCGCCATCGCGTGCTGCGCTCCCAGGCCGCGGTCCACGAGGTAGGCCGGCAGGTGGACCATGATGAAGAGGGTCTGGAACCCGCAGACCAGGAACGAGCCCGTGAGGAGCCAGAATCCGCCATGGTTCCCCGCCTCGGCGAGCGCGGCGCCGATCGACTGCGTGCTCTCGTTGGCCGCGGAGTTGCGTCCGGCGAGGGCACCCCCCAGCGGAATCATGAGGAACGCCAGAGCGGCCAGCGTGGCGAGTGCCGCGAGCCAGCCGAATGCGCCGATGAGCCCCTGGCCCGCGGGCAGCATGGCGAATTGGCCGAACGATCCGCAAGCTCCGGCGATGCCGACGGCGAAGGAGCGGCGCTCGGGCGGAAACGCGCGCGCGACCACCGCCAGCACCACACCGAAGCCGGTTCCCGACAGGCCCAATCCGACCAGCAGGCCCGCCGAGAGATTGAAGAGGAGCGGGGTCGTTGCGTGCGCCATTGCATAGAGGCCCAGCGTATAGAGCACGCCGCCGGCGACGATCACGCGTCCGGCGCCCTTGCGATCGGCGATTGCGCCGGCGAACGGCATCGCCAGGCCCCATACCAGGTTCTGCAGCGCGATGGCGAACGAGAACGCCTCGCGTCCCCAGCCAAGGTCCATCGACATCGGCCGCAGGAACAGGCCGAAGCTCTGGCGGATGCCGAGGGCGAGCATGAGGACGAGGCCCGCGCATGCGAGCATCATCGTCGGCGTACGCCAGCGATCGAGATTCAGGAGCGCCTCCCCGCAGCCTGCAAAAGGCATTCAGTTTAACCGTCATCTCACGGGATCAGGGCCGCGGCCGCGCCAGATCTTGAGGAAATTGATCGCCGCGAGCGGACCGAACGGCAGTTGCACCAGCGGTCCGCCGACGTCGAGCGGGCCGAGGTCTACCGGAAAGACGACCTACAAGCGATGCGGGGATCCCGCAGGATCCCCGCCCTAACTCAGATTCCCATGCCTACCGCAGCTGCTACGGGCAGACGATCGACGTTACCTGTCCATTGCCGCGATGCCCGGGGTTCGGACCGTAGCCGCCATCGTGATGGACGACCACGATCTGCTTGATGTCGCCACTGATATCCGGTCCGGACTTGACCACCGTTGACGTGACGACGACCGCGATATCCGTGGCAATCGTGGCGGGCGGATTCGAGCTGTTGCCCGGCCGCGATTGCCAGGAACCGCCGCAACGAAGCTCGGCACTCGTGGCGAATCCCTTGAAGCTGGCCCTGGATGCTCCCGGGCCGACGAAGCCGCTCATGATGTTGTTCTTCCACCATTGCGCGCCCCAGAAGTTCACGTCATCGCCGACGGCGTGAGGTTGGACGTCTCCGATCACGAACACGGCCATGAGGGGAGGCACCGGGGGCGGGATGTTGCGGGGGCAGAAGTCGACCGCTGTGCTGGTCAACGTCACGGCGCCGGTGCGAAGGATCTCCGTGCCCGTCCCGCCCGCCAGGACTTGTCCGGCCACGCTCCCACGGGTAACGGTGATGTCCGCACCTGCGAGAATATTCCCCGTGAAGACCGAATCCGTCAGTGTGGCGGCTTCGGCGGTCCACCAAAGCACATCGTTGTTGCATGTCGCCCCGCCGGTCAGGACCACGTTGAAGTTCGTACCCGTGAGCGCGCCGGTGCCGCCGGTCCCGATCCTGAAGATCCAGCTATCGGTGGCGGATCCGACGAGCGTCAACGTGCCGCCCGTCACGGTTACCGCCGCGTCATAGCAATAGACGCCCGGTGCGAGAAACGCTCCGGCCAGGGGCAGATTGTTGAAGTCGCACGGCGGCTGGGTCGCGACGTGGGCGTATTCGTCGAGGAAGTCGGCGTAAGCCGCCTGGGCGACCGGAGTTCCTTCTTCCGTCGCCCCCCTGATCGTGCAACCGGTATTGGTGATCGTGCCGGGGTTGGCGAGGCCCACATTTCCGTTGACGGTGGAGGTGGTGCAGGTCACCGCCGCACCGGCCAGGACGGCAAAGTCCTCGGCCGTGGCAGGCGGTACCTGGGCGAATGCAGACCCGCAAGCCAATGAGATCGCTGCAATGGCAACGCTATGATTGTGCTTGATATGTTTCATGTGTCTTCTCCAAGTGATGCTTGTCCTAGGACACGTTCCCACGCTGCGGTCGGAGCGCCAGCGTTCCTGGGAATGCGTTTCCGGAGTATCGATCCTCGGCCGAGTAATTGTCGGTGCGTCCGCGCACATACGGTGTCTCAGGGGCGCCTCGGCTCGATCGCGGGTTGCGCGGCCGCGAGCCTCCCACACGACGGGCGATCGCTGGACCTGACGATCAGCCCCTAGGCGTAACGGCGTCGGCATTCGCCGCTCTCGTGGGTTCGCAGGATTGGGCCCCGGGCCCCCGGCGGGAGGATTGCCGGGGTAGGAGTACCCCGGCCAGGGCGTTTCCTGGCGGAAGAGCGTGTGCCGGGTGACCGACTCCGCAGGGTGGCGAGATTTCCCTGAACCGCCTGCGGAATTGTCTATCGTAAGGTCATGACCTGCATGCATCTTCGCGTCGTTTCTGCACTCGCCGTGCTGGCCGCGCTCCCGGCCGCGGCGCAGCGGCCCACTTCACCCCCGCCAACCCCGGCGGACATCGCTCCCTGCGTCGCGCAGTTACGCGCCGAGGCGCTGAAGCGCGGCGTCGACGGGCCCGCCTTTGATGGCTGGTTCGCCGGGGTGGAGCCCGACAACTCGGCGATCGAGCTCATGGACCGGCAGCCCGAGTTCACCATCCAGCCCTGGGATTACCTCGCGATGCTGGTGGACGAGAGGCGGGTCGCGGATGGGCGGCGCAAGCTCGCCGGCCACCGCGACCTGCTCGAGCGCATCGAGGCGGCCTACGGCGTCGAGCGCCACGTGCTGGTGGCGCTGTGGGGCGTGGAGACTCGCTTCGGCGAGCGCATGGGCTCCCGGCCGCTCATCCGCTCGCTCGCGACCGTGTCCTGCTTCGGCCGCCGGCAGTCCTTCTTCCGCGAGGAGCTGATGGCGACGCTGCGCATCCTCCAGGAAGGCGACGTTCCGATCGAGCACCTGGTGGGCTCGTGGGCAGGTGCCTTCGGCCACACGCAGTTCATGCCGACCACGTTCCGCCGGGTGGCGGTGGATTTCGACGGCGACGGCCGGCGCGATCTCGTGCAGTCGATTCCTGACGCCCTGGCGTCCTCGGCGAACTACCTCGCGAAGGCCGGATGGAAGCGCGGCGAGACGTGGGGCCACGAAGTGCGCCTGCCGCGAAAGTACAAAGGCCCTTCGGGACGCGGCGCGAAGCTCGCGATGGCCGAGTGGCGCGCTTTCGGGATCAAGCGCATCGATGGCCGCGCGCTGCCGGGCGAGGAGATGGCAGCGCTACTCCTGCCGGCCGGCGCCAATGGCCCGGCCTTCCTGGTGCTGCGAAACTTCAATGCGTTGCTGGCCTATAACCCGGCCGACATCTACGCGCTCGCGATCGCGCACCTCTCCGACCGGTTGCGCGGCGGCGGCGCAATCCAGGCATCGTGGCCCAGGGGCGAGCCGGCGCTCTCGCTCGAGCAGCGTGTCCAGTTGCAGGAGCGCCTGTCGCTGCGCGGATTCGACGTCGGCACCGCCGATGGCATCATGGGGCCGCGCACCGTCGCCGCGATCAAGGAGTTTCAGAAATCCCTGGGGCTCACGCCCGATGGGTTTCCAACAGTGGGCCTGCTCGGGCGCCTGTAGCCACCGGAGCGGGGGCGGCTATCGTCTCCGCGACAGGCCGGCTGCCCAAGCACCCGCCAGCAGCAGCGCGGCGAGCAGTGCCAGCATCCACTCGGAGAGCGTCGGCACCTGTGTGCCCCCCGCGCCGACGCCTGGCCCGCCCTGGTCCACGATCGTGCCATTGGCGGCGAGGTTCGTCGTCGCCGAGGCTGCCGTCCGTGATCGAGAACGTGATGTCGGTCCCGGCAAAGATCGCCGGGAGTATGTACCAGCTCGGGCTCGGATTGCCCGGCGTCGGCCCGTACTTCCAGTAATTGCCCGAGACCACCGCCGGGTAGGTGACGGTGACGGTGATCGTGGACCCCGGCGTGCAGCCCGTGGTGGTGAAGTCGAACAGCCCGTGCGGGAACACGACTCCGGCTGGCGCGCTGCCGGCCGGCGGCGAGGCCGGATGGCCCGAAACCGGGATGAACTGCGCCGTGGCGAAGGCGCAGGTCGCCCCGCCACCGACGAAGCTCGCCGTGATGTTGCCGGACCCGGTGGGGCTGGGCCCGGTGACGCTGCGATTTCCGCCGGCCACCGTGGTCGTCGCGGTCGCGCTACCGTTGCCGGTCGCGGGGTCGGCGGTCGCAGCGGTCACGTTCACCGTGTTGAAGAAGACCGTTCCGTTGAGCGTGGCGACCCCGACTCTCACGACAAGGGAGAAGGTAGCCGTCGCACCTGGAGCCAGCGTGGCAGCCGAGCAGCTCAGCGTGCCCCCGGCACCCACGGGGGTGCACACGGTTTAAGATTCATCGCATGAAATTCGTCATAGCCCAGATGCAGCACGAGACGAACACGTTCTCGCCGGTTCCCACGCCGTGGGAGGCGTTCGGCAACGGCGGTCCGTCGATCGGGCGCGGAGCCCTCGAAGCGATCGAGGGCACGCGGGTCCCGATGGCCGCCTACCTCGACCTGGCGCGCAGTGAAGGCGCGGAGTTCGTGACGCCGGTGGCGGCATGGGCGCACCCCAGCGGACCGGTGTACGGCGCCGCGTACGACCGCATCTGCGGCCTCATCTGCGATGCGATCCGGAAGGGTTGCGACGCCGTGTTTCTGGACCTGCACGGCGCCATGGTGGTCGAAGGCCGCACCGATGACGGCGAAGGCACCCTGCTCGAGCGTATCCGCGCCATCGCGCCGGACATTCCGATCGCGGTCTCGCTCGACCTGCACGCGAACCTGAGCGACCGGATGGTGCGCAACTGCAACGTCATCGCGGGCTACAAGACTTATCCGCACGTCGACGGATACGAGACAGGCCGGCTGGCCGGCAGCATCCTGCTGCGTCATTTGAAAGGTGAGATCCAGGCCGTGATGGCTTGGGGCAACCGGCCCCTTCTGGCCCACACCCTGCGGCAGAACACCGCGGAAGGCGCGATGCGGGATTTCGTCGAGGCCGCGCGCGCCGCCGAGCGCGGGCCGGTGCTGGCCGCGACCGCGTTCGGAGGATTCCAGCTCGCCGACATCCACGACGCCGGAATCAGCGGGGTGGTCGTAGCCGACCGCGATCGCGACGCGGCCCAGGCGGCTTGCGATGCGATTCTCGACACGGCGTGGCGGCGGAAGCAGGACTTCATCTACCGCGGCCGTCCGCTCGGGGAGGCGCTCGCCGAGGCGCAGCGGCTCGGCGAGCAAAGCGGTGGGCCGGTGCTGCTCCTCGACCATGCCGATAATTGCGCATCCGGCGCAACCCAGGACTCCATGCATGTCCTCGAGGCAGCGCTGCGCATCGGTCTCGACGGCATCGCGATGGGCCCGGTCCGTGATCCCGAGGCGGTCGCCCGCATGGTGGAAGCGGGCATCGGCAATCGAGTCACGCTGCCGGTGGGCGGCAAAGTGGACATGCCGGCGATCGGGCGCAAGGGCGAACCGATGCAGTTGAGCGGCATCGTGCGCAGCATCACCGATGGCGAATACACCATCACTGGCCCGCAATTCACCGGCATGCGCTGCTACATGGGCACGACTGCCGTGCTCGACACCGGTCGCGCCCGGATCGTCGTCACCGAGCGCAACCAGGAGCCCTGGGATCGAGGCGTGTTCGAAAGCGTGGGGATCCGGCCGGAGCAGCAGCGCTACCTGCTGCTCAAGTCGCGCATGTACTACCGCCCGGTGTTCCTGCCGATCGCCAAGGGCGCGGTGTTGTGCGATGGCGTGGGCGTGGCCTCTTCGGACTGGAAGCAATTCGACTATCGCAACGTCCGCCGGCCGATCTATCCGCTGGACGAATGACGCGATGGCCAACCACGACCTCGTGATCCGCAACGCCACCGTCATCGACGGATCGGGCGCGCCACGGTACCAGGCCGACATCGGCGTCACGGCAGCGGTGATCGTGGCCATCGGCCGCGACCTGCCGCGCGGCGCCGAGGAGCTCGATGCCACCGGTCTCATCGCGGCACCCGGCTTCATCGACGCCCACACGCACGACGATCGCCTGCTGCTCTCGGCCCCGGAGATGGCGCCCAAGGTGAGCCAGGGCATCACCACCGTGGTCGCGGGCAATTGCGGCATCTCGCTGGCACCCGCGCCTCGGGGCATGGCGAGGCCGGTCACGCCGCCCCTCGACCTGCTGGACGATGAGGGTTCCTGGTTCCGCTTTCCGACGTTCGCGAGCTACATCGAGGCTCTCGCGGCGAGCCCTGCGGCCACGAACTGCGCGCTCCTCGTCGGCCATAGCTCGCTGCGCGTGCAGACCGTCTCCGACGTGAACCGGCCCGCAACCCGGGCGGAGGAGGCTGAGATGCGAAGGCTCGCCGACGAGGCGCTCGCGGCCGGCGCCATCGGCATATCGACCGGCCTTTGGTACGAGCCGGCGCGCGCGGCGACGACCGAAGAGGTGATCGCGGTCTGCCGCCCACTCACCGCCCGGGGCGCCCTCTACTGCACCCACATGCGCGACGAGGCCGATGACGTCACCGCCTCGCTCGAGGAGACCTTTCGCATCGGCCGCGAGCTGGCGGTGCGCGTGGTCGTCTCGCACCACAAGGTGGCGGGCGTGCGCAACCACGGGCGATCGGAGGAAACGCTGGCGCTCATCGGCCGGCGCATGCGGCAACAGCCCATCGGGCTCGACTGCTATCCCTACTGCGCATCGTCGACGATCCTGTCGTACGACCGCACGCTGGGCGCCTCGAAGACGCTGGTGAGCTGGTCCCGCCCCCATCCCGAGCACGCCGGCATGGATCTCGAGGAGATCGCCGAGCGCATGGGAATGCCGGTGCGGGACGCGGTGGAAGCGCTCCTTCCCGCGGGTGCGATCTATTTCGCGATGGATGAAGCGGATGTACGGCGCATCCTCGCCTTCCCGGACACGATGGTCGGTTCGGACGGGCTGCCGCACGACTCCGCTCCGCATCCCCGGCTGTGGGGCACCTTTCCGCGCGTGCTCGGGCACTACGCGCGTGACGTGGGCTTGTTTTCCCTCGAGACAGCGGTCCACAAGATGACGGGCCTCACCGCGAAGACGTTCGGGCTCGAAGGCCGCGGCCTCATCAAAGAAGGCATGGCCGCGGACATCACGCTCTTCGATGCGGAAGCCATTGGGGACACGGCGACGTTCGAGAGCCCGATCCGCGCGGCGCGCGGCATCGGCACGGTGATCGTGAACGGGGAGGTCGCATGGCGCGACGGCCGTTCGACCGGTGCGCGCCCAGGGCGGCTGTTGAGGAGTGGCTAAACCGGAAGCAGCGCTACCGGTTGCTGAAGTCCAGCATCGCATGCAGCAGCACGTTGCACCCCGCCGCCAGGTCTCCCGGCTTCGCATCCTCGAGCTCGTTGTGGCTCACGCCGTCCTTGCAGGGAACGAAGATCATCGCCGTGGGCGCGACACGGGCCACGTACACCGCGTCATGCCCGGCGCCGCTCACGATCTCGAGCGACGGCAAGCCCGCCTTCCGCGCGCCCTCGCGCACGGCAGCCACGCACTCGGCATCGAAGCGGCACGGCGGAAAGTAGACCACCTCCTCGATCCGGATCTTCACGCTGCATTCGCTTTCCACCCGCGCGCAGGCCGCGCGCAGCTTCTCCTCCATCGATCTCAATCCCGCGTCCTCCGGGTGGCGGAAATCGACCGAGAATTTCACCATCCCGGGCACGACGTTGCGCGAGTTCGGCTCGACCTGCAGGAAGCCGACGGTTCCCCGGCCATGGGGCGCTTCGGTGAACGCGATGCGATTGACCTCGCCGACGATCCGGGAAGCGGCGAGCAGCGCGTCGCGGCGCAGTTCCATCGGCGTCGGCCCCGCATGGGCGTTCAAGCCGGTCACGGTCACGTCGAACCAGCGCTGGCCGAGCGCCCCGGTCACGATGCCGATGACGTTGCGCGTCTCCTCGAGGATCGGGCCCTGCTCGATGTGCGCCTCGAAATAGGCGCCCACCGGCGTGCCCAGCGGTGCGCTTCCCGCGTAACCGATGCGGGCGAGCTCGTCGCCCACCGACTTGCCGTCGATGTCCAAGCGCGCAAGGGCGTGCTGCAGCGAAAACGCGCCGGCGAATACCCCCGAGCCCATCATCACCGGCGTGAAACGCGAGCCCTCCTCGTTGGTCCATGCCACGATCTCGATCGGGGCATCGGTGCGCAGCCCGCGATCGTTCAGGGTGCGGACCACTTCCAGGCCGGCAAGCACGCCGTAGGCGCCGTCGAACTTCCCGCCCGAGGGCTGGGTGTCGATATGGCTGCCCGCGACGATGGGCGGCCGCGAAGGATCGCGCCCGGCGCGCCGGCCGAAGATATTGCCGATCGGATCGACGCGCACCTCGAGCCCCGCGGCCCGGAACCATTCCACGACGCGATCGCGGCCCTGGCGGTCGACGTCGGTCAGCGTGATGCGGCGCACGCCGCCCAGCGGCGTCTCGCCGATGCGCGCGAGATCCATGAGCGACCGCCACAGGCGGTCGGCATCGATACGCAGGTCGGTTTCGATATCAACGTTCATGGTTTTCTCCGAATTGGGCCCCCGCCTTCGCGGGGGTGACGATGAGCATCGGCCGGCGCTTCCAAACCTCGGTCGCACCCTCGAAAGCGTGTGCAAGCTGCAGGACGCCGAAGTCATCACGATAACGTCCCACGATCTGCAGGCCTACGGGCAGCCCATCCTCGGTGAAGCCTGCAGGAACCGAGATCGCCGGGTGGCTGGTGGCGGTGATGAGGTAGCAGGACTTCATCCATTCCATGTAATTGCCCAGTTTCACCCCGTCGATCTCGGTCACGTACGGCTGGTCGACCGGGAACGGCGGCACCTGCACCGCGGGCAGCACCAGGAACTCGTAGCGCTCGAGGAAGCTGCGCATCGTGTGGAAGACCCGCGAGCGCAGCACGTTGGCGTTCGCGATCCGCGCCGCGTCGAGTACCAGGCCCTGCTCGATGTTCCAGACGACGGTGTCCTTCATCAACGCGCGCTGCGTCTCGAGCAGATCGCCGTACGCTTCGACGAAGCCGAGCGCGCGCTGGACCTGGAAGGCTTCGTCGGCACCGGCAAGGTCGGGCGCGGCTTCCTCGACGATGCAGCCGAGGGATTGGAGAACGGCAAGTGCTGGCTCCAGCGCGCGCGTCACCCGCGCGTCCACCGGGAACGCGCCGCCAAGGTCGGAAGTCCAGGCCACGCGCACCTTCCTGAAGCTGCGCGCGAGCGGGCGCGCGAAGCCGCTTCCCGCTTCCGCGTGCGAGGTCGGGACGCGCGGGTCGGGCCCCGCCATCGCGGAGAACAACAGCGCCGCGTCCTCCACCGTGCGCGCGATGGGGCCGATCGACCACAACGTGTCCCACGTGTTGGGGAAGGGCCAATTGGGCACGCGCCCCGGCGTCGGCCGGAATCCCACGACGTTGCAGAAGCTGCCCGGATTGCGCAGCGACGAGCCCAGGTCCGAGCCGTCGGCGAAGGGCAACATGCCGCTCGCCACCGCCGCCGCGGCGCCGCCCGACGATCCGCCGCTGGTCTTGGAGAGGTCGTACGGGTTACGGGTTGCGCCGAAGATCGGGTTGAAGGTCTGCGCGCCCACCGCGAACTCCGGCGTGTTGGTCTTGCCAAGAAGGATCGCGCCGGCCGAGCGCAGCCGCTCGACGATGATATGATCCTCGGCCGGCACGTGGTCGCGGTAGATCGGGGAGCCGAAAGTCGTGCGGATGCCTTTGGTCGGCACGATGTCCTTGTGCGCGATCGGCAAACCCGCGAGCGCGCCCCCCTCGGACCCCTTCCGGTCGAGGGCCTTCGCGCGTTTCAGCGCCTGCTCAGGAAGGAAGGTCACGATCGCATTGACCTTCGGATTTACCGCTTCGATGCGCGAGATGAACGCGCGCATGACCTCGGTCGCGGAAACCTTGCGCGTGCGGATCATGCGCGCGAGCTTCCTGGCACCGGTGTAGCAGAGCTCGAGGTCGCTCATGTCGTCACGGGCGCGCCTTCGCGCAGGTGGCAGGCGGCGAAGTGGCCTGGGGCGACTTGCCTCATGACCGGGACATCGACCCGGCAGCGGTCGAAGGCGAGGGGGCAGCGGGTGTGGAACCGGCAACCCGAAGGCGGGTTCACGGGGCTCGGCACGTCACCCGAGAGGATGATGCGTTTTCGCGCGCTGCGCGGGTCCGGCACCGGCACGGCCGACAGAAGCGCCACGGTGTAGGGATGCTGTGGACGTGCGAAGAGTGAGGCGGTGTCGGCGATCTCGACAATCCACCCCAGGTACATCACGGCAACGCGGTGGCTGATGTGCTCGACCACCGCGAGGTCGTGCGCGACGAAGAGGTAGGAAAGCCCGAACTCCCGCTGCAGGTCCATCAGCAGGTTGATCACCTGCGCCTGCACCGAGACGTCCAGCGCCGAGACCGGCTCGTCGCACACGATCAGGCGGGGCTTCGGCGCCAGTGCGCGCGCGATGCCCAGGCGTTGCCGCTGCCCGCCGGAGAACTCGTAGGGATACTTGACCATCTGGTCGGCGCGCAGGCCGACGCGGTCGAACAGGGCCGCAACGCGCTCACCGATCTCGGCCTCCGAGGCCGATTCGAAGTTGCGGATCGGTTCGGAAACGATGTCGGCCGCGCGCATGCGCGGATTGAGGGAGGAGTACGGGTCCTGGAATACCGCCTGGAGCTCGCGCCGGAAGGGCCGCATGCGTGCGGCGGACAGCGCTTCGATGCGCTGTCCCCGCCAGGCGATCTCGCCCGAAGTCGGCTCGACCAGCTTGAGGATCGCCTTGGCGGTCGAGGACTTCCCGCAGCCGCTCTCGCCCACCAGGCCCAGCGTTTCGCCTTCCGCGATGCTGAAGCTCACCTCGTCGGCCGCGTGCACCTGCCCGCTCCGGCGCCCGAAGATTCCCTTGCGGATCGGGTAATGCACGGTGAGCTTGCGCACGTCGAGCAACATTTCTTCGCGGCTGCGGTTCATGGGCCCAGCGTCGGCAGGCGGTCGGCTTCCCAGCAGGCGACGAGGTGCCTTGGCCCGCGCGCTTCCAGTGGCGGCGCCTCGCCACGGCAGCGCTCGACTGCGTGCGAACAGCGCGTCGCGAAGGCGCAGCCCGCCATCGGCTCGCGCAGCGACGGGACCATGCCCGGGATCTCCGCCAGGCGCTTGCCCGCCCCATGCCCGGCACCCAGGCGAGGAATCGACTTCATCAGGCCGCGCGTGTACGGGTGGCGCGGCCGGTCGAAGAGGTCGTTCACCGCGGCTTCCTCGACCTTGCGGCCCGCATACATCACCGCGACGCGCTGCGCCATCTCGGCCACGACGCCCAGGTCGTGCGTGATCAGCAGTATGGCGGCGCCCGTCTTCTCCTTGAGTCCCCGCATCAAGTCCAGGATCTGCGCCTGGATGGTGACGTCGAGCGCGGTGGTGGGCTCGTCGGCGATGAGCAGCTTCGGATCGCAGGCGAGCGCCATCGCGATCATGACGCGCTGCCGCATGCCGCCCGACATCTGGTGCGGGTACTCGGAGGCGCGCCGCGCGGGCTCCGGAATGTTCACCAGGTGCAGCATCTCGATCGCGCGCTGCGCGGCCTGCGAGCGCGCCAACCCGCGGTGCAGCACGAGCGTCTCGGCGACCTGGCGGCCGATCGTGAGCACCGGATTCAACGAGGTCATCGGCTCCTGGAAGATCATCGAGATCTCGTTGCCACGCACGTTGCGCATCTCGCGCTCGGTGAGGGCCAGCAGGTCGCGGCCATTGAAGCGCACGGTCCCGGCCACCGTGCGGCCGGGCGGGGAGGCGACGAGCCGCATGATCGAAAGCGAGGTGACGCTCTTGCCGCACCCGGACTCGCCCACCAACGCAAGCGTCTCCCCGGGCTGGATCGTGAATGACACGCCGTCGACCGCGCGCACCACGCCGTCTCGCGTGAAGAAATGCGTCTTCAGGTCCTCGACTTCGAGGAGCGGGGCGGGGACGGTCGCCATGGCCGCTACATCCGCCGGGCGAGGCGCGGGTCGAGCGCGTCTCGCAGGCCGTCACCCAGCAGGTTCACCGCGAGCACGGTGAGCGAGAGGCAGATGCCGGGAAACAGGATCAGGTAATTGGCGATCTGGAACATGCTGCGCGCCTCGGCCATGATGTTGCCCCAGCTCGGGATGTTGGGCGGCGTGCCGGCGCCGATGAAGGACAGGATCGCCTCGGTGATCATGGCGGAGGCGCAGACGTAGGTCGCCTGCACCAGCAGGGGCGCCACGATGTTCGGGAGGATGTGGCGCCAGAGGATGCGTGGCAGGCGGCTGCCGGCGGCCACGGCGGCCATGACGTACGGCTCCTCGCGCAGCGTGAGCACGAGGCTGCGCACCAGGCGCACGACGCGCGGCGTCTCCGCGAGCGTGATGGCGAGGATCACGTTCTCCATGCTGGCGCGCGTGAGCGCCATCAGCGCGATGGCGAGCAGCACCGGCGGGATCGACATGAGCCCGTCCATCACGCGCATCACGATCGCATCGAGCCAGCGCACGAAGCCGGTAGCCAGGCCGATGGCGAGGCCGGCGACCGTGCTGAAGATGGCGACCGCGATGCCGA
>JALYSB010000196.1 GCA_030855025.1 Pseudomonadota bacterium
GTCCTACCGCCTCCATGCCCGAGCCGCACAGGCGATTGATGGTCGCAGCCGGCACCTCGATCGGCAGGCCCGCGAGCAGCAGCGCCATGCGGCCCACGTTGCGGTTGTCCTCGCCCGCCTGGTTGGCACAGCCGTAGATCACGTCGTCCAGCGCCGCCCAGTCCACCCGCGGATTGCGCCGCATGAGCTCGGCCAGGGGCAGTGCCCCGAGGTCGTCGGTGCGAATCGAGGAAAGCGCGCCGCCGTAGCGCCCGAACGGCGTGCGGATTGCATCGCAGATGAACGCTTCGGTCATGGTTGCCTCTGGAGGGATTCACGCGAAAGCGGCACGCCGGTAAGACGTTGAAGCTCGTCGAACGCCAGGCCGGGGACGATATCGATCACCGCCAGGCCGCGGGGCGTGACGTCGATGACCGCAAGGTCCGTGAAGATCCGCGAGACGCAGCCCACGCCGGTCAGCGGGTAGGTGCACCGGGGCACGATCTTGCTCTCGCCGCCCTTGGTCAGATGCTCCATCATCACGTAGACGTTCCTCGCGCCGATCGCAAGGTCCATCGCGCCGCCGACCGCGGGAATCGAGTCGGGCGCGCCGGTGTGCCAGTTGGCGAGGTCGCCGGTCGCGGAGACCTGGAACGCGCCCAGCACGCAGAAGTCGAGATGACCGCCGCGCATCATCCCGAAGGAATCCGCATGATGGAAGAACGAGGCGCCGGGAAGCGCCGTGACCGGCTGCTTGCCGGCATTGATCAGGTCGGGGTCCACCTGATCGGCTTCCGGCGCCGGACCCATTCCCAGCAGGCCGTTCTCCGTGTGCAAGATGATCTCGCGGTCGCGGGGCAGGTGGTTGGCCACGAGCGTGGGCAGGCCGATGCCGAGGTTCACATAGGCGCCGTCGGGGAAGTCCCTCGCCACCCGGGCCGCCATCTCCTCGCGCGAGAATTTCTTCATACGGCGACCAGCCGCTTCACGAAGATGCCGGGCGTTACGATCGTCTCCGGATCCAGCGCGCCCAAGGGCTCGATGCTGCGCACCTGCGCCACCGTGCAGCGAGCGGCCGAGGCCATGATGGGGCCGAAGTTCCGTGCCGTCTTGCGGTAGGTGAGATTGCCCCAGCGGTCGGCGCGCTCCGCCTTGATGAGCGCGAAGTCGGCGTGGATCGGATACTCGAGCACGTAGTGGCGTCCGCCGATCTCGCGGGTCTCCTTGCCTTCCGCGAGCAGGGTGCCGTAGCCGGTGGGCGAGAAGAAGGCGCCGATCCCGGCGCCGGCGGCGCGGATACGCTCGGCGAGGTTGCCCTGCGGCACGAGCTCCAGCTCGATCGCCTTCTCCTTGTAGAGCTTGTCGAAATGCCACGAGTCGGTCTGCCGCGGGAACGAGCAGATGATCTTGCGCACGCGGCGCTCCTTGAGCAGGAGCGCCAAGCCCATGTCCGCGTTGCCGGCGTTGTTGTTGACGATGGTCAGGTCGCGGGCGCCGTGTTGGATCAAGGCGTCGATGAGCTCCCCGGGCATGCCGGCGGTGCCGAAGCCGCCGATCATGATGGTCATGCCGTCGGCGACGTCGGCCAGGGCCGCGTCGGCCGAGGCCACACGCTTGTCGATCATTTACTGCGTTTCCCCAGGGTTGTTCTTCGATACGGAATGATGTTCCTTCCGCGAACCTCGATGTTATTCTGAATCGAGTGACGCGGTGGAGGAAGGAAGTATGGCCGACGAGAAGAAGACAACCCTGGATCGCCGCAGTTTTCTCAAATCCGCCGCCGCCACCGCCGGCGCCGCCGCATCGGCTACGGTGATGGCGCAATCGACGTCTCCAGCGGGGCCGGACCGGCCGACCGCGGACGTCGCCCCCACGCCGGCGGGGGCCCAATCTTCCCGAAAAAAGGAAAAGCCCCACCCCGGCGTCGAGCTTCCGCAGCCTGCACGAGTCGATCATCAACTACGGCGGCAACCGCGCGCCCGAGCTCCTTACCTGCACCCACGAGGAGATCTCGGTGGCGATGGCGCATGGCCTGATCAAGACCTGGGGCAACGACCGCGGGATGGATTTCTTCCGCAAGCTCTCGGCCATGAAGCCCGATGTGCGCAAGGGCCACGTGCTGCTGGCCGAGCTGGTGGCGGCGGGGGAAGTGCCCGTGGGCCTCACCATGTACAACAGCAACATCGTGTCGCTCAAGCGCAAGGGCGCGCCGATCGACTTCGTGGCGGTGCAGCCGGTGGCGGCCCGGCCACAGGGCATCGGGGTCGCTCGCGCGGCGCCGCACCCGAATGCCGCCCTCCTGTTCGCCGACTACGTCCTGTCGCCCGAAGGCCAGAGGCTGTTCGAATCGATGGGGCGCGTGCCCGCCAGCACCAAGGTGAAGAGCGAGCTCAACAATTTTCCCTTCACGCTGATCGAGCCCGCGACGGTGCTCGAGGAAGCCGAGAAATGGGAAAAGATGTGGAATGACTTCTTCCTGAAAAAATGATTACCTCCCTTCCCGCGCACTGGCTGTCCCTCGTGGCAGTCGTCTTCCTCCTCGGGCTCAAGCACGGGCTCGACCCTGACCACCTCGCGGCGATCGACGGCCTCACGCGCTTCAATGCGCAGCGCCGGCCGCGGCTCGCCCGCTGGTCGGGGCTGCTCTTTTCCCTCGGCCACGGGGTGGTCGTCACCGCGGTCGCGGTCGCGGTGGCCACGGTGGCGACCGAGTGGAAGGCGCCCCCATGGCTGGAACACACCGGCGTGTGGATCTCGATTGCGTTCCTCGCGATACTGGGTGCGGCCAATCTTGCGGCGCTCGCGCGCACGCCGCGCGGGGAAATGGTTCGCCCCGTGGGGCTGCGCAGTCGCGCGTTGGCACGCCTGACGCGCGCCGAGCACCCCGTGCTCATCGCCGCCGTCGGCGCCGCATTCGCCCTCTCCTTCGACACCCTCAGCCAGGCGGTGCTGTTCTCGGTCACCGGCTCGCACCTGGCCGGCTGGCTCTTCGCGGGCGCCCTCGGCCTGGTGTTCACCGCGGGGATGGCGTCCACCGACGCGCTCAACGGTTTATGGGTGAGCCACCTGGTGCGCTCGGCCGATCGGCGCGCGGCCGCGGCTTCGCGCGTGATGAGCCTCGCCATCGGCACGATCTCGCTGGCGATCGCGGCGCTCGCCGCGGCGCGCAACCTCTTCCCGGCGCTCGACGCGAGCCTCGCGGGATGGAGCGCGGCGATGAGCTTCGCGGTCGCCGGTGCGGTCCTGGCGGCCTACGCGGTGGCGATGCGCATGGCGCTTCGCCCAGGCGCCGCGCGGACGTCCGCGTGACGGTCCCGGCCTTGGAGCGCGCTCCCAGGAAGGCCAAGGCACGACGGATGCGCCTGTCGTCGGTCGCGAATTCCATTCGCCTCACCAAGGCGTTTTCCGAGAACGAGTACGAGATGGGCATCAGCGCGCTCGCCATCCGCCTGGGGCTTGCCAAGAGCACCGTGCACCGCCTGGCCACGACGCTCGTGGAGTACGACATCCTCGAGCAGAACCGCGAGACGGGGAAGTACCGCCTCGGGCTCGCGCTCTTCGAGCTGGGCACCCTGGTGCGCCGCAAGATGGACACCGCGTCGGAGTCGCGGGCGCAGATGTACTCGCTCGCGGAGATGACCGGGGAGACGGTCCAGCTCGCCGTCCTCGACCACCAGAGCGTGCTCTATATCCGCATCCTCGAGAGCCGCCAGGCGGTGCGCATGTCGACCATCGCCGGCTCGCGCGCGCCCGCGCACTGCACCAGCGTGGGCAAGATCCTCCTCGCGCACCAGTCGTCCGAAGTGGTGCAGGAGATCATCGACAACGGGCTGAAGCGCTACACCGCCAACACCATCACCGATCCGGCGGTGCTCGCCGAGGAACTGGTCGCGATCCGCGCCAAGGGCTTCGCGCTCGACGATGAGGAGATCGAGGTGGGGCTGCGCTGCGTCGCCGGTCCGATCCGCAACCATTCGGGGAGGGTGATCGCGGCGATCAGCGTCGCGGCCCCGGTGCAGCGCATGACGAAGAAGAACGTCCAGAGCACGATTCCGACGGTGGTTGCCGCTGCCGATGCGATCTCACGGCGCCTGGGCTACCTGCCGTCGCTTTCGGCGGCGCTGATGGCGGAGTGATGCACGCCGTCAGGGTGGCCGAGGGCGCAGCCTACGACTGCGCCGACGACGACACGCTGCTGCGCGCGGGCCTGCGCGCGGGCCTGGGTTTCCCGTATGAATGCAACGCGGGCTCCTGCGGCACCTGCAAGGTGGAGATCCTCGAAGGCCGGGTGACGTCGCTTCGACCCGACGCGCCGGGACTTTCGGATCGCGATCGCGCGAAGAACCGTGTCCTCGCCTGCCAGGCGCGGCCCGCCACCGATTGTGCGATCAAGGTGCGCCTGCGGCCCGAGAACGTGCCGTTGCATCGCCCGGCGCGGTTTCGCGCGCGTCTCGAGGGCTTCCGCGACCTCACCCATGACATGCGCGAGTTCCATTTCAAGGCGGCCGCGGACGCACCCGGGTTCCTGCCAGGGCAGTACGCGCTCTTCTATCTGCCGGGGCTCGACGCCCCACGCACCTACTCGATGTCCAACACCGACGACGGCAGCGGCGAGTGGCACTTCATCGTGCGCCGCGTGCCCGGCGGCGTGGGCACGGTGACGCTGTTCGACCGGGTGCCGGTGGGTTCCGAGATCACCCTCGACGGTCCGTACGGGCTCGCCTACCTGCGGCCCGAGAGCCCGCGCGACCTGGTGCTGATCGGCGGCGGCTCGGGCCTGGCACCCGTGCTGTCGCTCGCGCGCGGCGCCGTGGCCGAGCCGCGGCTCGCCGAGCGCAACATCCATGTCTTCTATGGCGCGCGCAGCGCGCGGGACCTGAGCGGCGAGCGAGACCTGCGCGCACTTCCGGGCTTCGGCCGGCGGCTCTTCTTCGAGCCGGTGCTGTCCGAGCCGGGCGCCGATACGGCCGAGCCGTGGGCCGGGCCCACCGGCTTCGTGCACGAGCACGTGCGCAAGTTCATCGGCGAGCGCTGGAACGACTTCGAGTACTACTTCGCCGGCCCCCCGCCCATGGCGGCTGCGGTGCAGCAGATGCTGGTCGAGAAGCGCGTTCCCTTTCCGCAGGTGCACTTCGACAGTTTTTACTGACTAGACCTTGAAACACAGAGACCACAGAGACCACAGAGACCACAGAGACCACAGAGACCACAGAGACCACAGAGACCACAGAGACCACAGAGACCACAGAGACCACAGAGAAGGGCTGATTGGAATTCGCGGCTGCCCCAATCGTTGCGAGCCCAATCGGGGGTTCTCTGTGGTCTTTGTGGTCTCTGTGTTCACGGCTTGGGGGGTAACACAGTGTCGAAATTGAGACTATCGCTGGGGTGCTGGAACTATGACCGCACGCGCGGGCTGCTGGAGGGGCGCATCCAGCCCGACGGCATCGACCTCACCTACCTCAACATGCCGGTGGAGGAAACCTTCTTCCGCATGCTGCGCCACCAGGAGTTCGACGTGGCGGAGATGTCGCTGTCGTCGTACGCGGTGTCGCTCTTCAAGGAGCAGAAGAACTTCATCGCGATTCCGGTGTTCCTGTCGCGCTTCTTCCGGCATTCGTGCATCTACGTGAACACGAAATCCGGGATCAAGGAGCCGAAGGATCTCATCGGCAAGCGCATCGGCAACCCCGAATACCAGATGACAGCCCCGGTGTGGATTCGCGGCATCCTCCAGGACGAGTACGGCGTGCCGTGCGACTCCCCGACCTACCTCACCGGGGGCGAGGAAGAGCCCAATCGCCCGGAGAAGCTGAAGCTCG
>JALYSB010000039.1 GCA_030855025.1 Pseudomonadota bacterium
CCGCGAATGCGATGACCTTGGTGGAATCGGCAAAGTCCTGGTTGGCCCCGAAGCCGAAGAACAGGCCGGCGTTGCCGGTGGCGACGTGGAGCTCGGCGAGCACGCCCGCGAGTTGCGCCTTCGATTTCATCGCGTCGATGCGGCCGAGGAGCGGCGCGAGGGGCTGCGCGCCGCTCCACCGCCGCTTCATCCATGCAGGCGGCAAAGTAGTCGCCGATTTTCTGCTGGGTGGCATTCCGGCCACTCGTCTTCGCGGCGAGCTCCTCCAGGATTCCCCAGAGGTAGCGCTGATTCTCCTCGCCCAGCTTGCGATAGACATCCCAGCGCGACTGGTCCGGCGGGATGGGATTGTTCGTGAGCCAGCCGCCACAGCTGTATTGGTAGAAATCCCCGCACGCATCGGCGCCACGGTCCATCGCGGCCACATCGAGGCCCGGGGTATACGGGATGGAGAGCAGCGGGGTTTCGACCTTCTGGGCGTGGCCTTCCAGGCTCCAGGCGGCGATGAAGGTTGCGGCGAGAGCGCGGATCATGGCGGAGGCGTCGAGAGGCGAAAGGCGCAAGTTTACGCAGGTCGCCAGGACCCGAAGTCACCGAATGTGACGCCGCCGACTGCCCGCTGCTTCTCTCTAGAGGGGCTTGGCGCCCGCCGTTTCGTCGTCGTCGTCGTCGATCACGATGCGCTCGACGTGGTCGGTGTCGATATCCGCGCCATCGCGTGCGGCGGCGTCGCGCTCCACCCCGGCGCGCTCGCCGGTTCCGCCCGCGTCGCTGTCGCTATCGAGATCCGAATCGACCGCGTCGTAACCTGCGACCCCGGGCGCGCCCCGCATGTCGCTACCGCTGTCGGAGGTGTCGCTCGGACCGAGCGCGCCGGTGCCATGGCCTTGGTAGATGCGACGATCGGGGCCGGCGGGCAGGTTTTCGGGGGTCAGCGTGCTCGAGGTCATGCGGGTCTCCTGTGGGTGCAGGAGTTCGATGCTCACTTCTCCAGCGCGTTCGCGGCGGGTCCATGATCCGGTTGGTCTCGCGCGATCGCCTGGCGGTGGCACGCGAGACTTTGGCGAGGCTCGGTTGGGAGCTGGTGGAGCAGTTCGCCTGATTTTTAGGCGGCTCGGTAGGACATCTCCCACCTTCATTGCATTGTCCCTCCTGCATCTTTTGGGCTGCGCCCCGATGAAAATCGATGCGTGTGGATTCGCGCCCTTCTTGTCGTTGCAATCGCCCTCGCCTGGAGCCCCCAAGCCCAGGCTGAGCGCAAGACCGTCTGCACGATCACCGTCAATTCGGACGATGAGAAGGAAACCTTCCGCAAGCGCCTGCCTCCGGGTGCCTATGATTTCGTCGAGCTGGTGGAGAAGGGCCGTGCCGAGTGGCTCGGGACTTCCTGCCGCAAGGGCGTCCAGTGCGACGTCCTCGTGGTGTCCGGCCATTTCAACGCGGGCGACGACTTCTATTCCGATCGCCTGGAAAACAACGAGTACCTGCGCGTCGACGAGCTCGAGCGGGCGGCGTGCAGCGATTCCTGCCCGGGCCTCTTCTCGCGCCTGAAGGAGGTCTATCTCTTCGGCTGCGAAAGCCTGAATCCCGAGGCGACGCGCAATGCGACCCACGGGGAGAGCAGCCGCACGCGCATGCGGCGCATCTTCTCCAAGGTGCCGGTGATCTACGGCTTTTCCTCGTCGGCCCCGGTCGGGCCCACGGCCGCAATGCTGCTGAACAAGTATTTCGACGCTGGTGCGGCCCGCGAATTCGGCAGCGGGCGCGCGAGCCCCAAGCTGCTGCAGATCTTCAGCCGCAACTCGATGACCCATACCAGTGCGGCGGAGACGCCGGCCGAGGCGGCTTATCGCGGCCAGATCTGCCAGCTGTTCGACGATCGCCTCGGCGCCGCGCAGAAGCTGGGCGCGATCCACCGCATGATGCAAAGCGACAAGGGCGACGCGCGCGCGGTGATCGACCGTGTCGAAAAGCTGCTGGCGTCGCTCTCGGATGCCGAGCGCCAGGCACCGCAGTTCCAGCTTGCGTTCGCCGCGATGGCCACCGATCTGGTGACCCGCGAACGCGTTCTCGCGACCGCGCGCTCCACGACCCAACCCGCGATGCGCGCGCGCCTCATCGCGCTCTCCGGCGAGTTGGGCTGGCTCACCCCGGAGCAGCAAGCCGCCGAGCATGGCCGAATGGTGTCCGACCTCCTCGCGCGCAACGCCCTCGGCTTCGCCGAAGTCGACCTGGTGTGCACGCTCAACCGCGACGGCGCCCTCGAAGACGAGCTGGCGCGCGTCGCGCAAGCGCCCACCCGGTCCGGGCCCGTGGCGCGCGCTGCCGCCTTGGCGTGCCTGGGCGGTGCCGAGGCTCACGCCCAGGTGCTGCGCGCGCTCACGAGCGCGGATGTCAACGAGGTGCAGATCGCACAGGCCTACCTTCGCAATCGACCGGTGACCGATTCGCGCGAGCTTCGATCGATCGCTTCCGGCGTGGCTCGCATGCCCGCTTCCGCGGCGCAGGTGCGCGCGCTCGACACCCTGGCGCGACTGCGGATCGACGACCGCGAGATCCTGGACGACCTCACGCGTTCCTTTACGGAGTCCAAGTCGGTCAACGTCCAGCGCGCCATCGCGGAAGTGTTCATTCGCTCGGGCTATCGCCGCCCGGAGCTCGCCGGGGTGTTGCGCCAGCACCGCGTGAAAGCCGGCGGCGGCGATGACCTCATCGACGAGCTGATTCGCAGGTTGCAAACGACGTCGTAGCGGGCCCCGCCCGGCGACGCCGAATGCGCTCGGTTCGTTCACGCCGCCGAATACCCCCGCCGACCAGGACCCCCAGTGCGCCGCAGCAGGTAGTAGGCGACCGCGAGGTTGAGCACGTTCCAGGCGATGCCGTTCACGAAGGCCGCGCGATAGGAACCGGTGAGGTCGAAGATCCGGCCCGACATCCAGCCGCCGAGCGCCATGCCAAGCATCGTGCACATGATCACCGCGCCGACGAATGCGCCCGCGCGCGCTACCGGAAAGTGCTCGCGCACGATGATCGCGTAGGAGGGCACGATGCCACCCTGGAAGAGGCCGAAGAGCGCGGCAATCACGTAGAGCGAGACCAGGCCCTGGAATGGCAGGAAGAGCAGCAGCGCCACGCCCTGCAGCGCGGAGCCGAGCAGCAGGGTGCGCAGCCCGCCGATGCGATCGCAGATCGCCCCGGACACGAGCCGGCTCACGATCCCGAAGGCGAGCATGATCGAGAGCATCTGGGCGCCGTTGGCAGCGCCGAATCCCAGGTCGCCGCAATACGCCACGATGTGCACCTGCGGCATCGACATCGCCACGCAGCATGCGACCCCCGCGACCATGAGGAGCGTGAGCGCCACCGGCTGCGACAAGCCGAAGGGCGCTCCCGGGGACGCAACGACGCCGGCCTTTGGCGCTGCGCTCGCCGCGACCGGAGGGCGCCGATGCATCGCGAGCGCAAGCACGCCCATCGCGACGCCGCAGAAGATTCCCATGCCCACGTAGCTCTGGCGCCAGCCGTGGGTCTCGACGAAGTGCTGCACGATCGGCGGCCAGATCGCGCCTCCCAGGTAGTTGCCGCTCGCGCAGATCGCCACCGCGATGCCGCGGCGCCGCACCCACCAGAGCGAGGTGTCGGCCAGCAACGGCGAAAAGGTCGCGGCACTCCCCATGAGGCCCATCAGCACGCCGTGCGCGAGGACGAACGTCCACATGTCGCGCGCATTGCCGGCGACGACAAACCCCGTGCCCAGGCAGGCGGCGCCGAGCAGCAGCGGCACCATCACCCCGAAGCGGTCCGCAAGCCGTCCCATTAGCAGCCCGCCGACGCCGAAACCGATGAGCAGCATGGAGTAGGGCAGTGACGCGTCGGCCCGCGCCACGCCGAATTCGGCCTGGACTTCGGGCAGGATCACGGGCACGACGTACATGCCGCTGGCGCCGATAGTCATCAGCAGTAGTGTGACCATCAGGCGCACGGCGGCGTACGGCGAGTCGGCTTTGGGTTCGGTGAGCATGGTGCGCGCAAGGGTACCGCGTTTTTTTCTTTTATCATTGCACCATGTACGGCGGCAAGAACACCCTCTACGAAGTCCTCGGCGTCAATCGCAGCGCCTCCGCGGGCGAGATCGTCACTGCATACCGCAAGTTGCGCGTGCAGCTCACCGCGGGCGTGACCGCAGACACCGCCGAGGCCTCCCTCGTGCACGAGGCCTACGAAGTCCTCTCCGATCCCCAGCGCCGCGAGGCCTACGACGCATCGCTGCGCGAGTCCAAATTCCTGCGGCCGAAGCGGGTGATCGCAGCGGGACCCAAATGGGGCATCGCCGCGGGGGCCGCGGCGCTGGTGCTCGTGGGAGCGTATTTCCTTCTGCGTCCCTCCGGGCAGCCCGAAGCCAGCATCCCGCAGGAGATCGTCGCCGCCGTGGCGCCTGCGGTCGGGCGCGTGCACAGCATCGACATGCAGGGGCGCGCCACCGCGCTTGGCCACGCGTTCGCGATCGAGCAGGGCGTGATGGTGACGACCTGCCAGGGTTTCGCGGCGAACACACAGTTGGTGGTGAGCTTCGGGGCGCGCAAGGTCCCCGCGCAGCTCGCGAGGGCCGAGCGCAGCCGCAATGTGTGCAAGCTCTCCGTGCCGGGCGCGGGCAGCTGGCCGCTGCGGCTGGGCACCGGCGATCCGAGGCCGGGCAGCAAGGTCTACGCCGCGGGGATCAACGCCGCCGGCGACGCTGCGATCGTCGAGGGCAAGGTGGTCGGACCCATCGCGGCCGAAGGCGGCAATGCGATCGAGTTCTCCATTCCGATGAACCCGGCGATGAGCGGCGCACCGTTGCTCGACGCCTACGGCAAGGTCGTCGGCATCATCGCGTCGCCGCATCCCTTCGGCACGGGAAAGAGCGTGGCGCTTCCCGTGGCGTGGGTGGCCACGCTGCGTAGCAAGGACCGATGAGGCACGGCTTCGCGGCGGTGGCGCGCGCAGGTCGAGCGGCGCATGGGCCCGCGCTTTGACATTCGTGCTTTCCACGACGTGATCCTGGGCCAGGGCCACCTGCCGCTATCGATGCTGCGCGAGCGGGTTTCACGCTGGA
Source organism: Pseudomonadota bacterium (assembly GCA_030855025.1). GTDB lineage: Bacteria > Pseudomonadota > Gammaproteobacteria > Burkholderiales > Usitatibacteraceae > Usitatibacter. The sequence continues at coordinate 5,096 of JALYSB010000039.1, forward strand.
TTTCCAGCCAAGCCCCGTGACGTAAGGAAATTCTTACACTCGCCATGGTTCATTTGGCTATTTCTGTGGACCTTGTACCGAGGTACGGAATCTAGAGTCCGGAAGCGTACAGTGCCAACGCGCCTACGAGGAGCGGTCTGGATGCCGGAAACGATGACGATTGGCCGGGTGGCGAAAGCCGCCGGGGTCAACGTGGAGACGATCCGCTATTACCAGCGGCGTGGCCTGATCGGCGAGCCACGCAAGCCCCCGGGGGGACATCGCCGATACTCCACTGCGGTGCTGGGGCAGATCAACTTCATCCGCCGCGCGCAGCAATTGGGCTTCACGCTCGATGAGATCGGCCAGCTGCTGGAGCTGTCCGATGGTGGCTCATGCCGCGAGACGCGCCTCATCGGCGAGAAGCGGCTGGCGGTAATCGAGACGCGCATCGCCGAACTCGAGCGGATGCGCGGCGAATTGGGCACCCTCATTGCCGCCTGCCGTAAGGCCGGCCGCGGCTCCTGCCCCCTCATCGACGAGCTGAGCCGCGAATAGCCGTTACTTGCCGCGGCGCGCGAGGATCGCCTCGATCTGGTCCATGATGCGGTTCATGCGCGTGGCCACCGCCGTGTACGGCGCCGCCGTCGCCAGGTCCACGCCGGCCGCCTTCACCAGCTCATACGGATAGTCCGAGCCACCCGACGAGAGCAACTTGAGGTAGCGCTCGCGCGCCCCCGGCTCGCCTTTGAGGATCGCATCGGCGAAGAGCGAGCCCGCGGCGATCGAGGTCGCGTACTGGAATACGTAGAACGCGCGATAGAAATGCGGGATGCGCGCCCAGTCGAGGGTATACAGGTCGTCGATCTTCACCACGCCTTCCTTGTCGCCGTGATAGCGGCGCACGATGTCCGCATTGATGCGCGTGAGCTTCTCCGCAGTCAGCGACTCGCCCTTGTCCACCAGCGCGTGGGCCTGGCGCTCGAACTCAGCCAGCATCACCTGGCGGAAGAAGGTGCCGCGCAGCGTCTCCAACGCCGAACCCAGGTATAGCAGGCGCTCGTCGTCATTGGCGGCGATCTTCAGCACGTGGTCGAGGAGGAACGCCTCGTTCGCGGTGGAGGCGATCTCGGCCACGAAGGTCGCGTACGCCGCCGTCGCGAACGGCTGGCCGCGATTCGACAGGTACGAGTGCATCGCATGTCCCCATTCGTGGGCGAGCGTGGACACCGCTTCGTAGTTGTCGTTGTAGTTGAGCATCAAGTAGGGATGCACGTCATAGGCCGCTCCAAAGGCGTGGGCTCCGGAGAGCTTGCGCGGGCGCGGATAGACGTCCATCCAGCGGTCCTTCAGTCCCTGCGACATCGCGGCCACGTATGCGTCCCCGAGGGGCTTGACCGAGTCGAGCATGATCTTCACGCCCTCGTCGATCGGGTACTTCCGCCCGCCGCCCACCAGGGGCGGGGCGATGTCGTAATAGCGCATGTCGGGGATGCCGAGAATTCGTCCCCGCAGCCTGAAGTAGCGGTGCAGGGTCGGCAGGTTGTCGTTCGCGCTCTTCACCAGCGTGTCGTACACCGCGAGCGGGAGGTTGGTCGCGTGCATGGCGCGCGCGAACGAGTCGGGGTGCTTGCGGACCCGCGAGTAGACGGTATCCTCCTTGAGGCTCGCGTAGAAGGTCACTCCGAGCGTGCGTTCGAATTCCTTGTACTTGCCGAAAAGCGCCTCGTAGACCTTGCGGCGGTCTTCGCGGTTGGGCGCCTCGCGATACTTGCCGAACGCGGCCTCGTCGATCTTCACCTCGGTGCCGTCGGCGAGCTTCACGGTGGGCCACGGCATGTCCGCGTTGGTCAGGGTCTCGAAGGCGGAGCCCGCCGCGCCCCGGGAGAGCGCGAAGCTCGCCACGATGGCCTCGCCCTGCGCGTCGAGCGTGTGCGGCGCGGCGCGCAGGATTTCGCGCAATGGATGGCGGTAGATCGCAAGCCCGGGCTCGGCGGCGAGGAACGCCTCGACCTTCGTGTTGCCCACTGTGAGGACCTCGGGGCTCACGAACGAGAGCGCCTCCGTGATCCTGGATCCAAGGACCGTGACCCGCTGGCGAAGCTCGAGGCTCGCCGCAACGCTGGTGTCTTCCGAATGCAGCTCGTACGCATACACGAGCATGCGCAGGTAGCGCTTGTACGTGTCGGACTGCGCATCGAAGCACTCCTTCAGGCGACGGGCGCTCTCGCCCAGCTTGCCCTTGCACGCGGCGACTTGCGCGATCTGCTGCTCGAGACGCGAGGCGTCATCGTTCCACGCCTGCGTGGTGGCGTAGAGATCGCCCAGGTTCCAGCGATCCTGCGCACGCTCCTGCGCAAGGGCGGCCGTGGCCGCGACACAGGCGAGAAAGGCGGTGATGGATGCGGTGACAAATCGTTGCATGGCGCTCTCACGGTTCGGCAAAGGCCGCCATTGTGCCGGAATTGCTAGACTCTGCCGCAACTCGTTCACTCTCGGCCGCGTAGCTCGCGCACCCCATGGAAATCCTGGTCCTGTTCATGCTGATCCTGCTCAACGGCCTGTTTGCGATGTCCGAGATCGCGCTGGTGACCTCGCGCAAGTCCCGCCTCCAGAAGTACGTCGAGGAGGGCGACATGGGGGCACTCGCGGCCGTGAAGGTGGGCCAGGACCCGACTCATTTCCTGTCGACGATCCAGATCGGCATCACCTCGATCAGTATCCTGAACGGCATTGTCGGGGAGTCGGTGCTGGCCGAGCCATTCGCGGCGTGGCTGCAGGCACGTTTCACGCTCGAGCCCACGACGGCGCGCTACCTGGCCACTGGACTCGTGGTCGTGGGGATCACGTACTTCTCGATCGTGCTGGGCGAGCTCGTGCCGAAGCGGCTGGGCCAGATCAATCCGGAGGCGGTGGCGCGCGCGGTGGCGCGCCCGATGATGTGGCTCGCCATGATCTCGAAGCCGTTCGTGAAGTTGCTCTCGGCTTCCACCAACCTGGTGCTGCGGCTCTTCGGCGCACACAACGCAACGGCGCCCGGCGTGACGCAAGAGGAAATCCACGCGCTCCTGGTCGAGGGATCGGATGCCGGGGTGATCGAGCATCACGAGCACGCGATGGTGCGCAACGTCTTTCGCCTCGATGACCGCCAGCTCGGCTCCCTCATGGTGCCGCGCGGCGACATCGTGTTCCTCGATCCCGACCGCAGCTGGGAGGAGAACCTCAAGCGCGTCGAGGACTCGGAACACGCACGCTACCCGGTGGGGCGCAACGGCCTGCAGGAAATATTCGGCGTGACCTCCGCACGCCAGCTGCTCAAGAAAGCGCTGCACCACGAGGTGCCCGACCTGCGGGTCGACCTCCAGGCGCCGGTCTACGTGCCCGAAACCCTCACCGGCATGGAGTTGCTGGAGAACTTCCGCAAGTCGGGCTCGATGCTCGCTTTCGTCGTGGATGAGTACGGCGAGGTCCTCGGAATGGTCACGCTGCGCGACCTGATGGAAGTGATCACGGGGGAGTTCACGCCGCGCAGCCTCGAGGACGCGTGGGCGGTGCGACGCGAGGATGGATCGTGGATCCTCGACGGGCTGATCCCGATTCCCGAGCTGAAGGACCGCCTCGAGCTGAAGGAAGTGCCCGAGGAGGACAAGGGGCGCTACCACACGCTCTCCGGGATGGTGATGTTCCTGCTCGGACGAGTGCCCCAGACCGGAGACTACGTGCCGTGGGCGGATTGGCGCCTTGAGGTGGTCGACATGGACGGCAAGAGGATCGACAAGGTGCTCGCCTCGCGCAGTGTTCCCCTACAATCGGAGGCAACCCCCACCAAGGAGAACCCATGATTCGCCGCGCCGTCCTCGTCCTGGCCCTTGCTGCCAGCGGCTTCGCCCTCGCACAGCAGACCGTCTCGACCCCGGCGGGCCCCTGGCCCACGAAGCCCGTGCGCCTGATGGTGGGCGCCTCTCCCGGCGGGGGAACCGACATCATCGCGCGCATGCTGGGCGACAAGTTGACCGCCGTCTTCGGCCAGCCGTTCGTGGTGGAGAACCGGCCGGGCGCGGCCAATACCATCGCCTCCGACGTGACCGCCAAGTCGCCGCCCGACGGGTACACCCTGCTGGTCGGAACCAACACCGCGCAGGCGATCGCCCCGCACATCATGAAGCTCGGCTTCGATCCGGTGAAGGACCTGACGCCGATCGCGCTCCTGGTGGTCGTGCCGAACGTTGTCGTAGCCTCGCCAAGCGTCGCCGCGAACAACATCCGCGACCTGGTGGCCGAGATCAAGGCGAAGCCGGGCGGATTCTCGTGCGGCTCCTCGGGCATCGGCAGCACCCAGCACCTCGCGTGCGAGGCTTTCGCGCTTGCGACGGGTGCCAAGATCGTCCACATCCCGTACAAGGGATCCTCCCAGGCGCTCACCGATCTCGTCGGAGGCCAGATCCAGCTCAGCTTCGACACCACCTCGTCGTCGATGGCCTTCATCAAGGGCGGCAAGATCAAGGCGCTCGCGGTGATGACGCCGAAGCGCGCCGCCGAGCTGCCGGACGTCCCGACGCTGGCCGAGGCGGGCGTCCCCGGCGTCGAGATGTCGACCTGGTACGGCTTCTTCGGCCCCGCGAACCTGCCGCGCGAGATCACGGCGCGCCTGCACGCGGAGACGGCGAAGATCCTGGCACTCCCCGATGTGCGCAAGCGCCTCGAGGGCATGGCGGGCGAGCCGGGTGCGATCGGCGCCGCCGAGTTCGCCACGATGGCGAAGACCGATTACGAGCGCGCCGGAAAGCTGGTACGCGACGCCAACATCAAGGGCGAGCAGTGAGGTCGAAGCCCACGATCGCGCTCTTCGCGGGCGATCCGGCCGGCATCGGCCCCGAGCTCGTCGCGCGGCTCCTTGCCGACGACGCCACGGCGAAGCGCGCCAACATCGTGCTGATCGGCAGCCGCGGCATCCTCCACGAAGGCATGCGCACCGCCGGGTGCCATTACGCTTTCGACGAGGGCGAGGCGGAGTCGGCGCGCGGCCGGGACCTCGAGCGCCCGCTGCTCGCGCGCTGGCCCGGGCTCGAGGCGACCGACTTCGAACGCGGCGTGGCAGGGGCGAAGAACGGGCGCTTCATGCTCGACGGGCTGCGCTTCGGCGTGGCGCTGTGCGAGTCGGGAGCCGCCGATGCGCTGTGCTTCGCGCCTCTCAACAAGGCGGCGCTGCGCGCGGGCGGCATGGATCACCCCGACGAGCTGCACTGGTTCCAGGAAGTGCTGAAGTTCACCGGCACCGCGGTCGAGTTGAACGTGCTCGAGGGACTGTGGACCACGCGAGTGACCTCCCACGTGGCGCTCTCCGAGGTCTCCGGGCTGCTGCGCAAGGAAGCGGTGGCCGAGATGGTGGAGCTGATCACGACGAGCCTGCGGCGCGCCGGCGTGGCAACGCCGCGCATCGCGGTGTGCGGCCTGAACCCCCACAACGGCGACAACGGCGCCTATGGCCGCGAGGAGATCGACATCATTGCGCCGGGCGTGGAGATGGCGCGCTCGCGCGGCTTCCCGGCGGATGGCCCCTTTCCCGCGGACACGATATTCGTGCGCGCGACGCGCAAGACCGGCGGCTATGACGGCGTGGTGACGATGTACCACGACCAGGGCCAGATCGCGATGAAGCTGCTGGGCTTCGAGAGTGGCGTCACCGTTCAGGGCGGCCTGCCCATGCCGATCACCACACCCGCCCACGGCACCGCTTATGACATCGCGGGGCAGGGGATCGCGAACTCGGGCGCGATGAAGAACGCGTTCGACCTTGCCTGCGGGATGGCTAGCGCACGCTGAACGGCGCCGCGTACGGCCGTCCGGGTTGCGCGTGCAATTGAGTCCCTAGGCCGCTTCATTTTTTGGGGATAATCGCGGGCATGAAGATGCCCGCTGGTCCTTTGCCCCGCGCCTTCTACGACCGCGACACCATCGAGGTCGCCCACGACCTGCTCGGCAAGCATCTCGTGCACCGCGTCGGCGGGCGCGAGCGCGTCGGACGGATCGTCGAGGTCGAGGCGTACCTTGGGCCCCACGACCGCGCGGCTCACTCGGCGCGCGGCCTCACCAATCGCACCCGCGTGATGTTCGGCCCGGCCGGCCACGCCTACGTCTACCTGGTCTACGGGATGCATTGGTGCATGAATTTCGTGACCCAGGCCGAAGGCCAGGCCTCGGCGGTGTTGTTGCGGGCGGTGGAGCCGGTGCGAAACATCGAAGGTCGCACCCAGGGGCCGGCGCTCTCCTGCAAGGCGATGGAGATCGACGGGCGCCTCAACGGGCAGGACCTCGTGAGCGCCGAGCTCCATGTCCGCGATCCGGGTCCGGGAGCGGAGCCGATCTCGATCGTGAAGCGGCCGCGCATCGGCGTCGATTACGCCGGCCACTGGGCGCGTCGCCTGCTGCGCTTCTACGTGAAGGGCAGCCCCTTCGTTTCGCGACGGTAGACTGACGCGATGAAGACCTACCTCCTGATGATCGCGAGCCTGGTGCTCGCCTCGTGCGCCCTGCAGGCCCCGGCGCCCTCGTCGACGGTTTCCCCGGCCTTGCGCGCGGAATTCGCGCCGAGCGGCACCCTCGTCATGGCGGTGAACTACGGCAACATCGTGCACACGCAGCGCGATCCGACGGGTGGTCCTCCGCGCGGCGTGGCCCCGGAGCTCGCGCGCGAGCTCGCCCGGCGGCTGGGCGTGCCGATCCGGTACGTCACGTACGAAATCGCGGGCAAGTTGGCCGATGCGGCCACGGAGGGCGCTTGGGATCTCGGGTTCCTCGCCGTGGACCCGGCCCGTGCCGAAACCATCGCGTTCAGCGCGCCGTACGTGCTGATCCAGGGCACGTATCTCGTGCGCCAGGATGCTCCCATGCGCGGCGTCGTGGATTTCGACCGGCCCGGCCTCAAGATCGCGGTGGGGCTCAAGTCCGCGTACGACCTGCACCTGTCGCGCGTGCTCAAGAACGCGGAGCTGGTGCGTTATCCCACCTCGCAGGCGGCGATCGACGCGTTCGTCGCGGGGCGGGACGGCCTCGGCGCCGCGGCCGGCGTGCGCCAGGCGCTGGCAGTGGCGGCGAGCAAGGACTCCCGATTCCGTGTGATCGACGGCGCCTACATGTCCATCGACCAGGCCGCGGGGGTCCCCAAGGCACGCAGGCAAGCGGCGCGATACCTGCACGACTTCGTCGAGGAGATGAAAGCCTCGGGCTTCGTCGGACGCAAGCTCGCCGAGAGCGGCAACGCCGACGCGACCGTCGCGCCCCCGCGCTGACGCTTACTTCGGCAGGTTGGCGTCGATGAGGGCGCGCGAGATCGATTGGCCGGGCGAGAGCTCGGGCAGCTTGTCGCCCGGCCCGAACCAGCGCGCCTCGGCGATCTCGTTGGGGTCGAGCTCGAGCTCCCCGCCCGCATACTCGGCGGTGAAGGCGATCATGAGCGAGTGCGGATAGGGCCACGACTGGCTCGCGAAGTAGCGCAGGTCCTTCACCTCGACGCCCACTTCCTCGCGCACCTCACGGTGCACCGCCTCCTCGATCGATTCGCCGGGCTCGAGGAAGCCGGCCAGCGCGCTCATGCGCCCGCCGGCAGGCACCGCGACGTTGCGCGCGAGCAGGATCGAATCCCCGCGCTTCACCAGCACCATCATGGCGGGCGAGATGCGCGGGTAGGCCAGGTGGCCGCAGGCGCATTTCATCGCTCGCTCGCCGGGGGCCTTCGTCATCGGCTGCGCGCACGCCCCGCAGAACCGGTGGGTGCGCGCCCAGTCCGCGACCTGGAAGGCGCGCCCCGCGATCGCGAGCGTGGGCTCGTCGAGGCGCGCGAAGAGAGCGCGCAGCCCCTTGAATTCGTACCCCTCGGGCGGTGCGGCGTCCTTGGGAAGCCAGGCGGTGCGGCAGTAGGCGTCGTTCCACAGCCCCACCGGGAGGAATGACGCGGGCGCGAGCTGAAGGCGGGCGAGGGCGCTCGCATCCGGCAACCCTGCGTCGCTTTCGCGAACCAGGAGCCCGCTACCGCGAAAGACGAAGGTGACCGGACGCTCGTGCTCGATCGGGTCGAGCAGCGCCTCGAATTGCGAGGGTGTGACGATCAAGTCGCTAGCCGCCCCATGCCTTGAGGTTCAGGAATTCGCGCCGCGTCTTCGGCCCGTAGGTGAGGAACGTGGGATCGGGCCGTTCGCGGTACTCGCCGCGCTCGAGCGCCACGCGGTCCTTTGCATGCTTGCGAACCACGTCGGCAGGGATCGAATACACCCTGAGGGCATTCAGCCCGAAGACCTTGGCGCGCAGCGCCGCGGTGATCTCGGGGTACCCATGCTTGTCGCGCAACTCCGGCGCGATCTGGAAAGTTCGAAACGCCTGGATCTGGTCCTGGGGCGAGCCGTACCAGATCGAGTCGGTGCCCCACAGGACGTTGGACTCGCCGCAATGCTTGAGCAGCTTGCCGAGCCCATGGGCCGCCGAGTCGGGATCGCGCATCAACAGCCGCCAGGTCGAGCCCAGCTCGGCATACACGTTTGCGCCGGGCTTCACGCCGTTGGCCGCGAGGCTCGTGACCAGCGCGTCGATGCCGTCGGTCTTCTTCGCGTCATAGGCGCCTTCTTTCTGGCCGGACACATACCCCGAGTGGTAGATGAGGAAATTCACGTCGGGGTAGCGCTTCGCGACACGGCCCACGTCCACGCAGGTTGAATGCTCGTAGGACTGCGGCCCGAAGGCGAGGCCCTTGTGGATGGCGATGTTCTTCACGCCGAGCTTGCGCGCGCGCTCGATCATTGCGATGCCGGGCTCGTCGTCGAGGAAGAAGCCCTTTCCGCCCGGCCCGAACTGCGTGTAGGTCTTCCAGGCGGCGATCTTGTGCTTCGAAGCGAGCTCGTCCATGGCCTCGAGGTCGCCGGGCTGGTTGGGGTTCACGCGGCCGTGGATCAGGAGGCGGTGCGTGCCCTCGAGCCGCTCGACGATGCGCGCGGTGTTCTCGGCCTCCTCGATGGTGAGGGGCTCGCCCTCGCGCGTGGACGGCACGAACGACAACACCATGAGGTCGGTGTCCGAATCCATGAACACGTCCTTCACGAACTGGTCGGGCCCGATGCAGTCGAGGTAGCCGCGCGGCCCCTTCTCGCGATGGAGCGCGCAACGCTCGGCGGTGGCGAACCCCTGCATCGGCTTGGCATCGGGCGGCAGGCGCTTCAGCCACGCGCCGGTCGGATTCACGAAGTGTCCCTGCACGTCGAAGATGAACTCGTTGCCGTCGACCGCCGAGCGCGCCGCGTGCAGGTCGAGTCCCGCTTCCCTCGGCAACTCGAAGAACCCGCCCCGCCTGCCCTGGGTGGCGTAGGCCGCGTTCATTCCCATCAGGGTCGTGGCGACCCCGCATGCCGAAACGAGGAAGGAGCGCCGGTCGAGGCCGAGGCGGCGTGCGTTTTCGCCCGCGGATTCCTGCGCGATGCGGTTCGCCAGGTGATGGACCGCCTCCAGCGGGATGGGCGCGAACTCGCCGTTGGTCGTCGTATCGAGCTTGACCGGCAGCCGCGAACCTTCGGGGTCGTTAATGAATCGCATGGTGAATCCTCCTCACTGCGGGAATCTTAATGTAAAAATAAGTGGGGTCAGGTCGAGTTCAGTTTCGCCCGCGTACGATTCGAAAGGCGACGAGCTCGCGGCCGGACGCCGTTAGAATCCCGGCAGGGAACAACCAACAGGGAGTCAGGGCCATGGCGGGCGGTGCGAATCCGGTGAAGGCAGTGCTGTTTGCGCTCGTGGCGAACTTCGCCATCGCGGTGACGAAGTATGTCGCGGCTTTTTTTACGGGTTCCGGGTCGATGCTCGCCGAGGCGGTGCACTCCACGGCCGATTGCGCCAACCAGGGACTGCTGCTCCTGGGCCTCAAGCAATCCAAGCGTGCTCCCACGCCAGACTATCCCCTCGGTTACGGCAAAGAGAGCTATTTCTGGTCGTTCATCGTGGCGATCATGCTCTTCAGCGTGGGCGGCCTCTTCTCGGTCTACGAGGGGTGGCACAAGCTGAACGAGCCGGAAGAGCTCAAGTATCCGCTGCTCGCTCTCGGCGTACTCGCCTTCGGCATCGTCGCCGAAAGTTTCTCGATGTGGGGGTGCCTGCGCGAGGTGAACAAGGCCCGGGGAAAACAGTCGCTCTGGCAGTGGTTCAGGCATTCGCGCAACGCCGAGCTGGTGGTGATCTTCGGCGAGGACCTCGCGGCACTTCTCGGCCTCTCGTTTGCCTTCGTCGCGGTGGGGGTCGCCTGGATCACCGGAAATGTCATGTGGGACGCCCTCGGCAGCATTGCCATCGGCGTGCTCCTGATCGTGGTGGCCGTGATGGTCGGGGTGGAGGTGAAGGCGCTGCTCATCGGGCAGGGTGTCGAGGCGCACGTGCGCCGCGACATGGTTGAATTCGTCGAAGGGCAGCCCGCCGTCGAGAAGCTGCTGAGCCTGCTGACGCTCCACATGGGCGGCGACGTCCTGGTGGCGATCAAGGCGCGCATGCGCGAGCAGGGGAGCCAGGAAGCGCTGGTCCAGGCGATCAATGCATCGGAGAAGGCTTTCGGCGATCGCTTTCCCGAGGTGCAGTGGATTTTCTTCGAGCCCGACGTCACCGACTGACGGGGTTGGCTCCTACCGCCGCGTCCGGTTCCACCAGAGGATCGTGCCTCCGGTGATCGCGGCGGCCAGGACCAGCGCGTTGCCCACCACGAAGACTCGATCGCCCACCATCGCGCTGTAGACGAGAAACAGCACCGAAGAGGCGATCTGCCCGACGAAGAAATATTTACCGATGCCGGTCTTCACCCGGTCGCGCCATTGCTTCCAGGCCTGACCGGACATCGTGAGAAACAGCGCGCTCACGGCCGCCCAACCGATGATCTGCTCGACTTCCATGGACAGTCTTCCCTCCGCGCTGTCGGACCGTGGGCCGGAACCATTCGTTCAAGCCCGAATCCCACGGCCTGTCCCGCAGGGGCTCCGATCATCCGGCACCAGGGCGCAAGTAAACTGGGCGCATGGACGCCCCCTTGCTCGAAGCCGCCGCGATCCGCGCGGCTGCCGCCCGGCTCGCTCCCCACATTCGCCGTACGCCGATCCTGGAAGCCGATGGCGCGGACTTCGGCCTCCCCGCCGTGCGCCTCGTCTTCAAGCTCGAGTTCCTGCAGCACGCGGGATCGTTCAAGTCGCGCGGGGCCTTCAACAACCTCCTCACACGAGCCATACCGCCGGCAGGCGTGGTGGCCGCGTCCGGGGGCAATCACGGCGCGGCGGTGGCATACGCGGCGATGCGCCGCGGCATTCCAGCGACGATCTTCGTGCCGAGCGTCGCCTCGGCAGCGAAGGTTGCGCAGATCCGCGGCTACGGCGCGCGCCTCGAGATCGCGGGCGATCGCTACAACGATGCGCTGCTCGCGAGCGAGCGCTGGGTCGATGAATCGGGCGCGTTGCCGATCCACGCGTACGACCAATGGGAAACGCTGCAGGGCCAGGCGACGCTCGGGCTGGAGTTCGAGGAGCAGGCGCCGGGTCTCGACGCGCTGCTGGTCGCGGTCGGGGGAGGCGGGCTGGTCGGCGGCATCGCGGCGTGGTACGCCGGGCGCGTGCCGGTGATCGGCGTGGAACCCGAGGAAGCGCCGACGCTCACGCGCGCGCTCGAGGCGGGAGCGCCCGTCGATGCGCCCGCGGGCGGCATCGCCGCGGATTCGCTGGCACCGAAGCGTGTGGGCGCCCTGATGTTCCCGATCGCGCAACGGTATGTGAAAACCGTGCTGGTCTCCGATGACGCGATCCGCGATGCGCAGAAATCACTCTGGAAAACGCTTCGCGTCGTGGCCGAGCCGGGCGGTGCTGCCGCCATGGCGGCACTCACTTCGGGACGATGGAAGCCGCGGCCGGGCGAGGCCGTCGGCGTGGTGATCTGCGGCGCGAACACCACCGCCGTGGAGTTTTCCGGCTAGCGGTTCCGAAGAAGGGGCCCGCGGGATGCGGCCATGGCGGCTACAGCTGCGAGCGGAACAGCGCGAGGAAATGCTCCACGGCCTTCTCCTTCCAGGGGCGCGCCGCCCACTCCTCGTAAGTGATGCGGCGAGAGCGCTTGAGGTCGTTCTCGAAGTCGGCGAGCTGGCGCGCGGCGAAATCGCGATCGTGAACGTTCAGGTTCGCCTCGTCATTCAGGCGGAACGACCGGACGTCGAAGTTGGTCGAGCCCACCGATACCCACAGCCCGTCCACCACCAACACCTTGCAGTGGTACATCGTCGGCTGGTACTCGTAGAGCTCCGCCCCGGCCTTCAGGATGTCGCCCCAGAGTGCGCGCGATGCGCTCCGCACCGCCTTCGAGTCGGTGAGCTTGCCCGGCATGATGATGCGCACCCGCACTCCGCGCTTGAGCGCCGCCACGAGCGCCTCGAGGGCGAGGTCGTCGGGGACGAAGTACGCCATCGACAGGTCGATCGTCTTCGTGGCCGCCGCCACCGACAGCAGGTACATCAGGTGCATGCTGTCGGAGCCGCCGTCGGGAGAGCTCTTGAACATCTGGGCGAGGTGTTGTCCCGCAGGCGTGATCGGCGGGAAATAGGCGTCTCCGTGCAGGACCACGCCGCTCACCTTCAGCCAGTTGTCGTTAAACGCGGCCTGCATTTGCGCAACTGCCGGGCCCTCGATGCGATAGTGCGTGTCGCGCCAGTGGTCCTGGTCCTGGGCGTGGCCGCTCCAGTCGTCGGCGATGCCCACGCCGCCCGTGAATCCCACCCTGCCGTCGGCGACCAGCAGCTTGCGGTGCGTGCGGTTGTTGACGCGGTCGAGGCTGTGCCAGGTGAGCGGGTGGTAGCGCTGGATTTCGATGCCCGCCTGCGCCATCTGCTCGAGCAGCGGCTTCTCCATCTTCTGGCTCCCAACCCAGTCGAGCAGGATGTGCACCTTGACGCCGGCGCGCGCGCGCTCCGCCAGCGCGTCGGCGAAATCCTTGCCCACCTTTCCCGACCAGTAGATGTAGGTCTCGAAGGTGAGGGTCTGCTTCGCTCCGCGGATCGCCGCGAGCATCGCGGGGAAGATCTCGTCGCCATTCAGCAGCGTCTCGACACGGTTGCCGTCGACCAGCGCCGGGCCGAGGAGGACGCCCATCGATCGGACGAACTGCGGATCGTCCACCGCGTATCGATGCTCGATGTGCTTGCGGACCTGCTTTTCCTTATCAGACGTGAAGTTCACGGCGAGCAGGGTCAGGAGGGCCCCGAGCAGCACCAGAAAAAGGACTTTGGGAAGGGTCAGGTTCTTCACCCACCACAGACCGCCTTCCGCGCCAAGCGTTCCTCAGGCGACCGCGCCGTCCCGGAACAGCTGGTCGACTTCGGCGACCGAATAGCCGAGGGCGGCGAGGATCTCGCGGGTGTGCTGGCCGAGGACCGGCGCGGCGCGCGTGATCGATCCCGGCGTTTCGGAGAACTTGATCGGAAAGCCGAGCGCTCGCGTAGTCCCGGCGCGCGGGTGCTCGAGCTCGACCACCATCTCGCGCGCCGCCACCTGCGGGTCGGCGAGCATGTCGCCGATGCGGTTCACCGGCCCCACCGGCACGCCGGCCGCGTCGAACTCGAGGATCCAATGGGCCGAGGGGCGCGCGCGCAGGCGCTCCGCGATGAGCGGGGTGAGTGCGGCGAGGTTGCGCATGCGATCGCCGTTGGTCCGGAAGCGCGCGTCGTTTGCGAGCTCCGGGCTGCCGATGACCTTCACGATGCGCTCCCAGTTCGACTGGTTCGCGCCGCCCACGTTGATCCAGCCATCCGAGGTGGGGAATGCCTGGTAGGGAGCGGTCAAAATGTGGGCCGAGCCCGACGGGCCCGGATTGACGCCCGTGGCGAAAAAGATCGCCGACTGCCAGTAGGTCTGCTGGATCGCGGCTTCCATCAGCGAGGTGTCGACCATCTGGCCGCGGCCGGTCTGCGCGCGCGCGAGGAGCGCCGAGACGATGCCGAGCGCGGCGAAGATGCCGGCGTTGATGTCGGCGATCGAGGTGCCCGATTTCACCGGCGGCCCGCCGGGCTCGCCCGTGATGCTCATGAGCCCCGCGAAGCCCTGGGCGATCAGGTCGAAGCCCCCCTTGTCGGCGTAGGGGCCGCTGCGCCCGTACCCCGACACCGCGCAGTAGACCAGGCGCGGGTTGAGGGCCTGCAGCACGTCGTAGCCGAGGCCGAGCTTCTCGAGCGTGCCCTTGCGATAGTTTTCCGTGACCACGTCGGCGTCGGCGAGCAGTCGCTTGGCCACTTCGAGGCCGCCCGCGATCTTCAGGTTCACCGCCATGCCGCGCTTGTTGCGGTTGAGGATCATGAAGGCGGCCGACTCACCGTTGATCGAGGGTTCCGTATAGCTGCGCGTGTCGTCGCCTCCCGGCAGCTTCTCCACCTTGATCACGTCGGCGCCCATGTCGGCGAGCAGCATCCCGCACGTCGGGCCCGCCATGATCTGCGCGAGCTCGATGACCTTGATTCCGTTCAGCGGTCCCATTTGTCTCTGCTTGTGTCAGTTAGCGGGCAAGTTCGCGCCTCGCTATTTACCGCGAAATTCCGGTTTGGCCTTGGCGAGGAAGGCCTGGTAGCCGATCTGGAAGTCTTGGGTTCCGAAGCAGGCGAAGCCCTCGTCGTATTCCTCGGGCGTGAGCGGCTTGCCGTCGCGCAGCCGGCGAGCGAACTTCTTGTGCCAGCGAGCGACGAGCGGCGCGCCATCGGCGATGCGCTGCGCGGTCTCGCGCACCTCGCGCTCGACTTCGTCGTCGGGCACCACGCGGGTGACCAGGCCCTTGTCCTTCGCCTCGCGCGCGTCGAACACGCGCCCCTCGAGCAGGATCTCGAGCGCGGTAGATTCCCCCGCGAGCGCGATCAGCGACCCGATCTCGGCGTAGGCCATCACCAGCCCCAGCTTGTTGATCGGCACGCCGAAGCGGCTCGACTCCCCGCAGATGCGGATGTCGGCGAGGCCCGCGATCTCGAGGCCGCCGCCCACGCAGATGCCGTGGATCTGGGCGACCACGGGATGGCGGCAATCGGCGATCGCCTCGATGGTGCGGCGCATGTCGTCGCCGTAGGCGCGCGCCTGCCCGACGTTGGAGCGCTCGGTGGCGAACTCGGCAATATCATTGCCCGGCGCGAAGGCCTTCGTTCCCGCGCCGCGGATGACGATGCAGCGCACCGAATCGTCGGCCGAGAGTCCCGTGAAGGCTTCGCCGAGCCGCTTCCACATCGGCCGCGTCAGGGCGTTCAACTTCTCCGGGCGGTTGAGGATGACGGTGGCGATGGGTCCGGCGCGCTCCACGAGGATCATGTCTGCCATCTCAGCGGTAGAAGACGTTGACGAGGCCGAGAGTGACCACCGGGAAATAGGTGATCAGAAACAACGTGAACAGCAGCACGCCGACGAACGGAATGTTCGCCCGGGTGACGTCCCACACGCTTTCCTTCGCGATCGAGCAAGTGAGCATCAGCACGCTGGCCACCGGGGGCGTCTGCTGGCCGATTGCGAGGTTGAGGGTCACGACGACCCCGAAATGCACCGGGTCGATCCCCGCCGCAATGACTGCCGGCATGACGATCGGCACCACCAGGATGATGGCGGCGGCCGAATGCAGGAACATGCCGATCACGAGGAAGAAGACGTTGAGGATCAGCAGGATCACCCACTTCTCCTGGGTGATGCCGATCATGATCTGCGCGACTCGCTGCGGCAGCTGTGCCTCCGTGAGGTAGAGGCCGAGGAGCGCCGAGGCCGCGACCAGCAGCATCACCGAGCCGGTTTGCACGCTGCCCTCGACGATCGCCTGCCGCAGCCGCGGCCAGCTGAGGTCGCGGTAGATGACGCCGCCCACAAAGAGTGCCGCCACCACCGCAAGCGCCGCGCCTTCGGTGGCGGTCACCACGCCGCCAAAGATGCCGCCGAGGATGATGAAGGGCAGCGTGAGTGCCCAGAAGGCGTCCTTGAACACGAGCCACAGCTTCTTCCACTGGAAGATCTGCTCCACCGGCCAGTTGAACTTGACCGCGTAGTAGTGGCACAGGCCCATCATGGTCAAGCCGGCGATCAGTCCCGGCACGATCCCTGCCACGAACAACTGCACCACCGAAGCGCCGGCCATGACCGCGTAGAGGATCATGGGGATCGACGGCGGGATGATGATCGCGAGCGATGCGCTGGAGGAGGTCACCGCAGCCGTGAAGGGGCCGGGGTATCCGGCCTTCTTCATCGCGGGGATGATGATCGGCCCGGTGGCGGCGATGTCGGCGACCGCGGAGCCGGAAATCTCCGCGAAGAACATCGAGCTGAGGACGTTCACCTGGGCGAGCGCGCCCTTCATCCATCCCAGCAGCGCGGTGCAGAAGTCCATGAGCCTCTGCGAGATGCCGGAGGTGTTCATGATCGCGCCGGCCATGATGAAGAGCGGGATCGCGATCAGCGGGAAGCTGGTGGCGCCCATGTAGAGCGTGAGTGGCACATTGGGAAGGCTTGCCGTGCCCTGGGTGGCGAGCATCGCGCCCACCGCCGCGATGCACAGCGCAACCGCGATCGGCACATTGATCAGCACCAGGGCGATCACGCAAAGCAGGACCAGCAGGCCGGTCATACC
>JALYSB010000197.1 GCA_030855025.1 Pseudomonadota bacterium
GGCAGGTCGTTCACCCCGTAGAAGCGATAGACCCCGGGCCCCTCGGGCAGGCCCTCGAGCGCCTCGAGCGGCAGCTGCGGCGGCAGGCTCGGGATCTTGAGCAGCCGCCGGACGGCGGCCACGATGTCGGGGACTTCCTTCTCGCGATAGACGCGCTGCACGAAGCGCCACAGCACGCGCGCATCGCCCAGCGCCGAGTGCCGTCCCGTCCGCGACTGCGCGTCTCCCGCCACCGCCTCCTCCAGCCCGTGGCGCGCGATGATCGCATCGAGGCTGTGGCCGACGACTTCGGGATAAAGCTTGCGCGACAGGCGGACGGTGCACAGCACGTCCGCGGTGAACGCCATCTCGAGTCGGCGGAACTCGTTCTTGATAAAGCCGTAGTCGAAACGCGCGTTGTGGGCGACGAACAAGTGGTCATCGAGGCGCTCCCGAATCTCGCGGGCGAGCTGCGAGAAGGTGGGCGCGTCGCGGACCATCGCGTTGGTGATGCCGGTGAGGACCTGGATTTCCTCGGGGATGCTGCACTCAGGGTTCACTAGCGACGACCACTCCTCGACCAGCTCGCCGTCCTGGATGCGGACGATGCCGATTTCGGTGACGCGATCCCCCGTGGGCGTGGTGCCGGTCGTCTCGAGGTCGACGAAGGCGATGGCGGGGGCGAACATGCGCCATTTTATGGCCGATAACGATAAAATGGTCGACCTTCTGGAAAGCGAACCATGCCCCGTACCCGTGCCAAGTCCCCTCCCCGCCTCACCCGTGACGCCGAACGCCTGATCGCGCTGGCCAACGGCCTCAATGCCTCGGGCAGCCTCACCGAGGACCGTTTCTGGGAAAGCGAGATGTCGGCCCTGGTGGTGAAGCTTCTCGAGAACGGCAACGACGCGCCGATCGACGGCGCGCTCGATCACCTGTACCAGACGCAGCTGGGCGGGTATGACACGCTGGTCGAGCTGGTCGAGAACGAGAGCGAGTCGGTGGTGGTCATGCAGGGCGACCGTGCGTGGCAGGGGCTGCTCGTCGCCGCCCCGATCGTCGCGTGGTCCAAATATGCGATTCCCTCGGGGCCGATCGCGCCCCCCGAGGCCGAGATTCTGCGTGTGCAGTTGCATGCGCACGTGCTCGCGGCCGACGCGCGCCTCACGCTGGTGCCCTACCTGTATTCGATCGACCAGCTGCCGCGGCATTTCTCGGAACTGCGCAAGCTGGCGGCGCGCCTGGCCGATGGCGCGATCACGGGCGAAATCCCGCGCCTGGACCTCGCACGCATGCCCGAGACCGCGCACCTGCTGGCCGACACGCGCTTCCTCGTCGCGTGCGCCGCGGTGCCGCGCGGCAAGGCGCTGTTTCGCTGGCAGGAGGACGCCTCCGGCCACGTCGGGCGCGCCGGCAGCCTCGAGCAGTGGATCGTGCAGGCGCGCCCCACGCTCGCCAAGATCCTGCCGGGCTGCGTGTTCGAGTGCCTGCTCCCCGACGCGTACTACGTGAACTGCCGCGAGTCGGACCGGCGCGTGCGCCCGTTCGGCATCCGCGCCGCGGTCTCCTTCCTCGAGAATGCGTTGAAGGCCAAGTCCGCCGACCTCCAGGCAGTGATCGCCGGCTTCGGCGAGGAGCGCATCGACGAGTACCGCGTGGCCTTCTCCCTGATCGACGAGAGCGAGGTGGCGCACGGCGTGGTCTGGCCGCTCTACGGTCGCGAGGACGAGACCACCCGCCCCGGCCCGCTCGAAGAGCTGCTCGCGCAGCTCACCGAGTGCGGCGTCACGGAGGTCAAGAAGCTTTCCGGCACCTTCTCGCCTGAATACTGCGAGGATTGCGGCGCGCCGCTGTTCGCCAACGCCGATGGCGAGATCGTGCACGCCGAGCTTCCCGAAGAGGCCGACCTGCAGGCCGCCCACTTCCACTAGGGGACGGACCCAGGTTACGCCCTTGCTTGTTTTTGGGTCCGTCCCCGGTTCTGCGGAAAATCGTCTCTGACACCATTTTTCACATGGATGCGCTGTCCGAAGTCCTAAGGCACGCCCGGTTCGGCGCCAACGTGACGCTGGACGCGACTGCGCACGAGCCGTGGTGCGTCTCGGTGCCGGCGAGCGAGGCGATGGGCCGTGCTCACCTGGTGGTCGAGGGCGAATGCATCCTCAGGACTGCCCACGGCGAGGAAGTGACGCTGCGAACGGGAGATTTCGTATTCCTTCCTGACGCCGAAGCCCACCTGATCGGCAGCGCGCTCGAAGCCCCCGCCACCTCGATCGCCTCGCTGGTGCGCACGCCGATCGCCGGCGAGTTCCTGCCGGTGCGACTCGGCGGGCACGGCGGCCCCGGCACCCATTGGATCTCGCTCGCCTTCGCCTGCGAGCGCCACCTCGCGCAGCCGTTACTCGCGGCACTCCCGCGGGTGATGTTCGTGGACCTTGCCGGAGCGGCCCAAGTCGACTGGCTGGTGGATGAGCTGGGCCTCGAGCTCTCGGCGAGCGACACGCCTTTCCTCGGCGCCGCTGCGACGCGCTCGCGACTTGCGGAGCTCGTCTTCGTGGAGGCGCTCGCCCGCTACATCCAGGGCCTTCCGCGTGGCGGCCAGGGCTGGCTCGCAGGGCTGAACGACCGCTTCGTCGGCCGCGCGCTCGCCCTGGTGCACGGGCGCCCCTCGGAGCCGTGGACCGTCGAGCGCCTCGGGCGGCTCGTCGGTCTTTCGCGCAGCGCCTTGGCGGAGCGCTTCAGCCTCGTCATGGGCGAGCCGATCTTCGCCTTCCTCACACGCTGGCGCCTGCAGCTCGCCGCGGAGGCACTCCTCGCCAGCGGGCGCACGATGGAATCGATCGCGCGCGACGCCGGTTACGAGTCCGCCGGTGCATTTTCGGCTGCGTTCAAGCGGGCGTTCGGCAAGCCCCCATCGATCTGGAGGCGCAAGCGCCGCAGGTAAAACCGGGGACAGACCACGGTTTTCCGCCAGATGGGAAACCGTGGTCTGTCCCCGGTTTTCTAGCGCAGCGCGCGCGAAAGTAAAGGCAGCGACACGTCCATCCGATAGTCCACGTCGGAGTGGGTGTCGTCGAACTCCTCGTAGGTGTGCTTGATGCCGGCCTGGGCAAGCCGCTTGGAGAGGATGCGCGACCCGTAGTGGATATGGAACTGGTCGCGCGCGCCGCAATCGATGTAGATGCCGCGCAGCGACTTGAGGTTCTTGCGGTACTTCGTCACCAGGTTCACCGGGTCGTTGGCGCGCCAGCGTGCCCAGCGCTCGGCGATCACCTCGCCCGTCTCGAGATTGAACGGCAGGCGAAAGCCATTGGGCGCGCGCGGATCGGGGTCGTAAGTCGCGGCCATGCACAGGTTCATGATGCAGTGGCCTTCGGCCTGGGTGAGCTTGGGCTTGCGCCACACCGCATCGAGGAAGCGGCGCACGCGCCCGTCGTCACGCCCGCGGTCGGCGCCCTTCTCGGCCTTCCTCACGTCCATCTTTCCGGGCAGCCGCACGGGCCGGACCCGGTGCTTGGCGAGTTCATTCAGCGTGTTCGGCCAGTCGTGCCAGTAGACAAAGTCGAAATACGCATCGCCTGAATGGTCGGCGATGGCGCCCCAGGTGGACGGGTAGCGCATGCCGTGGATAATCGCGCCGTAGCCACCCGAGGACTTGCCGAAGCAGCCGCGGTGGTCGCGCGAGGCGAGCGTGCGGAACTCGCGGTCCACGAATGGCACGATCTCCTTCGTGAGGTAGTCGGCGTAATTACCGATCGCCGAGGAGTTCACGTACTGGTTGCCGCCGAGCGCGGTAAAGCAATCGGGAAACACCATGATCGAGGGCGCCATGCGACGTTCGTGGACGAGGCGCTCCAGGCGCTCGGGCACGTTCTCGCTGAAGTTCTTCCAGGCGACGTGCGACAGTCCCGAGCCCATGAAGCCCACCATGTCCACCAGCACCGGAAAGCGCTTGCCGCGGCCGCGCGTGCCACCGGCGTCGTATTGCGGCGGCAGCCATACCGCGAGCTTGCGCACATGCGGGTCGCGCAGCGCATTGCCGCGAAGGACCTTGGAGTCGTGCTCGAGGACGACGACGGTGCCGGATTTCCAGTCGGGGCGTTTGAGGGCCATGGCGCGGATGCTACATCATGGCTCGGGGCCGGGCGCGAAGAACAAAAAAGGCGCCGAAGGCGCCTTTCAAATTTGCCCCGGTCTTGCGCCGGGGAAACGGGGAAGCGGTGGCCTTATGCGGTCACCCTTCTTTTGTATTCGTTGGTACGGGTATCGATCTCGATGCGGTCGCCGGTCTCGCAGAACGCCGGGACCTGCACCTCGTGCCCAGTCGAGATCTTGGCGGGCTTGAGCACCTTGCCCGACGTGTCGCCGCGCACCGCGGGCTCGGTATAGATCACTTCGCGCACGATGTGAGTCGGCAGCTCGAAGGAGATCGCGCGCCCTTCGTAGAAGAGCGCCTCGCCGGACATGCCGTCCTCGAGGTAATTCACCGCGTCGCCGAGGTTTTCCTTCTCGATGTCGATCTGGTTGTACTCGCTGTCCATGAACACGTACATCGGATCGGCGAAGTAGGAAAAGCTCACTTCCTTCTTCTCCATCATCAGCAGCTCGAACTTCTCGTCGGCCTTGTACACGGTCTCCATGTTGGAGCCGTTGAGAAGGTTCTTCATCTTCATCTTCATGGTGGCAGAGTTGCGGCCACCCTTGTTGTATTCCGCCTTCAACACGACCATGGGGTCCTTGCCCACCATGATCACGTTGCCGCTGCGCAGCTCTTGAGCGATTTTCATAGTCCGTCCGAAGGTGTTGCCCCCCGCATCGCTGCGAAGGGTAATTAAGTCTCTGAAAAGCCTGTCATTTTAACATACCGCGGGCAAAATCCACCAGCTCTGCGGCGAGCTCACGCCGTGCCGCCAACGCCGCGCTCCACTCCTTCGCGCGCACTTCCAGCGAAGCGCGCCGCGCGATGAAATCGGCCCAGGCATCGGCGAGCGACAGGGATGCCCCTCCGGAAGACTCCTCATCCCCGCGCCGGTTCCAGGCTTCCCAGAGCGAGGTCACCGCCGCCGCCTGGGGGCGATCGAGCGCATCGGTGTAGCGCGCGAGGAACGCGGCCATCTTCACCCAATGCGCGCCGTCGTCGGTGGGATAGACATTCCACACCAGCGGCCGCGCGGCCCACTGCGCGCGCACAAAGGAATCTTCGCCGCGCACGAAATTCACGTCGCACGCCCAGAGCAACTGGTCGTAGCGGTCCTGGGGGAGGAACGGAACGGCGAACACTTCGAGCTCGCGGCGGTTGCCACCCTGGTGGTTATTGCGGCGAATCGTGTCGTGGCGAGGGCTCACGAGACCGCGCAGCGTCGAGGCCGCGACACCCTCGGAAGCGACGAGCCACACCGGCCCGGGATACCGCTGGCAACTGCGCGCGAGGCTCTCCAGCGGCGCGCCGGCGTAGGCGAAGAGACTCACCTTGAGGGCATGTTGGGGCGGTGCCTTGCCGACGAGCGACTCCCAGAATGCGGCCTGGGCGCCGGCATCGCCCTGGAACTCGTCGCGGCGGTTGAGGAGGCTCCTCTCGCGCAGCAGCCCACCGGTGCGCGCGGTGAAGCCGGGAAAGAAGTAATGCTTCACCAGCGGCAGGCGCGGATTCGGCGAGGGGAGCGCGTGGCTCGCCTCCACCCACTCTTCCGCGCTCAGGTACTCGAGGTTGATCCAGCGCGCCTTGCGCTCCCGCCTTGCCATCGCGTGGACGTAGGCCTCGGGCG
>JALYSB010000198.1:0-1419 GCA_030855025.1 Pseudomonadota bacterium
ACAGCCCCGCCGCGTATCGCTACACCGAGGTGCGCCTGACGCCCTTCGCCGAGCATGTGCTGCTCTCGGAGCTCGATCGCGGCACCGTCGATTTCGCCGACAACTACGACGGCTCGATGCGGGAGCCTAAGCTCCTGCCGGCGCGCCTGCCCGTGATGCTCCTGAACGGGGCATCGGGCATCGCGGTCGGCATGGCGACCGAGATTCCCCCGCACAACCTGAAGGAAGTCGCGGAAGCCTGCGCGAGGACGCTCGAGCGCGATCCCGAGAGCCGTCATCCCCGCGCAGGCGGGGACCCGATCTCTGCGATCAAGGGGCCCGACTTCCCCGGAGGCGGGCAGATCATCTCGTCGCGCGAGGAGATCAAGCGCGCCTACGAGACCGGGCGCGGGAGTGTGCGCGTGCGCGCGCGCTGGAGCGTGGAGAAGCTTGCCCGCGGCCAGTACCGCGTGGCCGTGACACAGCTGCCGCCCAACACGTCGGCCGCGCGGGTCCTCGCCGAGATCGAGGAGCTCACCAATCCGAAGCCGAAGGCGGGCAAGAAGTCGCTCACCCCCGACCAGGCGAGCCTCAAGGCGGCGGCGCTCGCTTTGCTGGAGACCGAGCGCGACGATTCCGACGGCGAGCATCCCGTGCGACTCGTGTTCGAGCCGCGCACCAGCAAGGTTGAGCCCGATGAGCTGATGTCCTTCCTCCTCGCGCACACCTCGATGGAGGCCAATGTCTCGATGAACCTGGTGGCGATCGGCACCGACGGGCGCCCGCGGCAGATGGGGCTCGCCGAGGTGATCGGCGAATGGGCCGCCTTCCGCCTCGTCGTGGTCGAGCGCCGGCTGCGCCATCGCTTCGACGAAGTGGCAGAACGGGTCCACATCCTCGAAGGCCGGATGATCGCCTTCCTCAGCATCGACAAGGTGATCAAGGTGATTCGAAATGCCGACGAGCCGAAGCCGGAGCTCATCAAGGCGTTCAGCCTCTCCGAGCGCCAGGCCGAGGACATCCTGGAGATACGGCTGCGGCAGCTGGCGCGGCTGGAGGGGATCAAGATCGAGCGCGAGCTGGCGGAGCTCAAGAAGGAAGGCTCGTCGCTCAAGCGCCTGCTCGGGTCGCCCGCGGAGCGCCGCAAGCTCGCCGCCGCCGAAGTGCGCGAGGACGCGCAGAAATTCGGCGACGCGCGCCGCACCTTCATCGAGGAGGCCGAGCGCATCACCGTGGCCGACGTCCTGGCCGTGGTCGACGAGCCGGTGACGGTGATCCTGTCGCGCAACGGGTTCCTGCGCACCCGCTCGGGTCATGGGATCGACCGCGCGGCCCTCGGCTGGAAGGAAGGCGACGCACCGCTCGCGATCGTTGAAACGCGCACCGTGCATCCCATCGTGCTGTTCGGGGGCAACGGGCGCGTTTTCAACGTCCGTGCCG
>JALYSB010000198.1:1429-5742 GCA_030855025.1 Pseudomonadota bacterium
GCTGCTCGCGACCCGCTCCGGCAACGCGCTGCGCGCGAAAGTCGAGAGCCTCGTCACCCGGCAGCGCGCGGGAAAGCAGTTCGTCTCGATTGGCGAGTCGGATACGCTGCTCGAGCCCGCCGTGATCCCGCCGGAGACGAAGGAGGTCGCCGCCCTGTCGCGCGACGGACGCCTGCTGGTATTCGCGCTCGAGGAGATCAACGAGCTGCCGAGCGGCGGCAAGGGCGTGATGGCGATGCGGCTGCACGAGGGCGAGCCCATGCTGGGACTGCAGCGGGTGGGTGCCTCCGCGCTGAGGATCACGGTGGTGGGGCGCGGCGACAAGCGAACCACCCTGCTCGTGAAGCCTGCAGACATCGAGCACTATCGCGGCGCGCGTGCGCGCACCGGACGCGTGCTCCAGGGCTCATTCAAGCGGGTAGAAGGATTCGAGGGCGACGACACCTGAGGCTGGGTCAGGATCCCCGCGCGGGAGCCACCGCGACGTCCGTGATGCCGCTTTCCGCGAGGGCGCGCGCGACGAAGCCCGAGGCCTTGCACTCCCCGATGAAATCCGCGAGGTAGCGCGCCGCGGCCGCGCGCCCATGGGGCACGCCGCAAGCCTGGCGAATGACCATGAAGCTCTCGGCGAGCACGCGATGGCCCGGATGCTTGCGCGCCGCCGCGTCGAGGGGCTGGCGCACGCCGGCGACCGCATCGAGTCCGTCGGCGAGGAACATGTCGATCGCGGCGGCGGACGATGCGGCGCGAATCATAAGGGCGCGCTTGACCTCGCGGGTGAGGAACAGGTCGTAGGCGGTTTTCAGGCCCACGGCGATGCGAATTCCGTCGCGGTCGGCGTCCTGCGTCGAGCGCAGGGCCGAGGACTGTGGAACCATGTAAGTGCCTTCGATGTGCACGTAGGCATCGGTGAACTCGATATCCACGGCGCGCGCGGGATCGATGGCGAGGAAGGCCACGTCCCAGGCGCCTTCGCGCACTGCGTCGGCGAGCTTGCCCGCGGTCTCGTATTTGAGAAACTGGACCGGCAAGCCGATGCGCCGGCCGAGCTCGCGTGCGAGCTCGGGTCCCACGCCGTTGGGATCTCCGCCCGCGGGATCGGGCTGCGCGATCACGGGGTTGCCGAGATTTATGCCCGCGCGCAGGACGCCGCCGGGCGCGAGCTCCTTGCGGATCGCGGCGATCGAAGGCGACCGGGCATCATTCATTCAGCGCTCCACGAAACCAGGGCAAGCGGCAGCATGGCACGATCAGCGAGCCGATACGAGTCCGCGCAGCTTGGCGACCGCGGCGTCGGGGGCCGCCAACACCAGAACCCGGACCCTCGCCGCGTACGAGCTGGGGAAGGTTTTCGGGGCGGGCAGGCGCCGCGCGGGTGGATAGCTATCACTTCGTGAGTTGTGGCTGGCTAGAACTACGCGCCGCGAAGGCACCGACGGCCGCGAGGATCATCCCGGCGACCTGCAGCGCCGTCAGCGCCTCGCCGAACATCGCCCAGGCAATGAGGGCTGCCACCGGCGGCGCCAGGTAGAGCAGCGGTGCGACGCGCGAGGCCGCCCCGCGCTTGAGGAGCGCGAGAAGCATGGAAATGCCGCCCACTGACAGCACCAGCACTGCCCATGCCATCGCGCCCCACACCGCGGGAATCGGCTCCAGCCGCCCGCTCTCGAACGCAACGGCCACCGGCGCCGTGAGCACGAGCGCACCGATGAACTGGATCGCCGCGTTCACCCGCAAGTCCATGCGCGGCTGGGAGCGCTTCTGCCAGATGGTGCCGAGCGCGAGGGCGAACGTGGCCAGGAGAGCGGCGAGCAGGGGCAGCAAGGCAATCGCATCCGCACGGACCAGGGCCGGGGCGACGACCAGCCCTACGCCTGCGAAGCCCACTGCGATTCCTGCCCATTGGCGCGCGCCGAGATGCTCCCTGAGGAGTGGAATCGCCAGCGCCGCCGTCATCAGGGGATGCAATCCCGTCACCAGCGCGGTCAGCCCCGCGGGCATCCCGTGCCAGATCGCCCAGTAGACGCCTGCGAGGTAGACGCCATGGATCAGCATTCCCGCGACCATCGCGTCGCGCCACGCCGCGGGTGAGCGCGGCCACGAGGCCTTGATCCACCACGACGCTCCCGCGAACACGGCGATGGTAAGCACGTAGCGCACCACCAGGAAGGTGAGCGGATCGGCGTGCCCCGAAGCGAGTGCAGCGACGATGAACCCCGTGGCCCAGATGAACACGAAGCCGCCCGACAGCAATAGCGTGCCCAGGGGCAACGGGGCCCATTTCATTTACCGAGCATGTACATCTGCCACAGGTCCTTGTGGCTCATGTGCAGCATTGGCTGGATTGCCAGCAGCGCGGTGCGGCCGATGCTGCCCTCGAGATAGGTCATCTCGGTGAACTTCGCGACCGTGGACTCGTCCACTTCGGCCTCGAATCCGTTCTCGCGCAGGATCAGGATCCCCTTGGCGCGCAACGCGAGCTCGGTGTGCAGCCGGATGTAGCAGAGAATGTCGGCCACGACGGGGCCCTTGAACTTGTCCTTGAGCGAGTGCAGGTATTTGCCCACGGGTGAGTCCGACAGCCGCCCCGAGTTGATCAGCTCGAGCATCTCGGCATCGGCGTCGAATCCCTTGCCGAGCCAGCTGCCCACGGCCCGCTCGCTGCGATCGAAGACCAGGTAGAAGAGCGGCGGCAGCACGAGCGCGATGCCGAGGGTCGAGAGCCGCGGCGACAGGAAGAAGTGGTTGAACGCGGAGTGCAGCAGCACCGCGAGCGCGAATCCGGGCAGGTAGGCGCCGAGCCCCGCGCGTCCCGAACGGTCGATCATCGCGAGCCCCATCACCGCGAACATCGCCGTCGCCCCGCCATGCATCAGCGCGGTGCCGAATCCGCGCACGACCCAGGTGCCCATGCCCGCCTCCGGAAACAGGCGCAGGTAATGGAGGTTCTCGACCATCGCGAAGCCCGCGCCGATGGCGAAACCGAAGATCGCGGCGTCCACCAGGAAGCCGATCCGGTGGGCACGGACCAGCGCCACGATCACCAGGCCCTTCAGGAGCTCCTCGACCAGCGGCGCCACGTAGCGCGTGAAGCTCTCGAACTCCATCGGCAGGTGCTCGAGGAGTACTCCGTTCGCGGCGTAGGTCGCCGCGGCCATGGCCATGCCCGCCACCACCACTGCGACCACGGTGCGCAGCTTGACGAGCTTGTAGCTGTCGAGGAAGAGCAGGCCTGCGAGGAAGGTGAGGACCGGGGCGAGCCCGACCAGGGCGGGGGCGAGGAGCGTCAATTACTGGTCTGGACCGCCTGGGTGAAGCGCGCATCGACGAGCGCGCGTGCGAACGCGGGATCGGCGGCCAGCGCCTGGAAACCGGGCGTGGACGCCAGCCGCGAGAACGCCTCGGGGTGCTTCGCCAGCACTGCGAACGCACGCGGAACACGAGCGATCGCCTCGACCGCCCGCGGGCTCGCGGCGAACGCGGACATCGCCTGCGGGCTCGCGGCGATCGCGGACATCGCCGCGGGATTCCGGCTCAGGGCCTCGAAGACCCGGGCGTGCACATTCACCTCATCGAATGCCTTGCGATTCGATGCCATCGCGCTGAAAACCTGCGGGGCGGCGGCGAGCGCGGCGAACGCCAGGCGATCCGCGGTGAACGCGAGGAATGCCTGCGTGTGGTTGCCGAGGCTGTTGAACACGCGGGCGTTGCGCGCCATCACCTCGAAGGCCTTGGCGTCGGCTGCGAGCACCGCGAACGCCGCGCGATTGGCGGACATCGCGGCGAAAACCTGCGCGTCGTAGCCCAGGGCCCCAAGGGCTTGGGAGTGCGCCGCGTGCACCGCGAGCGCGTCCGCATTGGGCGCCAGC
Source organism: Pseudomonadota bacterium (assembly GCA_030855025.1). GTDB lineage: Bacteria > Pseudomonadota > Gammaproteobacteria > Burkholderiales > Usitatibacteraceae > Usitatibacter. The sequence goes on from JALYSB010000198.1 coordinate 5,299, forward strand.
ACCGCGCGGATCATGGCGACGGCGGCTTCGGGATGCTCGGCCATGCGCTGGAAATACTTCGAGTTCTGCGCGAGCACCCGGATCGCGTCGGGCTGGGTGGCAAGGATCTCGAAGGTTGCCGCATCCGCGACAAGTGCCTGGTAGGCCTCGGGGTGTTGCGCGATCGCAGCCATCGCCGTGGGGTGGGCGAACAGGACGCCGAGCGCCTGCGGGGCCTGGGCGTAGGCTTCGAACGCCGCCGCATGGCGTGCGACGACGGCGAGCGCCTCGGGGTGGGCGGCCAACGCCGTGTACGTGTCCGGATGGAGCGCGAGGGTCCTCAGCAACTCCGGCTCGCGCGCCAGCGCCACGAAGCCGGGATCCTGCGCCAGGGCGCGCAGCTCGGGCTCTCTCGCCAGTCGCTCGAACGCCTCGGTTTGCATCAGCTGGGCGATCGCCTGATCG
>JALYSB010000199.1 GCA_030855025.1 Pseudomonadota bacterium
TAGATGTGGATCGGGTAGCTCGGATTGGGCACGAGCACCGTGTCGCCGCGATCGAGGGTCGCGAGCATCAGGTGCGCGAGGCCCTCCTTCGAGCCGATGGTGACGATCGCCTCGCGGTCCATGTCGAACTCCACGCCCCAGCGGCGGCGATACCACTCGCAGATCGCGCGGCGCAGCTTCGGGATGCCCTTGGAGACGGAATAGCCGTGGGTGTCGTCGCGCTGCGCCACCTCGACCAGCTTGTCGACGATGTGCCGCGGCGTGGGCCCATCGGGGTTGCCCATCGACAAGTCGATGATGTCCTCGCCAGCGCGGCGCGCGGCCATCTTCAGCTCGTTGGTGATGCTGAAGACGTACGGGGGCAGGCGCTTGATGCGCGAGAATTCGGGGATCATGGGCTTCGACGCGTCGTTCAGGTTCATTCCGGCGATGATGTTGCAGCGCAATAAAGATATGATTCTAGCAGGACCGCGGAAGGACTAAGTCGTTGAAAATCGAGCGCGAGCAGGCCGACGGGAAGAATCTCTTCACGGGATACGGCGAGGGCTATGTGGAGGTGAACCACGCGCGCCATTGCGCGAGCCTCGTGGTGAACGGCGAGCGGCTGGTGACCGATTGGCCGGCCGCATCGATCGACGCGCTGACCGCCGACCACCTCGCCGCGATCGTCGAGCTCAAGCCCGAGATCGTCCTGCTGGGAACGGGCAAGGCGTTTCGCTTCCCCGAGCCCGCGCTGCTCGCGCCGCTCTACAAGGCGGGAATCGGCGTCGAGGCGATGGATACGCCCGCCGCATGCCGCACCTACAACATCCTGCTGGGGGAAGGCCGCGACGTGGTCGCGGCCCTCATCGTCGACTAGCTAGGGATCCCTCAACTACCGACCTTCACCACCTGCCCGCTCACCACGTCGTAACCCGTCCCGCTCTCGAGGTTCACGCGGTAGAACTCGCGCAGCACGTTGCCCATGAAGCCGATCTCGACGATCGAGACCTCCTTGAACTGCGTGTCGATGCCGTTGGGCAGGACCGCGTTCATCTCGGCGGCGAACTCGTTCATCGCGGCCTTCAGCCGATCGTCGTAGCGCTTCATGCTGTACGTGAGCGTGTTGTGCGGATTGTGCGAGGCAGTCTCCTTGCCGTCCTTCATCACGTTCACGCCGCTCACGCCCACCGTCCTCACGAGGTCCTTGCCCGCATCGCTCATTTTTTCGTAGACGGGACCCGTGACGCGCGGCAACGGGCCGTCGCGCAGCGGCGCCATCGCGGCAGTGGCCAGCGTGTTGAACTTCATCATCTCGGTGTAGCCCGGGCCCGCCTTCACCACGCCCAGGTCGAACCACCACGGCGCACCGGCGCCGGTCGCGGCCTCGGTGTTGTAGAAGGTCTTCAGCGTGAGGTTCAGCACCGGGGGTGCCTTCGGGAACGCCGCGAGCATCTTCCTCGGGGTCGCCGGGTCCGCGCTATGGATGTGCACAACCGTCACGTGCTGCAGGTTGAAGGTGCGCGCCTCCTCGTGCAGGCCGAGCCTCGCCAGGCGCGCGTGCAGCGGCGGATACACCCGATTGTCGAGGATGTCGGTGACATCCTTCGGCAACCGGTAGACCACGCCGTAGGTCGCCTTGTGCTCGCGGAAAGCGGACTGGCCGATGGTGCTGTTGTCGATGCCCTGGGGGGTGGTGGCGCAGGCGCTGGCCAATCCCATGGCGGTGCCGAGCATGGTGATCCGGATCGATTTCATCGTGACTCCTGGTTGATTGTTGGTTCTTCAGGCAAGTGACCGCAGCTCCCTCAGCAGCACCGAGAGCACCGCGAGGTCGAGCGAGCTCTGGCGTTTCAATTCCTCGATCATCGATTTCAGCCGCAGGATCGCGGGCGCGTAGCGCTCCTTCCATGCCTCGAGCATCACCTGCGGGTCGGCCGAATCCGAGAGCTTGGCGACGGTGGAGGTGAGCGCGCGTTGCTGGCTCGCGAGGTCGTCGCGCAGCGCGTTGCGCGCGAGCGCCTGCCAGTTGGTATCGGTAGGCAGCTGGGTGATGCGGTCGGCGAACCAGCGCAGCTCGAGCTCGCCCACGAGGGCGAAGTAGAGCGCCGCCACGGACTCGACGCTCTTCTTCTGCTCTCCGGCGACCTCGGTTACGTCGAGAGTGGCGTAGAGCGAGCCCAGGCTCGAGGCCTTCTGCGCCACTTCGATCGGTGCGCCCTCGGCGGTGAGCTTGGCGACCGAAGCCTCCCAGGCCGCGCGATCGCCCGCCGACAGGATCTGCGGCACCTGCCCTCGCAGGGCCTCGACCGCGGGGCGGAAGATATCGAGGACCTGCCCGATCGGCAGGCGCTCGCGGCGGCGGCGCAGGAACCAGAGCGCACCGCGAACCACCAGCCGTCCGGCCTCCACCAGCATCTCGTACTGCAGCTGCGCCGGCACCTTGTTGTCGAGCGCGTCGAGCTCGAGCCAGAGCGCGTCCAGCCCGAAGATGTCGCGCACCAGCAGGTAGGCGCGGGTCACTTCCTCGGTGGAGGCTCCGGTCTCCTCGATCATGCGATGCACGAAGATGCTGCCGGTGCGGTTGATCATCGTGTTGGCGACGACCGTCGCGATGATCTCGCGCTTGAGCGGGTGGCGCTGCATGAGGTCGGCGTAGCGGCTGCGAAGCAGCGGGGGGAAATACTCCACCAGGCCGCGCGCCACGTATTCGTCGTCGACGAGCTTGCCGGCGGAGAGCTCGTCGAAGAGCTGCATCTTCGAGTACGCCAGCAGCACCGCGCGCTCCGGCGCAGTCAGGCCCTGCTTCGCGGCGCGCCGCTCGGCGATGTCGTCGTCGGAGGGCAGGTACTCGACCACGCGATTGAGGCGCCCGGCGCGCTCGAGCGCGCGGATGAACGCGGCCTGCGCGTCGAGCAGCTTCTCGCCGCGCACCGCGGACACCGACAACGACTGCGTCTGGTAGTAGTTGTCGGCGAGCACCAGGCGCCCGACGTCGTCGGTCATTTCGGCGAGCAGCTTGTTGCGCTGCTTGATGGTCATCTCGCCGTCCGCCATCACGATCCCCATGAGGATCTTGATGTTCACCTCGTGGTCGGAGCAGTCGACGCCGGCGGAGTTATCGATCGCATCGGTGAAGATGCGCCCGCCGCGCTGCGCGTATTCGACGCGCCCGAGCTGGGTGAAGCCGAGGTTGCCGCCCTCGGCGACCACCTTGCACTGCAGCTCGCTGCCATTCACGCGGATCGCATCGTTGGCGCGATCGCCCACCTCGGCGCTCGACTGCCGCGCCGCCTTCACGTAGGTGCCGATGCCGCCGTTGTAGAGCAGGTCGACGGGGGCCTTGAGGATCACTTTGAGCAGCTCGGGCGGGGTGAGCTCAATCGCTTCGATGCCGAGCACGGCGCGCACCTCAGGCGTGAGCGCGATGGTCTTGGCCGAGCGCGGGTGAACACCCCCGCCCTTCGAGATCTTCGACTTGTCGTAGTCGTCCCACGAGGAGCGCGGCAGGTTGAAGAGTCGCTCGCGCTCCGCGAAGCTGGCCGCGGTATCGGGCGTGGGGTCGAAGAACACGTGGCGATGGTCGAACGCCGCGACCAGCCTGATGTGGCGCGACAGGAGCATCCCGTTGCCGAATACGTCGCCCGACATGTCGCCGATGCCGGCGACCGTGAAGTCCTGGCTCTGCGTGTCCACGCCCATCTCGCGGAAATGGCGCTTCACGCTTTCCCAGGCGCCCTTCGCGGTGATGCCCATCTTCTTGTGGTCGTAGCCCACGCTGCCGCCCGAGGCGAACGCGTCGCCCAGCCAGAAACCGTATTCGGCCGAGACCGCGTTGGCGTAGTCGGAGAAGGTCGCCGTGCCCTTGTCGGCGGCAACCACCAGGTAGGGATCGTCGGGATCATGGCGCAGCACGTCCTTTGGCGGCACCACCTTTCCGGCGACCAGGTTGTCCGTCACATCGAGGAGCCCGCGCAGGAAATTGCGATAGCACTCCACGCCTTCCTTGAGGTAGGCCTCGCGGTCCGACATCGGCGGCGCGCTTTTCAGCACGAAGCCGCCCTTCGAACCCACCGGGACGATGACGGCGTTCTTCACCATCTGCGCCTTCATCAGCCCCAGCACCTCGGTGCGGAAATCCTCGGGCCGGTCCGACCAGCGCAGCCCGCCCCGCGCGACCTTGCCGCCGCGCAGGTGGATCGCCTCGAAGCGCGTCGAATACACGAAGATCTCGAACAACGGCCGCGGCTCGGGCAGCTCGGGCACCTGGGCGGAAACGAACTTGAGCGCGAGGAACGGCTTGCGCGCCCCGGAGGCGTCCTTCACCCAATGGTTGGTCCGCACCGTCGCCTTCATCAGGTGCAGGAAACGCCGCAGGATCTTGTCCTCGTCGGCGATGGCAACCGCATTCAGGCCCTCGCGAATCGCGCCTTCGAGCGTCTTCTGCAGCTCCTCGCGGTTGGACTCGATCGCCGGGTCGAAGCGCGCGTGGAATAACGCGGCCAGCTTCCCCGTGATGGCGGCATGCACGGCGAGCGTCTGCTCGATGTAGCTCTGGCTGAAGGTGAACCCGGTCTGCTTGAGGTATTTCGCGTAGGCGCGCAGCACCACCACGTCTTCGGCGGCGAGCGCGGCCCCGGGGGTGAGGCGGTTGAAGCCATCGTTATCGATCTGGCCACGGGCGACCTTGCCGAGCGCCTCCTCGGTGATCGCCTTGACCATCTCCACGTCGGGGATCGGACGGCTCGCCCGCATGCCGAAGTCGTGGATGTATACCGCCTCGCCGGGAGCGCGCTCGATGTCGTAGGAGGCCTCGTCGAGGACCTCGAGGCCCATGTTTTCGAGGACCGGCATGCTGGCCGACAGCGGCACCGGCGCCCCGAGCCGGTAGACGCGCAGGCGCAGCGTGCGGTCGTCGCTTTCCACCGGGCGGTAGAGGCTCACGCTGAATGGCGACGCCGCATCGAGCTGGTCGATGATGGCGATATCGCGAACAGCCGCGCGGGGCGAAACCGCGTCACGGTAGGCGACCGGAAAGCCCCCCGCGAAGGCGCGCAACGCCACCGTGGCGCGCTCTTCGCCGTGCGCCTCGATCAAGGCGTTCTTGAGGTCGTCCTCCCAGCGCCGGGTGGCCTGGGCGATGTCCGCCTCGATCACGCGGATGTCGTAGCTCGGAGTTTCCTTGGGCGAGCTCCGGACCAGCATGTGGATGCGCGCGAGCACCGCTTCCGACAGGTGTACGGTGAACTCCACGCTGCTGCCATTCAAGTACCGCTTGAGGATCTCCTGGATGCGCATGCGCACGTCGGTGTTGTAGTTCTCGCGCGGCAGGAAGATCAGGCACGAGTAGAAGCGGCCGTAAAGATCGCGCCGGATAAAGACGCGGGTCTTGCGCCGGTCGCCGAGGCGCAGGATTCCGAGCGCCGTCTCGAGCAGCGTGTCCTCGTCGATCTGGAAGAGCTCGTCGCGCGGATACTCCTGCAGGATCGACAACAGGTTCTTGTGCATGTGGCTGTACTGGCGGAATCCCGAGCGCTCGACGACGCGCGCGACCGTGCGGCGCAACAGGGGAACCTCGCGCAGGTCGGCATGGTAGGCCGATGAGGTATAGAGGCCCACGAAGCGGCGCTCGCCCACCACCGTGCCCGAAGCGTCGAAGCGCTTGACCCCGATGTAATCGAGGTAGCCCGGGCGGTGGACGGTGGCGCGCGCGTTGGCCTTGGTGAGCACCA
>JALYSB010000200.1 GCA_030855025.1 Pseudomonadota bacterium
CCATGGCGCCACCGTCGCCCTCCTCGGCCGCAAGCAGGAAAAGCTCGAGGCCACCTACGATGCCATCGTGGAGGCGAAGGGCCCCGAGCCCGCGATGATCCCGCTCGACCTCGGCACGGCCGGCACTCCGGAAATGGAATCGCTCGCGCAGCTGATCCGCAAGGACCTGAAGCGCCTCGACGGGATCGCCCACTGCGCGGTGCATTTCATCCCGCTCGGCCCGCTCGCCAACCAGACCCTCGAGCAGTGGACGCAGCTCCTTCGCGTGAACCTTGCCGCCCCCTTCGCAATCACACGCGCGTGTCTCCCACTCCTCTCCGCGGCAAAAGATTCGTCCGTTGTTTTCACCGGCGAAACCCATGGCGCCCAGCCCGCGGCGTATTGGGGAGGCTTCGCGGTATCGAAATCCGGGCTGTCGACGCTCGCCACGATCTGGGCCGACGAGCTGGAGCAGGCGGGCAAGCCGCGCATGAACGTGCTGATTCCCGGGCCGATCGCCACTTCGCAGCGCGCCCGCAGCCATCCCGGCGAGGATCCCGCGAGCTTGCGGCCAGCCGCAGAGGCGGCACGCGCGTTCCTCTGGCTCCTCGGCCCCGATGGCGCCGATTGCGCCGGCAAAACGCTCTCGCTGTGAACGGCGGCACAGGCTTTTTCGGCAGCAATCGGTTAAACTAGGAATTGCCCGAAATTTGCTTTGTAAGTCCCTGCATTACCACAACTAAATAGCGAGGCCGGCTCTCCGCCGACTATCCAGGCCGAACGATGCTCGACACGGCAAACCGAACGTTCATCTGCAGCGTCGTGTTCATCGACCTGGTGGGCTATTCCAAAAAGCCCGTCACCGAACAGATTCGCCTGAAGACCAGCCTCACGAACAACCTGTCGGAGGCGATCAAGGACATCACGGTCAACGACCGCATTATCCTCGACACCGGCGATGGCGTGGCGATCAGCTTCCTCGGCGATCCCGAGGACGCGCTCTTCGTGACGCTGAGCCTGCGCGAAGCGATGATCCGCGAGAATGCGGAGGCAGGTACGGCCGAAGGCCCCGGCAACGACTCGGTGCGCATGGGCATCAACCTGGGGCCCGTGAAGCTGGTGAAGGACATCAACGGCCACCCGAACATCATCGGCGACGGCATCAACGTGGCGCAGCGCATCATGAGCTTCGCGCGCCCGAGCCAGATCGTGGTGTCGCGCTCGTACTACGACGTGGTCTCGAACCTCGCGAGCGAATACGCCAAGCTCTTCACGTACGAAGGGTCACGCACCGACAAGCACGTGCGCGAGCACGAGATCTACGTGGTCGGCCACCACGAGGGCGCGCTGCAGAAGGCCAAGGACGGCATGAAGGATCGCGCCACGGCCACCACGCCGAATTCCGCGCGCCGCACCGGAGGCTACTCGACCACGGGCAGTTCCACCGTCACCCTGACCATCCCCTCGTTCGTCCAGGACAAGAAGAAGCTCACGATGGTCGCCGGCGGATTGGCGCTCGTCGTGCTGATCCTGGGCATCCTCGTCGCGACCAAGAAGCCCTCGGCCCCGCCGCCCGAAACCGTGGCCGCCGCGCAGCCGGTGGTGGAGACCAAGCCCGCGAAGGTGGCCGCCGCGCCGGTGGAACCCGTGAAGCCGCCGCCCGCACCGGCCGCCGCGCCCGCGCAGGGTGCCGCCCCCGGTGTCGCCCCCGGTGTCGCCCCCGAAAAATCGGGGGCCCAATCTTCCGACGCGAAGGCGAAGGCCCAACCCCCCGACGCGAAAGCGGGCGCCCAATCCCCCGACGCGAAAGTCCTCGCCCCCGTGCCGTCCCCGGGACAGATCCCGCCCGCCGCGCCCACCACTGGCGACGCGAATACCAAGAAGTCGAGCGACGCGGTGAAGGCCGAGGGCGCCAAGGCGCTCGACGCGGCCAAGGGAGGCGTCGACACAACCAAGCCCGGCATCATCCCGGCCACGGTGTTCCTGAACGTCACGCCGTGGGGCGAGGTGTTCGTGAACGGCAAGTCGCAAGGCGTCTCGCCCCCGCGCAAGTCCCTCAAGCTCGATCCGGGCAAGTACAAGATCGAGATCCGCAACACCACCTTCCCCGTCCACGTGGAGAACCTCGACGTGAAACCCAGGGATGAAGTCACCTTGCGGCACCGCTTCCAATGATGAACACCACCCGCGCCCTGCCCTTCGCCCTTCTGCTCCTCGTCGCGGCCTGCGCCGAGATGCCCAAGCTCGGCGGCACCCAGGAGCCCGCCGCCCAGAAGCCCGCGGCCCCACAGATCACCGAGGACACGCTGCGCACGCGTGCGCGCGACCACCTGGCCCAGGGCGTCAAGCAGTACGAGGCGGGCGAATACGACAACGCGGCACGCAGCCTCGGCGCGGCCCTCGACCATGGGTTGCTCGCCAAGGCGGAACAGGCGCGCGCCCGCAAGCTGATGGCGTTCATGCACTGCGCCAACGGACGCGAATCCCACTGCCGCGACGAGTTCCGCAAGGCCTTCGAGATCCATCCCGAATTCACGCTGACTTCCGCCGAGGATGGCCATCCAGTCTGGGGCCCCGTGTACCGCAGCGTGCGCACCCAGCTCGTGACCGAGCGCGAAGCCGCGCAAACGCGGCGCTCGAGCGGCTTCATGCCGCTGTCCCGCGGCGAGACGATGCTGCAGGAAGGGCTGGTCAAGTACGACTCGGGCGACTACGACAACGCGCTGAAGCTCATCGAGGCGGCCCTGAAAGAGGGCCTCAAGGACAAGGCGGAGCAGGTACGTGCGATGAAGTACGTCGCCTTCAGCCTGTGCCTGAAGGATCGCGCGCCCGCATGCCGCGCGGCGTTCCTCAAGATCTACGAGGTGAATCCGGACTTCGACCTGACGCCCGCTGAGGCGGGGCACCCCTCGTGGACCCGGACCTTCGCGTCGGTCAAGGCGCAGGTGAAGAAAGCCGCCGCCGAGAAGACTGCGAAGGAAAAGGCCGCACCCCCGCCCGCCGCGGCCGTGCCCAAGAAAAAATAGATGATCTCCACGCTCGGCCGCTACAAGATCATCTCCGAGATCGGCCAGGGTGCGATGGGCACCGTGTACAAGGCGGTCGATCCGATCATCGACCGCACGGTGGCGATCAAGACGATCAACCTGAACCTCTCGCGCCAGGAGCTCGAGGAGTACGAGGCGCGCTTCCAGCAGGAGATCAAGGCCGCCGGGCGTCTGAACCACCCCAACATCGTCACCATCTACGACGTCGGCAAGACCGACGCGGTGGCCTACATGGCGATGGAGTTCCTCGAGGGCAAGGAGCTGAAGGACATCGTCGCCTCGGGCGAGCTGATGCCCGCCCACCAGGTGGTCGACATCATCTCGCAGATCGCCGACGGGCTGCATTTCGCGCACCAGCAGGACATCGTGCACCGGGACGTGAAGCCCTCGAACATCATGGTGATGAAGGGCGGGATCGCCAAGATCACCGACTTCGGCATCGCGCGCCTGCCCAACTCGGCGGTGAAGACGATGACGGGGTTGATCCTCGGCTCGCCGCGCTACATGTCGCCCGAGCAGGTGATCGGCAAGACGATCGACGCGCGTTCGGACATCTTCTCGCTGGGCGTGGTGCTCTATGAAGCGCTCACCGGTGTGGCGCCCTTCGACGGCGACAACGTGAACGCGATCATGTACGCGACGGTGAACACCAGTCCGCCGGCGCCCTCCCAGCACAACCGCGCCGTGCCCGCGATGCTCGACCTCATCGTGGCGAAGGCGATGGCGAAGCTGCTCGAGGACCGCTACCAGACGGTGAAGGAGCTCGCCGACGACCTGCGCGAAGTCCGCCGCCAGATCGATTCCACGCGCCCTGCCACGGCGCTCAAGGCGTCCAACGCGCCCTCGACGGTGCGCCGCGAGCCGATCATTCCCCCCGAACGGCACGTGGATACCGCGACGATGCCGATGGGCCCGCGCGACGAGGGAAAGAAGGACGATGAAGGCAAGCCCGTGCCGCTCGCCAAGACGTTTGATTCGTTCGACGCGACGCTGCGCCTCGCCTCGATGACCGACCAGACCGAAGACTTCCGCGATTACATCAGCGCCACGCAGAAGATGCGCGCGTACCGCGGCAAGATCGAGGCGACGAGCCCGCTCGCCGCCCAGTCCGGCTTCCACACCGAAACCATTCCCCCTGCGACGCCAGCAGCCCCCGAGCGCCGCGCACCCTCCGCCTCCCGCGCGCGCCCGATGCCGATGCAATTGCCCTCGCGCGTCCCCCTCAACGCCGCCGGCTCCACCACCAACCTCATCGCCGTCGCGGCGATCGTGTTGCTCTCTCTCGCCGCCATCGCGCTCGTCTTCGCCCTGCTGGTGAAGTAAGGAAAACCAGGGACGGACCCTCATTTCCCAATGCGCTCAAGCGCGATGGGAATTGAGGGTCCGTCCCTGGTTTTCCCTACCGCTTCAGGTAATCCACCGCGTCCACCAGGCGATCCACCGCCACGATCTCGATGCCGGCAATTGGCTGGCGGGGCTTGTTGGCCGCGGGGATGATGGCGTGGGTGAAGCCGAGCTTGGCGGCTTCCTTGAGGCGCTCCTGGCCGCGCTGCACCGGCCGCACCTCGCCCGCCAGCCCTACCTCGCCGAAGACCACGTGCTTCTCGGGAAGCGGGCGATTGCGCAGGCTCGAGACCACGGCGAGCGTAACGGCCAGGTCCGCCCCCGGCTCGACAATGCGAACGCCGCCGACGGCATTGAGGAACACGTCCTGGTCGAAGCAGGCGATCCCCGCGTGGCGGTGGAGCACCGCGAGCAGCATCGCCAGCCGGTTCTGTTCGAGGCCGACGGCAAGCCGCTTGGGATTCCCCCCGTGCGCGTCGTCCACCAGCGCCTGCAGCTCGACCAGCAGCGGCCGCGTGCCCTCCTGCGTCACCATCACGCACGATCCGGCAACCCCCGAGTGATGCTGCGAGAGAAATAGCGCCGAGGGATTGGTGACCTCTCGCAGGCCCTTCTCGGTCATCGCGAAAACACCGATCTCGTTCACCGCGCCGAAGCGATTCTTGAACGCGCGGATCAACCGGAAGCTGGTGTGGGTCTCGCCCTCGAAGTAGAGGACGGTATCGACCATGTGCTCGAGGACGCGCGGGCCGGCCAGCAGCCCCTCCTTGGTGACGTGGCCGACGAAGATGATGGTGGTCGCGCTCTGCTTGGCAAGCCGCGTGAGCTGCGCCGCGCATTCCCGCACCTGTGCCACCGATCCCGGCGCCGAGGTGAGCGCGCTCGAATAGAGCGTCTGGATCGAGTCCACCACCGCGATGCGGGGCTTGCGCTCGTTCAGGATCGCCTGGATTTTTTCCAGCTCGATCTCCGGGAGCAGCTGCACCTTGCCCGCGTTCACGCCGAGGCGCTTGGCCCTGAGGGCGACTTGTTGGGCCGACTCCTCGCCCGTGATGTAAAGAACCGGGACCTGCTCCGAAAGCCGCGCGGCCGCTTGGAGGAGAAGCGTGGACTTCCCGATTCCGGGGTCGCCGCCGATCAGCACCACGCCGCCCTCGACGAGCCCGCCGCCCAGCACGCGGTCGAATTCCCCGATCAGCGTCGGCAGCCGCGGAAAATCGCGCGCCTCGACCGCGCCCAGCTCGACCACCGCGCCCGTGCCGCCGATGCTCGCGAACCGATGCAGGCCCGCCTTGCCCGTGGCCTCCACGGCACTCTCCACCAGCGTGTTCCACGCATTGC
>JALYSB010000201.1 GCA_030855025.1 Pseudomonadota bacterium
GCCCGCGCGTGCTGCGCGGGGCGGGCGCGGCCGCGGCTTTCGGCGCGTGCGCCGCCCCGCTCGTGGCGGGATTCGTGGTGCCGTTGATCCTGCTCGCGCGCATGAGCCTTGCCTCGGGCGATGCCCAGTTCGGGCCGCGCTTTGCGCGCATGGCCTACAACAGCGCCACGCTCGCCGCGATCACCGCCGTGCTCGCGGTGGCACTCGCGCTCCTGCTCGCCTATGCCGCGCGGATTTCGCGCAGCCCGCTGGCCGCGGGCGTGAACCGGATGGCCGCGCTGGGCTACGCCGTGCCCGGCGCCGTGATCGCGATCGGGGTCCTGATTCCGGTGGCGCGCATCGATCACGCCCTCGCCGACGCCGGCTTCGCCTCCCGCGTGGTGCTGACCGGAAGCATCGCGGTGCTCGTCTATGCCTATCTCATCCGGTTCCTGGGCGTGGCGCTGCAGACCGTCGAGGCGGGCCTCGCTCGGGTGACACCCCACATGGAAGATGCCGCGCGCTCGCTCGGCATGGGCGCCGGGGCGACGCTCGCGCGTGTCCACGCCCCGATGCTGCGCTCGAGCCTGGTGACGGCGGCGCTGCTGGTGTTCGTCGACGTGATGAAGGAGCTTCCCGCGACCTTCGTGATGCGGCCGTTCAATTTCGACACGCTCGCGGTACAGGCGTACAACCTGGCCGCCGACGAGCGGCTCGCGGAAGCGTCCACCGCATCGCTCGCGATCGTTGCCGTGGGCTTATTGCCGGTGATCCTCGCTTCGCGCCGCCTGGTGCGCCCGGCGGCGACGAAGCGCGCAGCCGCGGGCGCGGCAGCGCTGTCGCGCGCCTAATTTCCCCGCTTCAACATGGTGCCCGTCGTCGCGTTGCGCTGGCGTTCGATCTCATCGGGAGAGACGGCAGTCACGCCTGCGCGGGTGCGCGCCGGAATGTTGCTGCCGGTGCGGTACTCCTTGTCCTCACCCGATTCGGCGGATGACGCGGGATCGGTGGCGCACGCGCCGAGGATTGCGCACGCGCTCACGCAGAGCAGAAACTTGTTCATTTCGCGGCCTTTCCGTGGGGGGTAGCGCGAATGATACTTTCATTTCCATCCGGCGCGATCGTAGATCTGCTGCGCCGCGGCCTGGTTTCGGCCCAGAAGCGACACGTTGAGGCTGTCCTTCTTGAAATCGCCGAGCGCCGCGAGCTCGCGGTTCGCCACGACCTTCCCCACGACCGAGTATTCGTTGTTGCCGTTGGCGAAGTAGCCCTGGGCCTCGCGGCCGGCCAGGTACTCGAGAAATGTCACCGCCGCATCACGGTGAGGCGCATGCCGCGCAACGCCGGCACCGGATATGTTCACGTGCGTGCCGCGATTGGCCTGGTTGGGAAATACCACGCCGATCTTGCCCGCCGCGGTGCGCTCATCGATCTTCACCGACTTGACCAGGCGCACGAAGTAGTAGGTGTTGGCGAGCGCCACATCGCACTCGCCGGCCGCAAGTGCCGTCAGCTGGTCGGTATCGCCGCCCTTGGGATCGCGCGCGAAGTTCGCCACCACGCCCCGCGCCCACTGCTCTGCCCGCTCGGGACCCGCGGCTGCGATCATCGAGCTCATGAGGGACAGGTTGTAGACATTGGAGCTCGAGCGCACGCACACCTTGCCCTTGAACCTCGGATCGGCGAGATCCTCGTAGTCGCGCAGGGTCGCCGGATCGATGCGGCCCTTCGCGTAGAAGATCGGGCGCGCGCGCATCGAGAAGCCATACCAGAGACCGTCGGGATGGCGCAGCTCGCGCGGCACCTGATCGTCGAGGAGCCTCGACTTCACCGGCTGCAGGAGGCCGGCCTGCTCGGCGCGCCACAGGCGGCCCGCGTCCACGGTCATCAGCACATCGGCGGGGCTGCGCGCCCCCTCCTGCTTCATGCGCTCGACGATCGCGTCGTCGCCCGCCTCGATGCGATTCACCCTGTAGCCCGTGAGCCGGGTGAAGTTTTCATACAGCGCTTCGTCGGTCTGGTAATGCCGCGATGTGTACAGGTTCAGAACCCTTTCCTGAGCAGGAGTCGCGGTCGCTGTGGTCGCGATCAGCAGCGTCAAGATGCTTAGGCGATTGAATTTCATTGAGATTCTCTGATTAGACCATTGAGGTAGGATGGCCTTAAGGATAATAAGAATAATTCTCATTTGTCAATGGGCTATACTCGCCGCCATGGCAGCCGCCCTCGAAATCGTCGCGATCGACTCCGCCTATCCCGGGCACGGACCGGTAGCACGCGGCCTCAGCCTCACGCTCCAGGACGGCGAGATCGGCTGCCTCCTCGGGCCGAGCGGCTGCGGCAAGACGACGGTGTTGCGCTGCATCGCGGGGCTCGAACCGGTGCGAGGCGGGGAAATCCGCTTGCACGGGCAGGTCGTCAGCCGCCGCGGCATGACCGCACCGCCGGAGGTGCGGCGCGTGGGGTTCGTCTTCCAGGACTACGCGCTTTTCCCCCACCTCGACGTCGCGGCCAACGTGGGCTTTGGCCTCAAGGGTCTTGCCGCGGCCGACAAGCAGGCGCGCGTTCGCGAGCTGCTGGAAGTCGTCGGCATGCCCGCTGCCGGCGGCAAGTATCCGCACGAGCTCTCGGGCGGGCAGATGCAGCGCGTGGCGCTCGCCCGCGCCCTCGCCCCGCGCCCGCAGCTGCTGCTGCTGGACGAGCCGTTCTCCAACCTCGACGTGGAATTGCGCGAGCGCCTCTCGATCGAGGTCCGAGCGATCCTCAAGTCCCTCGGCACCACCACCCTCCTCGTCACCCACGACCAGCGCGAGGCCTTCGTGATGGCCGACTACGTCGGCGTGATGAACGAGGGCGTCATCGCACAGTGGGATACCCCCTACTCGCTCTACCACCGCCCGGCGACCCGTTTCGTTGCCGATTTCGTGGGCGAAGGGGTGCTGATCGATGCGCTTGCGGCCGGCGGCGATGGCCTGGAGACGGTGCTGGGACCGCTGGGCCACTGCCCCGGCTGCGGCATCGAGCCGGGGCAGCATGTGTCGCTGCTGCTGCGTCCCGACGACGTCCTGCACGACGACGACAGCCCGCTCAAGGCCGAGGTGGTCAAAAAGGCGTTTCGCGGCGCCGAATTCCTCTACACGCTGCGCCTGGCCGACGGCCATGAAGTGCTCTCGCTGGTGCCCTCGCACCACAACCATGCGATCGGAGAAAGCATCGGCATCAAGCTCGACGTCGATCACGTGATCGCCTTCCCGCGATAACTAGCTGTACTTGCGCAGGTCCTCGATCACTTTCCCGTCGTTTGCGAGCGAACCGGTGGCAGCCGGACGCACCTCCCCGCGAACCTTCATGATGTCCTTCATCGTGGCTTCGATCGCCGCCACGTCGCTCGGGGCGCCTTCCACGTGCAACGTCATCCGATCTTCCCCGGCGGTGTTCTCGACCACCAGGCGCGCGCGCGCGAGCCCGTGGCGGCGCAGCACCTCGGCCACCTGGTGCGGGTGGACGAAAAGCCCGCGAACCTTGGTCGTCTGGTCGGCGCGACCCAGCCATCCCTTGATGCGCACGTTGGTGCGCCCGCACGGGCTTCGGCCCGCGAGCGCGGCCGAGAGATCCCCAGTGGCGAACCGCACCAGCGGGTAGTCCTCGTTGAAGGGCGTCACGACGACCTCGCCGACTTCTCCTTCCGCGACCGGATCGCCCGTGCCCGGCCGGACGATTTCGAGGATCAGGTTCTCGCTCACCACGAGCCCTTCGCGCCCGGCGGTCTCGTAGGCGATGAGGCCCAGGTCCGCGGTGCCATAGGCCTGGTAGCAGTCGATGTCGCGCGCGCGCATGAACTCGCGAACCGGGGGCAGGAACGCCTCCCCCGAAACCAACGCGCGTTTGATCGAGCGCGACGCGGCGCCAACCTCGTCGCATTTCTCGAGGATGATCTTCAGGAACGACGGTGTGCCCACGTAGCCCGAAGGCTGCAGGTCGGCGATGGCGCGTGCCTGCATCTCGGTCTGGCCGACGCCTCCGGGAATCACCACGCACTCGAGATGGTGAAGGCCGGTCTCGAACATGCTGCCGGCGGGCGTGAGGTGGTAGGAAAAGCAATTGAGCACCACGTCGCCGGGGCGAAAACCGGCCGCGAAGAGGGTGCGCGCCGAGTGCCAGAAGTCGGGCCTGCGCCCTTCCGGATCGTAGATCGGGCCGGGCGACATGAAGATGCGCGCCAGCCCGGAAGCCGGGGTGGCGTTGAGCCCGCCGAAGGGCAGCAGGCGCTTCTGCAAGTCGGTCAGGTCGGACTTGCGCGTGACGGGCAGGCCGGCGAGGGCTGCACGCGTGGTCACGGCCGCGCAATCGATGCCCTTCAGGACCTCCCGGTAGTGCGGGCTGCGTTCCTGGGCGAGCGCAAGCTGTTTCGGCACGCGCTCGAGCAGATTGCGCTCGCGCTCGGCGGGATCGCGGGTCTCGAGCGCGTCGTAATAGCTGGTCAAGGGCTGGGAAATTGCATCAGCCTAGCCAGCGCTTGCGCCGCCGGTAATGCTTGGTCTCACGGAAGCTGCGGCGCCCGGACGTGGAGATGCCGAGGTAGAACTCCTTCACGTCCTCGTTCTCCGAGAGGTGCGCCGCCGTGCCCTCCATCACCACGCGCCCGTTCTCGAGGATGTAGCCAAAGTCCGCGAAGCGCAGCGCCACCATCGTATTCTGCTCGGCCAGCAGGAAGCTCACCTTTTCCTGCGAGTTCAGATTCTTCACGATCTCGAAGATCTCCTCGACGATCTGGGGAGCCAGTCCCATCGACGGTTCATCGAGCAGGATCATCGTGGGCCGCGCCATGAGCGCGCGTCCGATCGCGGTCATCTGCTGCTCGCCACCCGAGGTATAGCCGGCGAGCGAGCCGCGCCGCTGCTTCAATCGCGGGAAAAATCCGTACACCCGTTCCATGTCGGAGCGCACCTCGGCACGCGACACGCTCCGTGTGTAGGCACCGGTGAGGAGGTTTTCCTCCACCGTGAGGTGGGCGAAGCAGTGCCTGCCTTCCATCACCTGGATCACGCCGCGCTTCACGAGCTCCGCGGGGTTGAGCTTGTCCACGCGCTCGCCCTTGAACGCGATCACGCCCTTGGTCACCTCGCCACGCTCGGCGCGCAGCAAGTTCGAAACCGCCTTCAGCGTCGTCGTCTTCCCCGCGCCGTTGGCCCCGAGGAGGGCGACGATGCCCCCCTCGGGAACCGCGAGCGAGACGCCTTTCAGCACCAGGATCACGTGGTTGTAGATCACCTCGATGCCGTTCACATCGAGGAGAGGGGCGGTGGCGGCCTTCGGAAGTGCGCTCATCAGCCCCTCATCCCCTGTTGCTTACTTCTCTTTCGAGCAATCGCGCTGCGTGATCTTCTTCTCGGTCGCGTAGGCCTTGGCGGAGGTCTTGATCATCGGGCCCAGGATCTTCATGTCGGCCTCGAGCCAGTCGGACGTGTAGCTCCAGTCCTTGCCGTCCCAGGTGTGGATGCGACCCTTGCGCACGCCCTCATGGTCGTTGCACGAGGTCTTCAGGGGCTGGACCATGTCGCCGAAGCCCAACGCCTTGATCTTGCCGGCGTCCAGGCTCAGGTTCTCGGCGCCCCAGCGCACTTCCTCGCCGGTGACCACGCGCTTGCCGAACTTCGACTGCGCCTGCTTGATGGCCTCGACCGTGAGCATCGCGGAAATCATGCC
>JALYSB010000040.1 GCA_030855025.1 Pseudomonadota bacterium
CGCTCACCTACCGCATGGTGATGCGCCGGCGCATCCAGCCCTACGTGGGCCTGCCCAACATCCTCGCCGGCGAGTTCATCGTTCCCGAGCTCTTGCAGGCCGACGCAACCCCTGCCAATCTGGCGCAGGCCCTGGGAAACTGGCTCGACAACAAGGCCGCACGCGAGGCCGTGAGCGAGCGCTTTGCGCGGCTGCACGCAAGCCTCGCCTGCGGCCACGACGAGCGCATGGTCCAGGCGCTCGCGCCCTATCTTTCGAAAGCCTCGCCCGAAGACCATGACAGCGCGATACCAGAAACCGACCGAGCGCACGCTGCTCTGCGGGGTTGACGAGGCCGGCCGCGGCCCGCTAGCCGGGGGGGTCTATGCCGCCGCGGTGGTCCTCGATCCCGCGCGTACCCGCATCAACGGCCTGGTCGACTCGAAGCTCCTCACCTGCGAGGAGCGCGAGAAGCTCTCCGCGCGCATCA
Source organism: Pseudomonadota bacterium (assembly GCA_030855025.1). Lineage (GTDB taxonomy): Bacteria > Pseudomonadota > Gammaproteobacteria > Burkholderiales > Usitatibacteraceae > Usitatibacter. The sequence continues at coordinate 470 of JALYSB010000040.1, forward strand.
AGGAGCGCGCGCTCGCCTGGGCGATCGCCTCGGCGAGCGTCGAGGAGATCGACACCATCAACATCCTGCGGGCGAGCCTGCTGGCGATGAAGCGCGCCGTCGAGTCGCTCGGGATGGAGCCCGACGAGGTCTGCGTGGACGGCAACATGCTGCCGATGATCACGCTCAAGTGCCGTGCGATCGTCGGGGGCGACCAGCTGGTGGCCGCGATCTCGGCGGCGTCGATCCTCGCCAAGGTGGCGCGCGATGCCGAGATGCGTCGATTGGACCAGCAATACCCGGGTTACGGCTTCGCCAGCCACAAGGGCTACTGCACGCGGGAGCACCTCGAGGCGCTGCGGCGCATCGGGCCGTGCGCGATCCATCGACGCAGCTTCGAGCCGGTGCATATCCTGCTGCAACCGGCGTTTCCCTTCTGATGAAGGCCGTCGCCTCGCGCGACAACGCCGCCTTCAAGGCGGTGCTGCGCCTGAGCTCGAACGCCTCGGAGCGCCGCAAGGCGGGCCTCGCGATCCTCGACGGCGCCCACCTGCTCGCTGCGTTCCTCGACTCCGGAGCTGCGCCCGAGGACGTGATGGTGAGCCGCGCGGGGTTGGACGATCCCGAGGTGGCCAGGCTGGTGAAGCGTTCGGGGCCGGCGCGGGTCACGTTGCTCGCAGATGCGCTCTTCAACGCGCTTTCGACGGTCGACTCGCCCACCGGCGTCATCGCGTGCGTTCGCACGCCCCAGCCCCGGCCCGCACCCGCCACGGCCCGCCTGGCACTCCTGCTGGAGGACATCCAGGACCCCGGCAACGTCGGCACGCTGCTGCGCAGTGCCGGCGCGGCGGGCGCGGACCACGTGCTGCTCTCTCCGGGATGCGCCTTCGCGTGGTCGCCGAAGGTCCTGCGCGCCGCGATGGGCGCCCATTTCGCGGTGAACGTCATCGAGCGCGCGGATCTCGGCGCGTGGCTCGGGGCCTTTCGCGGGCAATCGGTCGCCCTCGCCGGGGAAGGCGGGAAGTCGCTCTACCAAGTGGACCTGCGCAAGCCCACCGCAATCCTCGTGGGCAACGAGGGGGCGGGACTGTCGCGAAAGCTGCTCGCGAGCGTGGCCGTCACCGCGCGCATTCCCATCTCGCCGCGCATCGAATCCCTCAACGCCGCCGCCGCCGGCACCATTGCGCTCTTCGAGGCCGCGCGGCAGCGCGGATTAGAATGACTACCCTTCAAAAGCATTGAACACGAAGACCACGAGGACCACGAAGGAAAGTATCCGAAGGGTCTCAATCGATCACGCCACGTGATGCATCTCCTGCGCTTTCTTCGTGGTCGTCGTGGTCTTCGTGGTTCATTGATCCAACAACCAAAGAGTCGGAGAAAACCTCTTGAAAACTCCAGAAGGCAGGTCGCAATACAAGTATTACGAGTTCGTCATGGTCGCCTTCGTGGTGATCCTGGTGTGCTCGAACCTCGTCGGGCCGGCGAAGATCGCCCAGGTGGACCTTCCCGTCCTGGGCGCGCTCACGTTCGGGGCGGGAGTGCTCTTCTTCCCGATCTCGTACGTGTTCGGCGATATCCTCACCGAGGTGTATGGCTATGCCCGCAGCCGGCGCGTGATCTGGGCGGGTTTCGCCGCGCTCGCCTTCGCGTCGTTCATGGCGTGGGTCGTGGTGAGCCTGCCGCCGGCGCCCTTCTGGAAGAACCAGGCCGCCTACGAGGTCGCCTTCGGCGCAACCTGGCGGATCGCCCTCGCATCGATGGTCGCGTATTTCTGCGGCGAGTTCGTGAACTCGTTCGTGCTCGCGAAGATGAAGATCGCGACCGCCGGGCGCTGGCTCTGGAGCCGCACCATCGGCTCGACGATCTTCGGCGAGGCGGTGGACTCGGCGCTCTTCTACCCGCTCGCCTTCTACGGGACCGGCATCATCCCCGACGACAAGCTGCCGATGGTGATGCTGGCGCAGTTCATCGCCAAGGTTACGGTCGAAGTGTTGCTCACGCCGCTCACCTACGTGATCGTCGGCTGGCTCAAGCGCGCCGAGCAGGAGGATCATTACGACCGTGATACGCGTTTCACTCCGTTCACCCTCAAGGTCTAGCGTGACGCGGGCGGCAAATCGGCGGTTTCACGGATTTGCGACCATCGCAGCCGCCGCGCTATTTCTCGAGACCGCCCCCACAAGCCCAGCAGAGGTCGAAGGAGGCGGGGTTGTCCTCGCCGCAGGCGGGACACTTGAGGATCACGGTGGAAGCGCTGCCGCGCGTGAATTCCTCGATCACCTCGCGGGCGCGCTCGGCATGGGCGGGATCGTCGACCCAGAGCTGGGGTAGCGCCGCATCGATCGGCAGCTCGCCTGCCAGGCTCGATGCGTTGGCGTTGAAGATCCGCGCGCGGATGCCCCGGTCGGCGAGCAGGTCGACGAGCAGGTGCGCCTCGGGAAGATTCGTCGCGGTGTAGACGCGCTTCATGAAAGGCAAAGGGCCGCGGGAAGCGGCCCTTTGCACGACAGCGCCAAGCGCATCAGAACCGGATCGACACCGTGCCGCTCACCCCGTCTTCCTTGATCCCCGAGCGCCCCGAGACCGTGTAGTAGGCGAGGCTCAACGCGACGTTGGGCATCAGCAGCCCGTTCACCCCCACCGAACCGGTCAGGTAGCTGGTGTCGGGCCGGTAGGTGGGCACGTCGTAGGTGCTGTTGATCGCGAGCATCGACAGCGGTGTTGCCGATACCAGGCGCACGTCGTCGCGGCGCTCCTTGTCGGCGGTCACGCGCACCCACGGCGTCCAGTTGCCGAGGTTGAGGGACGCGCGCGCGCCGGCGCTCCAGACTTCGGACTTGCGCTTCTGCTGCTGCATGCGAATCCCGGCCGCGCCGCCGCCGGTCTCGTCGAAGGCGTTCACGTCGACGTTCTGCGTGGTGACTGCGACCGTCGGTCCGATCATCAGGCGTCCGATGGGGAAGTCGTATCCGAGGGAGAAGTACGCCGAGGAATTGGTGCCCTCGGCGCTCGCCGTGGCGGTGCTGGTGTTGGAACCGAGCACGATGTTGCGGCGGATGTCGTTGAACTTGACGTCCGCGAGCGACACGATGCCCGTGCCGTACAAGCCACCCCAGCGAACCGCCGCGAATACCGACCACGCGTGCTCATTGGCGTTGTAGCCGCCTGCTCCGAGGCCGAAGGTCGCCTTGTTCCGGGTGTTGCCGAAGGCAGCGCCGAGGGTGACCGACTCCGAGGCGCGCATCGTCAAGCCGAGAGTTCCCGAGCGCATGCGGGTGCCGATGCCGGTATTGCCGGTGCCCGACTCGATCTCGAAGTCGCCGCCGTCGCCGCCCACGAAGACACTGAACTTGCCCACTTCGTCGTGGCGGTGCTTCGCCAGCCCGTCGCCGATGGTCCGCACATGGCTTGCACGCATCCGCAGGGCCGACTCGGCAAGAAGGCCATACTGGCTCGGGCCCTCGATCAGGGACTCCACGAACTGGGCAATGACGGCATGCGCCGCGGTCGTCGGATGCACCGCGTCCGCGAATACGTGAGTTCGATCGGCGCCGGGGGCGGTAAGGTTGCCGGAGTAGCAGAAGAAGGAGTTCGCCGACGACGAGAACGGCGGGAACGGCCCGCAGGCGGGGCTGGTCGTGTTGGTGAAGCCGTACGCGCCGGGGTTCGCCAGGATCTGGTTGAAGAGGCTGAACGTATCGACCGGAATCACGCGGATTCCGGCGCCCTGCAGGCCGGTGAAGAGCGTCGTGTTATACCCCCCCGAAAGCGCCGTCACCGATCCCGCCAGGGGGCTGCCCGCGAAGGAAGGCGTCGCCCCCACGTTCGGCAGCGTGAAGACCGCGACGAAGCGCGCGCCAGCGTCGGTGAGGCGGCGGATCTGCGCGATCTCGGCGTTGGCCGCGGCGAGGAAATTGCCCTGCAGCTGCGCCTGAGTGATGGTGCCGCCCTGGAAGGCCGTCAGCTGGACGAAGAGGTCGTTGGCGCCCGCCCAGACCGTATAGAGGGCGTTGGGATCTGCGCTCCCGCCATTCGCCGCGAGGAACTCGTCGATCTGCACGCTCACCGGCCGCTGCGGCTGGCCCGGAGGGGTCACGAAACCCGGGCTGGTCGCCACGCGGGCGCCACCCTGCGCGTAGATCGTGCCGCCGCTCACGTTGCTGGGCAAAGGTGTGACGCCGTAGTACTGCGCCACGAGCTCCGCCCACGTCGGGCCCGGGCTGGTGGTGAAGCGCCCGAAGATCGGCACCAGGGCGGCGGGAAATCCCTGCGCGACGAGCGAGGCGAAGAACGGCCGGAAGTAGCCCGCGTCCGAAAGGCTATCGCCGAAGACATACACGTTGGAGAACTGGGCGGCGGTGGCTGAGGGCGCCGCGACGGCCGCGAACAGCGACAGCAAAAGGGCGGGCAGGACGCGCTTCTTGGTCTTCATGGTGTCTCCTCGAGGTCTTATCGCGGGGCAGGGCGCCCCTTTATGCGGCGTATCTTCGCACAAAACCCTTCAGTAAACCCTCCGGACGAGATGCGCCTCGTGCAGCATGTGCGTGGCCAGCTCCTCGATCGACTTGTTGGTGGAATCGAGGAAGGGAATCGCGGCGTTGCGCATCAGCTTCTCGGCCGCGGCCACCTCGTAGCGGCAATTCTCGAGCGCCGCGTATCTGGAGTCGGGCCGGCGCTCGCTGCGGATCTGGTGCAGGCGCTCGGGCGAGATCGACAGCCCCCACACCTTCCCCTTGAGCGGTGCCAGCGACGGCGGAATGCGGTTCGCCTCGAGGTCTTCGGGGATGAGCGGGTAGTTGGCTGCCTTGATGCCGAATTGCATCGCCATGTAGAGGCAGGTGGGCGTCTTGCCGCTGCGCGAGACGCCCACCAGGACGATGTCCGCCTCGCCCAGCCCGCGGTGGGTGACGCCGTCGTCGTGGGACAGGGTGTAGTTGATCGCCTCGATGCGGTGGTTGTAGTCCTTCACGTTGCCCGCGCTGTGGGATTTGCCGACGGCGTGCAGCGACTTCTGCCCGAGCTCGTTTTCGAGGGGCACGATGAAGCGCTCGAACACGTCGAGCACCAGCCCGTCGCACTTGTTGATCTCGGCGCGCACCTCGTCATCGACGATCGAGCTGAAGACCAGCGGGCGCTCGCCCGAGGCGCGGTGCGCCTCGTTCACCTGCGCGACCACTTGTATGGCCTTCGGGATCGTGTCGATGAAGGGCAGCGTCACGCGCAGGTAGTCGAGATCCCCGAACTGGGTGAGGAGTGACGAGCCGAGCGCCTCCACCGTGATGCCGGTGCGGTCGGAGACGAAAAAGACACGTTTGCGTTGAGACATGGTCTGACCGGGGTAGGGGTGCCGCGTGATGCGCTGCAACATTGTCATGTAGCGTTCGCTATAATTGCAAGCTTCGAAACGCCCCTTCCTCGAAAAAGAAGCCATGGCGACGCGATACGTCCTCCCGCTCGAATCCCTGCGCATGACCGACGTCGCCGTGGTCGGCGGGAAAAACGCGTCGCTGGGCGAGCTCATCAGCCAGCTGGCGGCGAGTGGCGTGCGCGTGCCGGGCGGATTCGCCACGACGGCGCAGGCGTTCGACGAATTCCTGGCCCACAACAAGCTGACCGAGCGCATCGGTGCGGCGCTCCTGAAGGTCGACGTCGAGGACGTGCAGGCCCTCGCGAAGGCCGGCGCCGAGATCCGCGGCTGGGTGGAGAAGGCGTCGCTGCCGGCCGAGCTCGAGCGCCAGGTCCGCGAGGAGTACGCGCGCGTATCGCAGGGAGCCGGAAGCGCCAGCTTCGCGGTCCGGTCGTCCGCGACCGCCGAGGACTTGCCCGACGCGTCGTTCGCGGGCCAGCAGGAAACCTACCTCAACATCCGCGGTGTCGAGCATGTGCTCGAGGCGGTGCGCCGTGTCTACGCGTCGCTCTACAACGACCGCGCCATCGCCTATCGCGTCCACAAGGGCTTCACCCATGCCGAGGTGTCGATCTCGGCTGGCGTGCAGCGCATGGTGAGGAGCGACACGGGCGCCGCCGGCGTCATGTTCACCATGGACACCGAGTCGGGCTTCCGCGAAGTGGTGTTCATCACCTCGAGCTACGGGCTGGGCGAGATGGTGGTGCAGGGCGCGGTCAACCCCGACGAGTTCTACGTCTCCAAGCTCTGCCTCGCCAACGGCAAGCCGGCGATCCTGCGCCGCGGACTCGGCACCAAGGCGATGAAGATGGTTTTCGGCGAGGCCGCGGAGGCAGGCAAGTCGGTGCGCGAGGCGCCGGTGGACGCGAAGGACCGCGACCGCTTCTCGCTCGCCGATTCCGAGGTCGAGGAGCTGGCGAAGTACGCCATGTCCATCGAGAAGCATTACGGCCGTCCCATGGACATCGAGTGGGGCCGCGACGGCGAGGACGGCAAGCTCTACATCCTGCAGGCGCGCCCCGAGACGGTGAAGAGCCAGGAGGAGCGTCGCGATACCCTCACGCGCTATCGCATCGGCAAGCGTGGCGAAATCCTCGCCGAAGGCCGCGCGATCGGCTCCAAGATCGGCCAGGGCCGCGTGCGCGTGATCGCGAACGTGGCCCGGATCGCCGAGTTCCAGGACGGCGACGTGCTGGTGACCGACATGACCGACCCCAACTGGGAGCCGGTGATGAAGCGCGCCGCGGCGATCGTGACCAACCGCGGCGGCCGGACCTGCCACGCGGCGATCATCGCGCGCGAGCTCGGCGTGCCCGCGGTGGTGGGCTGCGAGGATGCGACCGACAAGCTCGCCGAAGGCGCGGAAGTGACCGTCTCCTGCGCCGAGGGCGACACCGGCTACATCTATGCGGGAAAGATGGACTTCGAGGCGGTCGAGCTGAAGCTCGACCACATGCCCAAGATCCCGGTGAAGATCGCGATGAATGTCGGCAACCCGCAGCTCGCCTTCGACTTCTGCCAGCTGCCCAACGACGGCGTGGGCCTCGCGCGCCTGGAATTCATCATCTCCAACACCATCGGCATCCATCCCAAGGCGTGCCTCGAGTTCGACACGCTCGCGGGCGATCTCAGGGCGCAGGTCGCGAAGCAATCGCGCGGCTACGCCAGCCCCGTGCGCTTCTACGTGGACAAGATCGCCGAAGGCGTGGCCACCATCGCGGCGGCGTTCTGGCCGAAGAAGGTCATCGTGCGGATGTCGGACTTCAAGTCGAACGAGTACCGCAACCTCATCGGGGGCGCCAAGTACGAGCCCACCGAGGAAAACCCGATGCTGGGCTTTCGCGGGGCCTCGCGTTACGTCGCCAAGTCGTTCCGCGACTGCTTCCAGCTCGAATGCGAGGCGATGAGGAAGGTGCGCGACCAGATGGGGCTCACCAACGTCGAGCTGATGATCCCTTTCGTGCGCACTCTCAAGGAGGCCGAGCAGGTGCTCGCGATCCTCAAGGACAATGGGCTCGAGCGCGGCAAGAACGGCTTGCGGGTGGTGATGATGTGCGAGATCCCGTCCAACGCCATCCTGGCCGACGAGTTCCTCAAGCACTTCGACGGCTTCTCGATCGGCTCGAACGACATGACGCAGCTCACCCTCGCCCTCGACCGCGATTCGGGGCTGGTGATGGAGGCGTTCGACGAGCGCGACCCCGCGGTCAAGCGCATGCTCCACCTCGCCATCCAGGCGTGCCGCAGGGCGGGCAAGTATGTCGGCATCTGCGGCCAGGGTCCCAGCGATTACCCTGACCTCGCCGAGTGGCTGATGGAGGAGGGCATCGAATCGATGTCCTTGAATCCGGACACGGTGGTCGAAACCTGGCTGCACCTGGCGAAGGCCGCGACGCCCGTCGCAGCCAAGGGCTGATTGGCGAGCCGTGCGCGGCGCACAGGACGGTAACGATTTCGCTTATCCTTCGCGCCTATGCTGCAGTGGCGCTTCACTTCGTTCGACGAGCTCACGGTGCGCGAGGTCCACGACCTCTACCAGGCGCGCGTCGCCGTCTTCGTGGTCGAGCAGAATTGCCCCTTCCAGGACTTCGACGGCCTCGACCCCGGATGCTGGCACCTGCTAGGCCGGGCTCCCGATGGCCTCCTTCTTGCGTACTGCCGCCTCGTGCCACCCGGACTGAAATATGCGCAGCCCTCCATCGGCCGCGTGCTGACCACGAAGGAAGCCCGCGGGTCGGGGGCAGGGCGCGAGCTGATGGCCAAGGCTGTCGGGCACGCCGAGCACCTGTGGCCCGGGCGCGCGATCCGCATCGGCGCGCAGAGATACCTCGAGCGCTTCTACGGCGGCTTCGGCTTCGCGAAGTCCTCGGAGCCCTACGATGAGGACGGCATCGTGCACATCGAGATGATGCGTCCCGCGGCGGCAGTCTAGGATGGAAATCCAATGGCATTCACGATCGCGCTCCTCATCGGCTTCGCCGTGCCGGTGGTGATGGCGGTGGCCTGCGTGGTGATCGCGCGCCACCTGTACCTGCCTGGCAGCCGCCTATGGGCGGGGCTCGCCGGTGTGGTGGGGACGATCGGGCTGCCAGTGCTGGTGCTCCTCGCGATTCGCGATGCTCCCGCGCTGCACGAACGCATGGGCGGCCAGCTCGGGCCGTTCGTCTCCCTCATCCTGTTCGCCGGGTCGTCGCTCGTGGCGACGGGCGTCCTCCTCTGGTTCCGTCACAAGAAATAGGAAACCCATGGCCAAGCAGCTCTCGGGAAGATCGGCAGTCGTCACGGGTTCCACCAGCGGCATCGGGCGCGCCATCGCCACGCTCTTCGCCGCCGAGGGGGCCAACATCATGATCAATGGCTTCGGCGCCGCCGCTGAGATCGAGGCCATGCGCGCAGGGTTGGAGAAATCCCACGGCGTGAAGGCACGCTTCCACGGCGCCGACATGATGAAGCCCGCGGAGATCCGCGACCTCGTGGGCGTCGCCGAGAAGGAGTTCGGCGCCGTGGACATCCTCGTCAATAACGCCGGCATCCAGCACGTGGCGCCGGTGGACGAGTTCCCCGAGGAACGCTGGGACGCGGTCATCGCCGTGAACCTCAGCTCGATCTTCCATGCCACCAAGGCGGCGTTGCCGGGCATGAAGCGGCGCAAGTGGGGCCGCGTGATCAATATCGCTTCCGCCCACGGCCTCGTCGCCTCGCCGAACAAGACCGCCTATGTGGCCGCCAAGCACGGTGTCGTCGGTTTCACCAAGGCCGCGGCGCTGGAGAGCGCCGAGCTGGGCGTGCGCGTGAACGCGATCTGCCCGGGCTTCGTGCTCACGCCGCTGGTGCAGAAGCAGATCGACGACCTCGCGCGCCAGCACGGCATCTCGATCGAGCGCGCGACCCGGGACTACATCCTGGCTCCCCAGCCCACGAAGGAGTTCGTCACCGTGGACCAGATCGCGGCCATGGCGCTGTATCTCGCGAGCGACGCGGCCGCGCAGATCACCGGCGCGTCGTTCTCGATCGACGGCGGCTGGACCGCCCGCTAGGGCCCGCGATGCTTCGACGCCGCAAGAAACCGCCGAAGGTCGTGCATCACGCGACCCCGGGCCCGGCGCCGGCGGCGGGCTCCTCATCGCGGCGGCGCGCGCGGCGCGATGCGACAGTGCCGCCCGAGCTGCGGATCCGCTCCATGCCGGCGGAGCCGGCCCCGGCGAGGCCGCCGGAGAAAAGGGCGCCGGCACCGAAGTCCCCTCGCAGGGAAGAGGTGGTCCTCGTCACCGGATTCGAGCCGTTTGGGGGCGAGTCGCTAAACCCGTCGTGGGAGATCTGCACCCGCCTGCCGCGAGCCATCGCCGGGATGCGCGTGGAGATTCTCCGCGTGCCGTGCGAGTTTCGCCGCTCGATCGAGGTGGCCGCGGAGGCGATCGAGCGCCACCGCCCGAAGCTGGTGATCCTCCTCGGCCAGGCCGGCGGGCGCGCCCACCTGTCGGTCGAGCGCGTTGCGATCAACGTCGACGATGCGCGCCAGCCCGACAACGCCGGTGCCGCGCCGGTGGACGAGGCGATCGCGCTCGAGGGGCCGCCCGCCTATTTCGCGACTCTTCCGGTCAAGGCCGTGGCGCGCGCGATGCGCGCCGCCGGAGTTCCCGCGGAGGTCTCGAACTCCGCCGGGACCTACGTATGCAACCATCTGATGTACGGCGTGCTCCATTTCCTCGCAGCAAGCGGGGCTGGCGGGCGCGCCGGGTTCATCCACCTGCCCTATGCCGAGGAGCAGGTCCTCGACAAGCCCGGCGCGCCGGCGCTCTCGGTCGACACGATGGCCAAGGGCGTCGCGGCGGCGATCGCTGCGGCGAGCCGGAATGCAGAGGACATCAAGGCCTCCGAAGGAACGCTGGACTGACGCCGTATGACGACACGAATGGAAACCAGGAGCGCGTGAAATGAGCAAGAGCAAGGTCTATCCCGACGCAAAAGCGGCCCTCGACGGGCTGCTGAAGGACGACATGACCATCGCCGCCGGCGGCTTCGGGCTGTGCGGCATTCCCGAGAACCTGATCGCCGCGCTGGTGGAGAGCGGCGTAAAGGGGCTGACCATCGCCGGCAACAACGCCGGCGTGGACGACTTCGGCATGGGGCTTCTGCTGAAATCGCGCCAGGTGAAAAAAGTGATCGCCTCCTACGTCGGCGAGAACAAGGAATTCGAGCGCCAGGTGCTGGCGGGAGAGCTCGAGCTGCAGCTGACCCCGCAGGGCACGCTGGCCGAAAAATTCCGCGCCGGCGGCGCCGGCATCCCCGGCTTCTACACCCGCACCGCCTTCGGCACCAAGCTCGCCGAAGGCAAGCACACGCATGAGTTCGACGGCCGCGAGTACGTGCTCGAAGAGGCGATCCGCGCCGACGTGTCGATCGTCAAGGCCTGGAAGGGCGACAAGGCGGGCAACCTGGTCTACCGCATGACTTCGCGCAACTTCAACCCGATGATCGCCACCTGCGGCACAGTGACGGTGGCCGAGGTCGAGCAGCTGGTGGAGGTGGGTGAGCTCGATCCGGACCAGATCCACACACCGGGGATTTTCGTCGACCGCATCGTGCAGGGCGCCAAGTACGAGAAGCGCATCGAGTTCCGCACCGTCTCCGGCGGGGCGGCATCGAAGAAGGATTCGCCGGTCCGCGACCTGATGGCGCGCCTCGCAGCCAAGGAGTTGCGCGACGGCTTCTACGTGAACCTCGGCATCGGCATTCCGACCCTCGTCGCCAATCACATTCCGAAGGGCATGACCGTGCACCTGCAGTCGGAAAACGGCCTCCTCGGCATCGGGCCGTTTCCGACCGACGATGCGGTCGACCCGGATCTCATCAACGCCGGGAAGCAGACCATCACCACGCTGCCCGGATCGAGCTTTTTCTCGAGCGCTGATTCCTTCGGCATGATCCGCGGCGGCCACGTCGACCTGTCGATCCTCGGCGGCCTCGAGGTGGCCGAGAACGGCGACCTCGCCAACTGGATGGTGCCGGGAAAGATGGTGAAGGGCCCCGGTGGCGCGATGGACCTGGTGTCGGGCGTGAAGCGCGTGGTGGTCCTGATGGAGCACACATCGAAGGACGGTGCGTCCAAGATCCTGAAGAAATGCTCGCTGCCGCTCACCGGCAAGGGTGTCGTCAACAAGATCATCACGGACCTGTGCGTATTCGAGGTGGAGAGCGGCAAGGGGCTGGTGCTGACCGAGCTGCATCCGGGCGTCACGGTCGAGGACGTGAAGGCGAAGACGGCGGCGGACTTCCGCGTTGACTTGTAGCGTCGCCGCGGACTCTCAACGCAAGCCCGGGCGGGCGATGTGATGAGGTCGCCGACGTTCTATGCGTGGCTATCGCTTGCCACCTCCATCGTCACCATCACGCTCAAGTTCCTGGCGTATTACTACACCGGCTCCGTCGGGCTGCTATCCGATGCCGTGGAGGCGTTCGTAAACATCTTCGCGGCCCTGGTTGCGCTGGGCGTGCTCACCTATTCCGCGGCCAAGCCCGATCGCGAGCACAACTTCGGCCATGAGAAGGCGCAGTATTTTTCCTCAGGCATCGAGGGCGCGCTGATCTTCGTGGCAGCCGGGGCGATCATCTGGACCGCGATTCCCCGGCTCTTCGCCCCGCAACCCATTCATCAGATCGGCGTGGGCATCGCGCTCTCGGTGGCCGCCGCGCTGGCGAACCTGGCGTGCGCCTGGGTGATGCTGCGTGCCGCGCGGGTGTATCGCTCGATCACGCTCGAGGCCGATGCCCGGCACCTGCTCACCGACGTCTGGACCACTGCAGGGGTGCTGGTGGGCGTGGTGCTGGTCAGTGTCACGGGGTGGCTGCGGCTCGATCCGATTGTTGCGATCGCAGTGGCATTGCAGATCGTGTGGACCGGCTGGACGCTGGTCGCCCGATCGTTCCAGGGACTGATGGACCGCGCGGTTCCCGACGAGGAGCGCGCGGTGATCGTCGAAATACTCGAGACGCTCCACGACCGCGGCTGCGATTACCACGCGCTACGCACGCGAGTGGCAGGGGCGAAAAGCTTTGTCGACGTGCATATCCTCGTACCCGGCAAGATGAACGTTCAGCAGGGTCACGACCTGGTGGAAAAGCTGGAAAACGAGATCCAGTCACGCCTGCCCCACGTCGAGGTCCTCACCCACCTCGAGCCGCTCGAAGATCCCAAGAGCTGGGACGATCCCGGCAAGCCTCTTGCGGGAAGTTAGTGTCATCCCCGCGGAGGCGGGGATCCAGACACGGCGCTTCCGCTCACTGGCTGGATTCCCGCCTACGCGGGAATGACCTACTCCCTACGCGGGAATGACCCACTCCATCTCGGGATCGAGGGGGAAGATCGGCCGCGGCACGTTGCGGTAGGGCACGCGGGTGAGGATCGGGGTGGTGAGGCCGGGCGCGTCGACCTCCACGATGCGCTCGTCGGAAAACAGCAGATCGAATGCGGCGCGGAAATGGCCGCGCGACTTGACGATCACCGAGCGCGCGGCGGCGATGTCGATGCCGAAGCATTCGAACATCGCGGTGTCCTTGCACTGCTGGCGCACGCTCACCACGACGACCAGGATGCCCCCCACCTGGATCAGCGCCATCAGCCCCAGGTTGATGGTGTGCCCGGCCGAGATGCCGCGCTTGCCGATGATGGGGCCATCGTGGATTGCCACGACGCGCGCATCGGCCTCGAACTTGCCCGAAAGCCGGTGGGTCTCGTCGCGGTTGAAGCGCGCCCGGAAGCGCCCGCCTGGCCCCAGGCGCTTCGCCTCCGCAGCGAGCGCGGGATCGAAGACGATGCCCAGCAAGGCGCCCTCGACGCCCGCCTTGTGGAAGGCCTCCAGGATCCACACGGTATTGCCGCGGCCGCCACCGCCGGGATTGTCGGCCACGTCGGCGAAGAGGAGGGCGGGCGTGGCGGCATCGGCGCCACAGGCGAGCGCCATGCGCGTGGCCTCCTCGAGCGAGGTGAGGCGTGGAATGTAGCGCTTGCGATCGTCCCACGCTTTCTGCGCGATTTCCCGGGCGAGCGCCGCCGCGAGCCTCGCGTCGTTGCGCGTCGTGACGGTGACGCTCATGCCGTTCTTCGCGCAGTCGCCGAGGGAGAAGCCGCTCACGACCGAGACGTTCATCACGCGCGCATCCACCTTCGACTGCCCGTATTCGATGATGTCCGCGTAGGGACCGCTCTTGGTGTTCTGTGCCACCGACGGCGGGATGAACGGCAGCTTCGTCATCGCAGCGGTCGCGCGCGTGCCGGCAAGGAGCTCGCGCAGGAGGTCGGCGCTCTCGGCGCCGCGCTCGGCCATGTCCACGTGCGGATTGGTGCGGTAGGCCACGAGCACGTCGCAGTTGCGCACCATCCGGTCGGAGACATTGGCATGCAAGTCGAGGGTCGCGACGATCGGGATGTCCTGGCCGACGATGGCCCGCACGCGCTCCAGCACGACCCCTTCGGGGTCGGGCTCCTTCTCGCCGATCGCGCCCCCGTGCAGCGACAGGAACACGCCGTCGACGGGCAGGCTTGCCCGCAGCCGGGTTTCCAGCTGCTGCACGACCTCGAGGAAAAAAGCGTGCTCGACCGGCCCGCTCGCGCCCACCATCGCGCCGTAAAGCGCGACCGGCGACCAGGCGCCCCGCGCGGTCATGCGCTCGATGAAGCCCGACAATGTGGCGGGGCAGCGCGGATGCTCGCTTTCCCAGTCGGCACGCATCGCGTCGCCGGCGGCGACGTAATTGGACACGAACTCCTCGCGCGTTGCCAACGGCGAATGGCCGTTGGATTCCAGCATGAAGGCGCCGACCGCGATCCGGGGGTTGGGCATAATGTGTGGATAACCCAAAGTTGACCAGGCCAATTATGACCCAGCGAATCCTGTCGTTCGTGGCGCTCGCCGTATTTTCCGCCGGCGTGCACGCGCAAAACCTGACGCTCGGCACCAAACTCGAGCTGAACACGCTCGATCCGCATTTCTTCGCCGCCTTCCCGACCAATTCGTCGATGCAGTATTTCTTCGACAAGCTGGTCGAGTACGGCGACAAGCTCGAGATCAAGCCGGCGCTCGCCACCTCGTGGAAGCTGGTGGACAACACCACGTGGGAGTTCAAACTGAGAAAGGACGTCGTGTTCCACGACGGGAGCCCCTTCACCGCCGACGACGTGATCTTCACCATCGACCGCGTGCCCAACGTGCCCAACTCGCCCAACTCCTTCGCGCAGTTCACGCGCGGCATCGAGACGGTGCGCAAGGTCGACGACCACACCCTCGTGGTCAAGACCAAGGCGCCAAACCCGCAGCTGCTATCGGACTTCGCCAACATCTTCATCATCTCGTCGAAGGCGGCGAAAGGCGCGACCACCGCCGACTTCAATTCCGGCAAGGCGGTGGTCGGGACGGGCCCGTACAAGCTGGTGAAGTTCGTGACCTCCGAGTCCCTCGAGGTCGAGCGCAACGACCGCTACTGGGGCGGCAAGCCCGCGTGGGCGCGGGTGACGGAGCGCATCATCGCGCGGGATCCGAGCCGGCTCGCCTCGCTCCTCTCGGGGCAGGTGGACGCCATCGACGCCGTGCCGATCGCGGACCTCGAGCGCGTGCGCAAGGAAGGGAAGTACGGGCTCTATCGCGGGCCTGCCGCGCTGGTGCACTACGTGGCGCTCGATTCCAACCGCGACGTATCGCCTTTCGTGACTGCGAAGGACGGCAAGGCGCTCGCCTCCAATCCACTCAAGGATCCGCGCGTCAGGAAGGCGCTGTCGCTCGCGATCAATCGCGACCTGATCGCCAGGCGGGTCATGGAAGGCAGCGCCACCCCCGCGAGCCAGATGATGCCGCCGATCTATCCGACCGCGAGCCGCTCGCTCAAGCCGGATACGTTCGACACGGCAAAGGCCCAGGCGCTCCTCAAGGAGGCGGGATGGGGCGAAGGCTTTCGCATCGTCCTGCACGCCACCGGCGACCGTTATCCGAACGATTCGGCGGTCGCGCAGGCGATCGCGCAGATGTGGACGCGAATCGGGCTCAAGGCCGAGGTGGAAGCGCTGCCCGGCGCGGTGTTCTTCACGCGGGCGTCCAAGCAGGAGTTCAGCGCCTTCGCGGCTCAATACGGCGCGGAGGACTCGATGAACAGCCTGCGCGCGCTGGTGGCCACCTCGGACGCCGCCAAGGGATATGGAACCGCGAATCGCACGCGCTATTCGAACCCGGTGGTGGACAACCTGCTGACCGAGGCGCTCACCACCATGGACGACGACCTGCGCCAGCAGAAGCTCGAGCGCGCGATCAACTTTGCCCTCGCCGACCACCCGCTGATCCCGGTTTTCCATCCGACCTTCGACTTCGCGGCGAGGAAGGGCCTTGCCATCACCCCGCGCGCCCAGCGCCGCTTCAACGCGATGATGGTGACGGGGAAGTAGAACCTGACATAATTCCCCATGGCTTCCGTCACGTCCGCCCGCGTCGACCGCAAGCTCCAGTTGAAGGAAGTGCTGGACTGGCTGGTCGCGGACGGGCTGGTCGAAGCCGCGGCCGCGGCCAAGCTGCTGCACGACGGCAGGTTCGCTCGCGGCGGGGCGCGCCATCCCCTGATGACGATCGGCGAGGCGCGGCTGCGCTCGAAGATCCCGCCGGCCGCGGTGCTCTCCACCGAGGTCCTCACCGAATGGCTCGCAGCCCGCCTCGAGATCCCCGCGTACCGCATCGACCCCCTCAAGATCGACCTGAAGGCGGTCACCCAGGTAATGTCGTCGGATTACGCGCTGAAGCGCGGCATCCTGCCGGTGGAAGTCAGCGGCAAGGACGTCACCATCGCGACCAGCGAGCCGATGATGACGGCGTGGGAGGCCGAGCTCGCGCAGATGCTGCGCCTGAACATCAAGCGCGTGCTCGCCAACCCGGTCGACATCGAACGCTACCAGAGCGAGTTCTTCAACCTCGCCAAGAGCATGAAGCGCGCCGAGGCGTCGGGCGTGCAGACCTCGGGGCTGTCGAACTTCGAGTCGCTGGTCGAGCTCGGCAAGGCCGGCCGCCAGCTCGACGCCAACGACCACCACATCGTCCACCTCGTTGACTGGCTGTGGCAGTACGCCTTCGACCAGCGGGCAAGCGACATCCACCTCGAGCCGCGGCGCGACGTCGGCATCCTGCGCTTCCGCATCGATGGCGTGCTGCACGAGGTCTACCAGGTACCGTTTTCAGTGATGGTCGCGATGACCTCGCGCATCAAGATCCTCGGCCGCATGGACGTGGTGGAAAAGCGCCGCCCGCAGGACGGGCGCATCAAGACGCGCATGCCCGACGGCGAGGAGATCGAGCTGCGCCTGTCGACGCTGCCCACCGCACACGGCGAGAAGCTCGTGATGCGCATCTTCGACCCCGAGGTGCTGCAGCGCGACTTCAAGGACCTGGGATTCACCGACGACGAGCACACGATCTGGCAGAACCTCATCAAGCAGCCCGGCGGGATCCTGCTGGTCACCGGGCCCACGGGCTCGGGCAAGACGACCACGCTCTACACGACGTTGAAGCAGCTGGCCCAGCCCGAGGTGAACGTCTGCACCATCGAGGACCCGATCGAGATGATCGACTCGCGCGTCAATCAGATGCAGGTGCAGCCGGAAATCGAGCTCACCTTCGCCGCCGGGGTGCGCGCCCTCATGCGCCAGGACCCGGACATCATCATGATCGGCGAGATCCGCGACCACGAGACCGCCGACATGGCCATTCAAGCGGCGCTGACGGGCCACCTCGTGCTCTCGACCCTGCATACCAACGATGCGCCCTCGTCGATTACGCGCCTCCTCGATCTGGGAGCCCCCGCGTATTTGCTGAACTCGAGCCTCGTCGGCATCATGGCCCAGCGCCTGGTGCGCACCCTGTGCCCGCATTGCAAGGAACAGGTGGCGTTCGCGCGCGAGGAGGAACATCGCCTGTGGCACTCGGTCTGCGCGCCCTTCAAGGCGCCGCCGCCGGCGAACGTCTATCGCCCGGTCGGCTGCCTCGAGTGCCGCAACACCGGCTACCTCGGGCGCGTGGGAATCTACGAGATCATGCAGATCACGCGCGAGATCAAGCACCTCATCCAGGACAGGACCGACGTCGTGGCGCTCACCCAGGCCGCCTACAAGGCAGGCATGCGACCATTGCGTGTCTCCGGGGCCACCAAGGTCGCCCAGGGCATCACCACATTCGACGAGGTTCTCAAGACCGCGCCGCTTCCGTAGGAGAAGTGCGCCCCAGCCGGCAGCAACCACAACGAAACAGGAGGAGTCATGCAACGCCGATACATCCTGACCCGCATCGCGGCCGCGTTGGCCGCCGCGGCGCTCGCCCTTCCCGCCGCGGCGCAGAACATCACGCTGCACGGCGCATCCCAGTTCAGCGATGACCACGCCTTCACCAAGGCGATGGTCAAGTTCGAGGAGCTGGTGAAGAAGTACTACGGCAAGCCGATCAACTTCGTGCTGCACAAGAACAGCGAGCTGGGCCTCGAGAAGGACTATTTCGCCTACATGAACCAGGGCAAAGCGGTGGACTATGCCATTGTGTCGCCCGCGCACATGTCCACGTTCTCGAAGGCGGCACCCTTCATCGACGCGCCGTTCCTCTTCCGCGACCTCGACCATTGGAACAAGGTGCTCGACGCCGATATTCTCAAGCCGGTCGCCGACGAGGTCGCGCAGAAGGCCGAAGTGATGCTGATCGGCTATGCGGGCGGCGGCACGCGCAACATCTTCGTCAACAAGCCGGTGAAGAATCTCGCTGAGATGAAGAACCTCAAGGTGCGCGTCCAGGGCGCGCCGATCTGGAGCAAGACCTTCGCGGCGATCGGCATGTCGCCCACGGTGATCGCCTACAACGAGGTCTATAACGCCATCCAGAACGGCGTCATCGCCGCGGGCGAGAACGAGGCCGCGGGCGTGGAGCAGATGAAGTTCTTCGAGGTCGCGCCGAACCTTTCCATGACCCAGCACGCCATCACCATCCGGCCGCTGTGCTTCTCGGGCAAGACCTTCAAGGGATTGCCGGCCGACCTGCAGGCGGCGATCCTCAAAGCCGGCAAGGAAGCCGGCGCCTATGGCCGGCAGATCGAGTCGTCGGAAGACGCGATGAAGCTCGACGCGATGGAAAAGGCCGGCAAGTTGAAGCGCGTCGCGTTCGCCGATCGGGCGCAGATGAAGAAGCTGTCGGACCCGGTGATGGAGGCCTACGCGAAGGAAATCGGCGCCGAGGCGATCTTCCAGAAGATCAACGCGGTCCGGTAAGTGGGTCGGGCCATCGGGTGGTACCACCGCATCCTGGTGTGGCTGCTGGCGGCGACGGTCGGGATCCTGATCCTGCCCGTCACGCTCCAGACCTTCTCGCGCTACACGGAGCTTATCCCGAGCTACATCTGGACTGAGGAAGCCTCGCGCTTCCTCTTCGTCTGGATGATCATGCTGGGCGCCATGGTTGGGGTGCGCGAGCGCACCCATTTCGAGGTCGACGTCTGGCCCGAGCTGGCACCGCGCCCCAACGCCCTGCTGCGCATCGTCTCCAATTCGTTCGTGCTGATCCTCGCCCTGGTCTTCGTCTGGTGGGGGGTGGCGTTCGTGCGCTTCGGGTGGAACCAGTCCTCCGAGATCGCCGAGCTGCCGATGTGGACGATCTTCATCGCCTGGCCCCTGACCGGGCTCACGTGGGTGCTCTTCCTGGGCGAGGCGTTTTTGGCCGATGCCCGGATCGTCGCGCGAGGCAGCACGCAATGACCGCCTCGCTGACCCCGGCCATGGCGGCCCTGGTGCTCTTCGGCGGGTTTTTCCTGCTGCTGGCGCTGCGCGTGCCGGTGGCCGTGGCCCTCGGCCTCGCCTGCCTGCCGATGCTGGTGATCGAGCCGCGCCTGTCGCCGCTGTCGCTCTTCAACGAAACCTTCAAGGCCTACAACTCGTTCATCCTGCTGGCTGTGCCGTTCTTCCTGCTCACCGCGCACATCATGAATAGCGGCGGCATCACCGAACGGCTGGTGCATCTGTCGCGGACGATGGTCGGACACTTCCCCGGGTCGCTCGCGCAGGTGAACGTGCTGCTGTCGGTGTTCTTCGCGGGAATCTCGGGCTCGTCCACGGCGGACGCGGCGAGCCAGAGCAAGATGTTCATCGAGGCGCAGACCCGGGAGGGCTACGACCTGCCGTTCTCGGTGGCGATCACCGCGGTCTCGGCGATCCTCGCGGTGATCATCCCGCCCTCCATCCTGATGATCGTCTGGGGCGGCATTCTCACGGTGTCGATCGGCGCGCTCTTCCTCGCCGGCATCATCCCGGGGCTGCTGCTCGCGGCCGCGCAGATGGGGATCGTGCACGTGTACGCCAAGATCAGGGGCTACCCGGTCTACCCGCGCGCCACGCTGCGCGAGTTCTTCAAGGCGGCCCTGGTTTCGATCCCGGCGCTGCTCACGCCCTTCATCATCATCGGCGGCATCCGCATGGGATGGTTCACCCCGACCGAGTCGGCGGGGATCGCAGTGATTTATGCGACGGTGCTTTCGTTCGTGGTGTACCGCGAGATGACGGTTCGCAAGTTCTGGGACGCGCTCGCCGGGACGGGGCGCCTCGCATCGGTGGCGCTCTTCTGCGTCGGTACCGCCTCGGTGTTCGGGTGGCTGCTCGCCTACTACCAGATTCCGCGCGCGCTGCTGGAGAACGTGGCGAGCTGGGGCATGGGCATCATCGGCGTGGGCTTCTTCATCGCGGCGGTGTTCCTGCTCGTCGGCTGCTTCCTCGACGCCATTCCCGCCATCATCATCGTGGGCACGGTGCTGCAGCCGCTCGCCAACTCGGTGAACATGCACCCGGTGCATTTCGCCATCATCGGCATCGTGTCGCTCGCGTTCGGGCTGGTGACGCCGCCCTACGGCCTGTGCCTGATGATCGCGTGCGCGGTCGCGAAGGTGCGATTGCGATCCGTGGTGAAGGACGTGATGATCATGTTGATGCCGATGCTGGCGGTGCTGGCCGCACTCATCATCTGGCCCGAGATCTCGCTATTCCTGCCCAAGCTCGTCTCCCCGGAGTTCCTCAAATGACGCGCGGACCGGAGCAATCGCGATTCGCACCTCGCGTCATCCCCGCGAAGGCGGGGATCCAATCTCCATGAGCAACCCGTTCAGCCTCGCCGGAAAGAACGCGCTCGTCATCGGCGGCACCAGCGGCATCGGCAAGGCCATCGCCGAAGGCTATCGAGAAGCCGGCGCCCGGGTGCTGGTGGTAGGGCGCACGCCGGCCAAGCTTCCGGCCACCGATGCCTACCTGGCGGATGTGTGCGACCTGGATGCGCTGCGCGCGCTCGTCCCGAGAGTGCTCGCCGACCATGGCCGCATCGATATCCTGGTGAATTCCCAGGGCATCACGACGCTCAAGCCGGCGGAGGATTTCACGGCCGCGGATTGGGACGAGGTGGTCGGCACGGACCTCAAGAGCGTCTTCTTCGCCTGCACC
>JALYSB010000202.1 GCA_030855025.1 Pseudomonadota bacterium
CCCCCCCCCCCCCCCCCCCCCCCCCCCCCCCCCCCCCCCCCCCCCCCCCCCCCCCCCCCCCCCCCCCCCCCCCCCCACCTCACTCTATGCTTGTACGGATTCCCGCGGCCGTTGGATTTGGTGCCCAGCGCAATATGATAGCGGCTTTTCGAAGCGCTCATCCCCGGCCGATTTCGTGCCCCACCAACGGCTTAGGGCTGCCTTGCGCGCATGAATTGAGTCTCGACCCCATTTCGCGCTAAAATCGCATGGTTTCAAGGGTCTCGCATGCGGTCCAAGGTCGTCGTCGGCAACTGGAAGCTCAACGGAAACCTCGCCACCAACGAGGCTCTCCTGAAGGCGCTCCTCCGAGAGATTCCCCGGCAAAGCCCCGTGGCATGCGCGGTCTGCGTGCCCAGCCCCTATCTGGCGCAGGCCCGGGGGCTGCTCGAGGGATCGGGGATCGCGTGGGGTTCCCAGGACGTGAGCCGCTTCGACAAGGGGGCGTACACCGGGGACGTATCGGCAGCGATGGTGGCGGATCTGGGCGCGCGATACGCGATCGTCGGGCATTCAGAGCGCCGCGCGATCTTCGGCGAGGCCGATGCGGTGGTCTCGGAAAAGTACGGGCTAGCGCGCCGCGCGAAGCTCACGCCGATTTTCTGCGTGGGCGAGACGCTGCAGGAGCGCGAGGCGGGCATGACGCAGGCGGTGCTGGCGCGGCAGCTGGATGCGCTGCTCGAGGCCTGCGGGGTGGCGGAGCTGGACGGGGGAATCGTCGCTTACGAGCCGGTGTGGGCCATCGGCACCGGCAAGACGGCCACCTCCGGGCAGGCCCAGGAGGCGCATGCGTTCCTCAGGGAGCGCGTGGCGGGGAAGGACAGGGCAGTGGCGGCGAAGCTCCCGATCCTCTACGGGGGAAGCGTCAAGGCCGCGAATGCCGCGGAATTGTTCGCGATGCCGGACGTCGACGGAGGAC
This sequence comes from Pseudomonadota bacterium, assembly GCA_030855025.1. Classification (GTDB taxonomy): domain Bacteria; phylum Pseudomonadota; class Gammaproteobacteria; order Burkholderiales; family Usitatibacteraceae; genus Usitatibacter. Next base: position 959 of record JALYSB010000202.1, read on the forward strand.
TCGTCGGCGGGGCGTCGCTGGTGGCGGAAGAATTTCTGGCGATCTGGCGTGCAGCCGGCGCCCCGGGTCGATAAGGGTTACGAAAATGCAAACGCTGGTCCTGGTACTCCACATCATCTGCGCGGTCGGCATCGTCGTGCTCGTGCTGCTGCAGCACGGCAAGGGCGCCGACATGGGCGCGGCCTTTGGCAGCGGCTCGGCGGGCAGCCTCTTCGGCTCCGCGGGCGCGTCGAACTTCCTCTCGAAGACCACCGCGGTCCTCGCCGCGGCGTTCTTCGTGACGAGCCTTGGGCTCACCTATTTGGGCGCGCCGAGCAAGTCCGGCGGCGTGACCGAAAGCCTGGCAGTCCCGGCGGGTACGGCCGGCAAGGCGGACGTAAAACCGGCGGCGCCTGCTTCCTCGGCACCGGCGCCGGCGGGAACCTCCTCGGACAACAAGTCCACGGAGATCCCGAAGTAGCGCCAAGCAGTCTCAGCAGGAAACCTGCCGTCGTGGTGGAATTGGTAGACACGCTGTCTTGAGGGGGCAGTGCCGAAAGGCGTAAGAGTTCGAGTCTCTTCGACGGCACCATTTTTGACCTGAGCTGGGATTCCAGCATTGCTCGAGAGTTACTTTCCGATCCTGCTGTTCCTCGCCATCGGCACCGCGGTCGGCGTGGGAGCCATTGTGGTGAGCGGCGGGCTCGCGCGGCTCTCCGGCGCGCAGAATCCGGATAGCGAAAAGCTCTCGCCCTACGAGTGCGGCTTCGAGGCATTCGAGGACGCGCGCATGAAGTTCGACGTGCGCTACTACCTGGTCGCGATCCTCTTCATCCTCTTCGATCTCGAGATCGCGTTCCTCTTTCCGTGGGCCATCGTGCTGCAGGACATCGGCTGGTTCGGCCTGATCGCGATGCTGATTTTCCTGTCGATCCTCGTCGTGGGCTTCATCTACGAGTGGAAGAAGGGGGCGCTCGAATGGGAGTGATGAAGGAGGGCGTGACGCAGCAGGGCTTCGTCGTGACCCAGGTGGACAACGTGCTCAACTGGGCGCGCACCGGCTCGCTCTGGCCGATGACCTTCGGTCTCGCGTGCTGCGCGGTCGAGATGATGCATGCCGGCGCGTCGCGCTACGACCTCGACCGCTTCGGCATCGTGTTTCGCCCGAGCCCCCGGCAGTCGGACCTGATGATCGTCGCCGGCACGCTATGCAACAAGATGGCCCCGGCTCTTCGCAAGGTCTACGACCAGATGGCCGAGCCGCGCTGGGTGCTCTCGATGGGCTCGTGCGCCAACGGCGGCGGCTACTACCACTACTCGTACTCCGTGGTGCGCGGCTGCGACCGGATCGTGCCCGTGGACATCTACGTGCCCGGCTGCCCGCCGACCGCGGAGGCGCTCCTCTACGGCTTGATCCAGCTGCAGAACAAGATCAAGCGCACCAACACCATCTCGAGACGCTAGCGATGCAAGGCACCCTCGAAGCGCTCCAGGGCGCGCTCACCACGGCGCTTGGCGATCGCATCAAGGCCGCGGTCGTGGATCGCGGGCAGCTCGCGATCGAGCTCGAGGCCGACCATCTGATCGAGGTCGCGACCAAGCTGCGCGACGATCCCACGCTCGCCTTCACCATCATGGTGGATCTCCTCGGCATCGACTACCAGGGCTATGCCGAGACCTGGGAGGGCGCGCGCTACGCGGTGGTCTACAACCTCCTGTCGATCACGCACAACAACCGCGTGCGCCTGCGCGTCTTCTGCGCCGACGACGCTTTCCCGGCGATCGAGTCGGCGATCGGCATCTGGCCCGCGGCCAACTGGTACGAGCGCGAGGCCTTCGACCTCTACGGCATCGTCTTCAAGGGGCACCCGGACCTGCGCCGCATCCTCACCGACTACGGCTTCATGGGCCACCCGTTCCGCAAGGATTTCCCGGTCTACGGCTATGTCGAGATGCGCTACGACCCCGAGCAGCGTCGCGTTGTCTACCAGCCGGTCACCATCGAGCCGCGCGAGATCGTCCCGCGCGTCATCCGCGAAGGCGCCTACGGCGAATCGGGCAAGAAATGAAAAGCATGAAACACAGAGACCACAGAGACCACAGAGGAAATGGCATGGATGAATTTCGCGGGCGAGCTGGCCAGGTCCGCCATTGCATCGGGCTTTCCTCTGTGGTCTCTGTGGTCTCTGTGTTTCAAGGTTTAGTCAGCCGTGGCTGAAATCAGGAACTACACGATGAACTTCGGGCCTCAACACCCCGCAGCCCACGGGGTGCTGCGCCTGGTGCTGGAGCTCGACGGCGAGGTGATCCAGCGCGCCGACCCGCACATCGGCCTGCTGCACCGCGCCACCGAGAAGCTCGCCGAGACGCGCACCTTCATCCAGAGCGTGCCGTACATGGACCGCCTCGACTACGTGTCGATGATGGTGAACGAGCACGCCTACGTGATGGCGATCGAGAAGCTGATCGGCGTCGACGTGCCGGTACGCGCGCAGTACATCCGCGTGATGTTCGACGAGATCACGCGGATCCTCAATCACCTGATGTGGCTCGGCGCGCACGCCCTCGACGTGGGCGCGATGACGGTGTTCCTCTACGCTTTCCGCGAGCGCGAGGACCTGATGGACATGTACGAGGCGGTGTCGGGCGCGCGCATGCACGCGGCCTACTACCGCCCGGGCGGCGTCTACCGCGACTTGCCGGAGAAAATGCCGCACTACGCGCCGACCACGGTGAGAAGCGCCGAAAAGGTGCGACAGCTCAACGAGAACCGGCAGGGCTCGCTCCTCGACTTCGCCGAGGACTTCACGCGCCGCTTCCCGGGCTACGTGGACGACTACGAGACGCTCCTTACCGACAACCGTATCTGGAAGCAGCGCACCGTGGGGATCGGCGTGGTGACGCCCGAGCGCGCCCAGGCGCTGGGGTTCACCGGCCCCATGTTGCGGGGCTCCGGCGTCGAGTGGGACCTGCGCAGGAAGCAGCCCTACGAGGTGTACGACCAGCTCGACTTCGACATCCCGGTCGGTACCAACGGCGATTGCTACGACCGGTATCTCGTGCGCATGCACGAGATGCGCGAGTCGAACCGCATCGTCCAGCAGTGCATCGCGTGGCTGCGCAAGAACCCGGGCCCTGTGATCACCGCGAACCACAAGGTCGCCCCGCCCACACGCGTCGAGATGAAGGAGAGCATGGAGGAGCTGATCCACCACTTCAAGCTCTTCAGCGAGGGCATGCACGTGCCGCCGGGCGAGGCGTACGCGGCAGTGGAGCATCCGAAGGGCGAGTTCGGGATATTCCTCATGAGCGACGGCGCCAACAAGCCGTGGCGCCTCAAGATCCGCGCGCCGGGCTTTCCGCACCTCGCTGCGATGGACGAGATCGCGCGCGGCCACATGATCGCCGACGTGGTCGCGATCATCGGCACCATGGACATCGTGTTCGGGGAGATCGATCGGTGAGCGCCATCAACACCAAGGTCATCAACATCGACGAGCTGAAGCTCGAGCACTTCTCGGCGGTCGGTGGCAAGTTCGAGAGCGACTGTGCGCGCATCGGCCCGCTGCTGGGTGCGAAGGACCTGGGCTTCTCCTACGACGCGGTGCAGCCGGGCAAGATCTCGTGCCCGTTCCACAGCCACCGCGGCGAGGAGGAGATGTTCTTCATCGTGAAGGGCACGGGCCTGCTGCGCTATGGCCAGGAGACCCGCAAGGTGCGCGCCGGCGATTTCATCTGCTGCCCGGTGGGCGGCCCCGAGACGGCGCACCAGATCATCAACGATTCCGACGCCGAGCTCGGCTACATCTCGGTGTCGACCATGATGCCGGCGGAAGTCTGCGAGTACCCCGATTCCGGCAAGGTCGCGGCCTTCGGCGGCAGCGGGACGGATCGCATCCGCCACATCACCGAGGGCACGAGCCTCGTCGACTACTGGAAGGGCGAGTGAGGACCATGGCGCTGCTTTCCCCCGAATCCCTGCAGAAGATCGAGCGCGAGGCGGCGAAATACCCGCCGGAGCAGCGCCAATCGGCGGTGATGAGCGCGCTCGCGATCGCCCAGGACCAGCACCACATCCTCACCAACGAGGTGATGGAGGAGGTGGCCACGGTGCTGCGCATGCCGCCGGTGTGGGTTTACGAAGTGGCGACCTTCTACGCGATGTACAACACCCGGGCCACCGGCAGGTACAAGGTCACGATCTGCACCAACCTGCCGTGCGCGCTTTCCGGGGCCGTCGAGGCCGCGAATCACCTGATGAAGAAATGCGGTGTGGCGGGATTCAACGAGACCTCCGCCGATGGGCGCTTCACCGTCAAGGAAGGCGAGTGCATGGGCGCCTGCGGCGACGCGCCGGTGCTGCTGGTCAACAACAAGCGCATGTGCGGGTTCATGTCGAACGAGAAGATTGACCGACTGATCGAAGAGCTGTCGGTCATCCCCGCCCCCGACAACGACGCTCGAGGGCAGGCTCCGTCGGGGATCCAGTCATGACCACCATGCTCGACTACGGCCCCGACGCCGTGATCATGAAGGACCTCGACGGCACCAACTGGGGCCTGAAGGGCTACCAGGACCGCGGCGGCTACCAGGCCATCAAGAGGATCGTCGATTCGAAGCTCACGCCCGACGCGGTGATCGCGGAGGTCAAGAAGTCGGCGCTGCGCGGGCGCGGCGGCGCGGGCTTCCCGACGGGTCTCAAGTGGTCCTTCATGCCGAAGGCGTTCACC
>JALYSB010000041.1 GCA_030855025.1 Pseudomonadota bacterium
CAAGTACCACCCGCACGGCGACACCGCGATCTACGACACGATCGTGCGCATGGCCCAGGAGTTCAGCCTGCGCTACCCGCTCGTCGACGGGCAGGGCAACTTCGGTTCTGTTGATGGTGATAACGCTGCCGCCATGCGCTACACCGAGATCCGCATGGCGAAGATCGCGCACGAGCTGCTCGCCGATCTCGACAAGGAAACGGTCGACTTCGGCCCGAACTACGACGGCAGCGAGCGCGAGCCCCTGGTGCTCCCGTCGAAATTCCCCAACCTCCTGGTGAACGGCTCCTCCGGGATCGCCGTGGGCATGGCGACCAACATCCCGCCCCACAACCTGGTCGAGGTGGTCGATGCGTGCCTGGCACTGCTCGCCAACCCCGAGGCCACCGTGGACGAGCTCATTCGCATCGTCCCGGCGCCCGACTTCCCCACCCGCGGCATCATCTACGGCGTGGGCGAGCTGCAGGAGGGTTACCGCACCGGCCGCGGTCGCGTGGTGATGCGCGCACGGACCCATTTCGAGGACATGGAGCGCAGCGGCAAGCAGGCGATCGTGGTCGACGAGCTGCCGTACCAGGTCGGCGGCGACCAGGTGCTCAAGCGCATCAGCGAGCTGCTCTCCGACAAGAAGATCGAGGGCATCGCGGACCTGCGCAACGAGTCCGACAAGAAGGGCATGCGGCTGGTGATCGAGCTGAAGCGCGGCGAAGTGGCCGAAATCGTGCTGAACAACCTCTACAAGCTCACCCAGATGCAGGAGACGTTCGGCATGAACATGGTGGCGCTGGTCGATGGCCAGCCGCGCCTGCTGAACCTCAAGCAATTCCTCGATGCGTTCCTGCGCCACCGCCGCGAGGTGGTCACGCGCCGCACGGTCTTCGACCTGCGCAAGGCGCGCGAGCGCGGCCACATCCTGGAAGGCCTCGCGGTTGCCCTGTCCAACGTGGACGATGTCATCGCGGTCATCAAGGCCGCGCCCACTCCGGCCGCCGCCCGTGCCGAGCTGATGACGCGCACCTGGCGCTCGCCGTTGGTCGAGCAGATGCTGGCCCGCGCGTCGGCCGACCAATTCCGGCCCGAGGCGCTGCCGCGGGAATTCGGCCTGGTGAAGGACATGGTTGCTGGCACGTCGGGCTACCGGCTGTCCGACGTGCAGGCGCAGCGCATCCTCGAGATGCAGCTGCAGCGGCTCACCGGCCTCGAGCAGGACAAGATCGTGTCCGAATATCGCGAGGTGATCGCGACCGTCGAGAACCTGCTCGACATCCTTGCCCGCCCGGATCGCGTGACCCAGATCATCGGCGCCGAGCTGAACGAGGTGAAGCGCGAGTTCGGCGACGCCCGCAGGAGCGAGATCGTGGTGAACGGCCAGGACCTGCAGCTCGAGGACCTGATCACGCCCGAGGACGTGGTGGTCACGCTGTCGCACGCGGGATACATCAAGGCCCAGCCGCTCGACGAGTACCGCTCGCAGAAGCGCGGCGGGCGCGGCAAGCAGGCGACCGCCACCAAGGAAGACGACTTCATCGAGAAGCTGTTCATCGCCAACACGCACAACTACATCCTGTGCTTCTCGAACAAGGGCAGGGTCTACTGGATCAAGGTCTACGAGGTGCCGCAGGGCAGCCGTAACAGCCGCGGCAAGCCGATCGTGAACCTGCTGAAGATGGACGAGGACGAGCGTATCAACGCGATCCTGCCGGTGCGCGAGTTCCGCGAGGACTGCTTCGTGTTCTTCGCGACGCAGGAGGGGGTGGTCAAGAAGACCTCGCTCGCCGACTACTCGCGTCCCCGTCCCTCGGGGATCATCGCGGTGGACCTGGACGAGGGCGACTGCCTGGTGGGCGTGGCGCTGACCGACGGCAAGCACGACGTGATGCTGTTCTCCGACGAGGGCAAGGCGGTGCGCTTCGACGAGAACGATGTGCGCCCGATGGGGCGCGGCGCGCGCGGGGTGCGCGGCATGAACCTCTCGAAGGGTGGGCGCGTGATCGCGATGCTGGTCGCCGAGAACGAGAGCCAAAGCGTGCTCACCGCCACCGAGAACGGCTATGGCAAGCGCACGCCAATCGTTGAGTACACGCGCCACGGGCGCGGCACCCAGGGGATGATCGCGATCCAGACATCGGAGCGTAACGGCAAAGTCGTCGCCGCAACCCTCGTGTCCACCGAGGACGAGATCATGCTGATCACCTCCGGCGGCGTGCTGATCCGCACGCGGGTGAAGGAGATCCGCGAGATGAGCCGCTCGACCCAGGGCGTGACCCTCATCAACCTGGACGCGGGCGAAAAGCTTTCGGGCCTGCAGTGCATCCTCGATCGCGATGACGACAATGGCGAGAACGGCAACGGCAATGGGGCAAACGGCAATGGCCATGGCGCGAATGGCGACGGCAATGGAGCAAACGGCAACGGCAGCGGTGGGAGCGATGGCAGCGGCGCCGCGCACTGAGCGCGCAGCGCGCATCTTAAATTTCGGCGCGGGCCCCGCGGCCATGCCGGTGGAGGTGCTCGAGCGCGCGAAGGCGGAGCTGGTCAACTGGCGCGAGGCCGGGATGTCGGTAATGGAGATGAGCCACCGCGGCAAGGAGTTCGTCGCCATCGCCGCCGAAGCCGAGGCGGACCTGCGAAACCTCGCGGGCATCCCATCCAGCTACCGGGTGCTCTTCCTGCAGGGCGGGGCGTCGATGCAGTTCTCGGGCGTGCCGATGAACCTGCTGCGCGGGCGCAAGTCTGCCGACTTCGTCAACACCGGGGAATGGTCGAAGAAGGCGATCGCCGAGATGAAGAAGTTCGGCGAGGCGAACGTGGTCGCCTCCAGCGAGGACCGGAATTTCACCTACATTCCGAAGCAGTCGGCATGGAAGCGCTCGAAGGATGCGGCCTACCTTCACATCTGCTCGAACGAGACCATCGGCGGCGTGGAGTTTCACCGGACCCCGGACACGGGCGACGTGCCGCTCGTGGCCGACATGTCGTCCCACATCCTGTCGCGGCCGATCGACGTGGCGCGCTACGGGCTGATCTACGCGGGTGCCCAGAAGAACATCGGCCCCGCGGGCCTGGTGATCGTGATCGTCCGCGAGGATTTGCTCGGCCAGCCGATTCCCGAGACGCCGACAGTGCTCGACTACCGCAAGATGGCCGACGCCGATTCCATGATCAACACGCCCCCCACGTTCTCCGTGTATCTGGCGGGCCTTACCTTCAAATGGCTGCTCGAGCGCGGCGGCCTCGCCGGGATCGAGCGCGCCAACGTCGCAAAAGCGCAGCGCCTCTACGGGTACCTGGATTCGCAGGAGTTCTACTCGAATCCGGTGGCGCCGGAGGACCGCTCGCGCATGAACGTGCCGTTCACCCTCGCGGACAGCTCGCTCGACGCGGCCTTCCTCGCGCAGTCCGAGGCGCGCGGGCTGTCGCAGCTGAAGGGCCACCGCTCGGTGGGCGGCATGCGCGCGTCGATCTACAACGCGATGCCGATCGAAGGCGTGGAGGCTCTCGTGGCCTTCATGGAAGAGTTCCGCAAGAAGCACGCCTAGGGGCCGATCGCCGTGGCCTCCAGGTTGCGCATCGCCGTCTACAACGCGATCTCCGAGCGCGGGCTCGCGCGCCTGCCCCAGTCCGCCTATGTGGTGGGCAAGGCCCTCGCCGATCCCGATGCGATCCTGCTGCGCTCCCACGTGCTGGCAGACGCCGAGATTCCCGCGTCGGTGAAGGCCATCGCGCGCGCTGGCGTGGGCGTGAACAACATTCCAGTCGGGGCGATGACGCTGCGCGGGGTGCCGGTGTTCAACGCGCCGGGCGCGAACGCCAACGCCGTCAAGGAGCTGGTCCTCGCCGCGATGTTGCTCGCCGCGCGCAACCTCATCCCGGCAGCGGGCTACGTCGAAGCGATTCCCCCGGGCAGCGATTTCGACAAGCGCGTCGAGGACGGCAAGAAGCAGTTCGCCGGCTTCGAGCTGCCGGGGCGCACGCTCGGCGTGATCGGCCTGGGGGCGATCGGCGGCCTCATCGCGGACACCGCCATCCGTCTCGGCATGAAAGTGCTCGGATACGACCCCGATATCACCGTCGACAACGCCTGGCGCCTGCCCGCGTCGGTCAAGCGCGCCGCCTCGATCGAGGAAGTCCTGAAGGGCGCGGAATTCGTGACGCTGCACGTGCCGCTCACCGACAAGACCCGCGGTCTCATCGACGCGAAGCGGCTTGGCGGCGCGCGCAAGGGGCTGGTGCTGCTCAACTTCGCGCGCGACGCCGTGGTGGACGAGGAGGCGGTGGTCGCGGCACTCGCCGACAGGCGCATGCGTGCCTACATCTGCGACTTCCCCAGCCCTCGGCTGCAGGGCCACGCCGGGGTGATTGCGCTGCCTCACCTCGGCGCCTCCACCGAGGAGGCCGAGGAGAACTGCGCGCTGATGGTGGTCGACCAGCTGCGCGAGTTCCTCGAGCAGGGCACGATCCGCAACGCGGTCAATTTTCCGAGCGTGGAGATGGCCCGCGAATCGCCGCATCGCATCGCGATTTCCAACGCGAACGTGCCCAACATGCTGGGACAGATTTCGACTACGATGGCGCAGGCGGGTCTGAACATCCACAACATGGTCAACAAGTCGCGGGGGGAGATGGCGTACACGCTTGTCGACCTCGACAGCGCCGCCGCGCCGGAAGTCATCGCCCGCATTGCGCGGATCACCGGCGTTCTCTCGATCCGCTCAGTCACCGAGATCGCGAAATGAACGACGCCAACCCGCCGGATGGCGAGCTCGATCGCCTGCGCGGCGAGATCGATCGCGTGAACGAGCGCATCCTGGAAGCGCTCAACGAGCGAGCGCGGCTGGCGCGCGCCATCGGCACGCTCAAGGTGGGCCAGGCGTTCCGGCCGGAGCGCGAGGCGCAGGTCCTGCGCCATATCAAGGAGGCGAACCAGGGCCCGCTGTCCGGCGAGACGGTCGCACTCCTCTTCCGCGAGATCATGTCGGCGTGCCTCGCCCTCGAGCGGCCGATCACTGTCGCCTATCTGGGGCCCAAGGGCACCTTCAGCGAGCGCGCGACCTTCAAGCACTTCGGGCATGCGGCCGAGGGCCTGCCGGCTTCCTCGATCGACGAGGTGTTCCGCGCGGTGGAGTCGGGTGCAGCCGATTTCGGCGTGATTCCGGTGGAGAATTCCACCGAGGGCGCGGTCGGCCGTTCGCTCGACCTCATGCCGCAAACGCCGATGCAGGTGTGCGGCGAAGTGATCGTGCGCATCCACCATAACCTGATGGCGAAGGTCCCGCCCGCGGATTTCTCCGCGATCCGCCGCGTCTTCTCGCACGGCCAGTCGCTCGCGCAATGCCACGAGTGGCTCAATAGCCACCTGCCCGACGCCGAGCGCGTGGCGGTCGCGAGCAACGCGGAAGCCGCACGGCGCGCGGCCGAGGAGCCGGGCTCCGCCGCGGTTGCGGGCGAGATGGCGGCCGAGCACTACCAGCTCGCGATCCTCGCCCCCAACATCGAGGACGAGCCGAACAACACCACGCGCTTCCTCATCCTCGGCGATTACCGGCCCAAGCCCTCGGGCAAGGACAAGACCTCGCTGGTCCTGTCGGCACGCAACCGTGCGGGCGCGGTGTATGAAATGCTCACGCCCTTCGCCACCCGCGGGGTGTCGATGAGCAAGTTCGAGTCGCGCCCCTCGCGGGTGGCACTGTGGGATTACCTCTTCTTCATCGATATCGAGGGCCACCGCGACGATCCGCAGGTTGCCGCGGCGCTCGTCGAAGTCGAGAAGATCGCCGGCTACATGAAGGTGCTCGGCAGCTATCCGCTGGCGGTGATCTGATGGACGGTTCTAAAAAGGGCCTCGATGTGGCGCGCCTCGCGCCCGACTACGTCCGCGCCATCGCCGCGTATGTCCCGGGCAAGCCGATCGCGGAAACTGCGCGCGAGCTGGGAATAGCCGAGTCCGAGATCCTCAAGATGGCGTCCAACGAGAACCCGCTCGGCTCCTCGCCGCAAGCGCTCGCCGCGATTCGCGGAGCGCTCGACGTGCTGCACTACTACCCCGACGGCAGCGGCTACGAATTGAAGGGCATCCTCGCGCGCAAGCTTGGCGTGGCGCCCGAGTGCCTCGTGCTCGGCAACGGTTCCAACGACGTGCTCGAGCTCGTGGCGCGCGCTTTCCTGCGCCGGGGCGATTCGGCCGTGTACTCGCGCCACGCATTCCTGGTCTATGCCCTCGCGGTGCAGGCGGTCGGCGCCCAGGGGATCGAGGTGCCTGCACGCGCCTATGCGGCCGACGTCGAGGCCATGACCGCGGCGGTGCGCGCCGACACCAAGGTCGTTTTCATCGCCAACCCGAACAACCCCACCGGCACCTTTACGCCATGGGATCGGCTCCGCAACCTGGTCGAGGCTGTGGGTTCCGGCACGCTCCTGGTGATCGACGAGGCTTACGAGGAGTACCTGCCCGACGCCATGCGCTCGCCGACACCCGCATGGGTCGCGCGCCATCCGAACCTGGTGGTCACCCGCACCCTTTCCAAGGCCTACGGCCTCGCCGGCCTGCGCGTCGGTTACGCGATCGCCGATCCGGCGGTCGCCGAGGTGATGAACCGCGTGCGCCAGCCGTTCAACGTGAATCATCTCGCGATGGTCGCCGCCTGTGCCGCGCTCGACGATGCTGAATTCATCGCGCGAAGCCGCGCCGTGAACGCCGCCGGGTTGGTCCAGCTGCGCGCGGGCTTCGAGCGCCTCGGGCTCGAGTCGATCCCCTCGTTCGGGAATTTCATCACGGTGCGCGTGGGCGACGCGGGGCGCATTTACCAGGCGTTGCTCGCCGAAGGCGTGATCGTGCGGCCGATCGCGGGATACGGCATGCCCGAGCACCTGCGCGTGACCGTCGGCCTGCCCGAGCAGAACGTGCGGTTCCTCGCGGCGCTCGAGCGCGCGATCGGGGAGCGCTAGCCCGTGCGCCGGATCAAGCGCGTCGCCGTCATCGGGGTCGGGCTCATCGGGGGCTCGTTCGCGATGGCGCTGCGCCGCGCGGGGGGCGTGACCTCCATCGTGGGTGTGGACCGCGACGCGCAGGCTCTCGAGCGCGCCGCGGCCCTCGGCGTCATCGATACCGCCGCGGGCTCGGTGTCCGAGGCCACCAAGGGCGCCGACCTCGTGATGGTCGCCGTTCCGGTGCGTGCCATCGGCCCGGTGCTGCACGACGTGGGGCGTGCGCTCGATCCGGGCGCAACCGTCACCGACGCCGGCAGCACGAAGGGCGACGTGGCGGGCATCGCGCGCGAGGAGCTGCGCACGCTCTTCCCGCGGTTCGTTCCCGGCCACCCGATTGCCGGGCGCGAGTCCTCCGGGGTCGACTCTGCCACCGCCGACCTGTTCAAGGGCGCGCGCGTCGTGCTGACTCCCGAGGAGGAAACCGCTCCCGACGCGCTCGACATCGTGCGCAGCTGCTGGGAGGCGGCGGGCGGGCGCGTAGCACTCCTGTCCGCGGGCGATCACGACCGCATCTTCGCCGCCGTGAGCCACCTGCCGCACCTGTTGTCGTTCGCGCTGGTCTCGGAATTCACCTCGCGCGCCAACGCGGCCGAGCTTTTCGGATTCGCTGCCGGGGGATTTCGCGACTTCACCCGCATTGCCGCAAGCTCGCCCGAAATGTGGCGCGACATCGCGCTGCAGAATCGCGCCGCGCTCCTGGACGAGCTCGATCGCTACGGCACGCGCCTCGCGGTCTTCCGCGAGCTCATCGACAAGGGCGACGGTCCCGGCCTTCAGCGCCTCATGGCCGAAGCGCGCGCGAGCCGCCAGGCGCTCGGGGCGCGCCGCAGCCCGTCGAACGAGTAGCGTGGGCTCGCTCTTCCTCTCGCAGGCCACGCGCGCGAGCGGCCGTCTTCGCTTGCCGGGCTCCAAGAGCATCTCCAATCGCGCCCTGCTGCTCGCGGCCCTCGCCCGCGGCGACACGATCCTCGAAGGCTTGCTCGAATCCGATGACACGCAAGTGATGCGCGAGGCGCTGACCGCCCTTGGAGTGCACGTCGAGACGCTCGATTCGCCGGCGCGGGTGCGCGTGGGCGGTGTCGGCGCGGGAGCGGGCTTCCCAGTCAAGCGTGCCGAGCTCTTCATGGGAAACTCGGGCACCGCCGCGCGCTCGCTGGTCGGGGTGCTCGCCATGGCCGACGGCCATTACGAGCTGAAAGGCGTGCCGCGCATGCACGAGCGCCCGATCGGCGACCTGGTGGATGCGCTCAGGCCGCTGGGGGCGAGCATCGACTATCTCGGCAACCCGGGATTCCCGCCACTTTGGATCGGGCCGCGCGCCGCGAGCGCGGCCGGCACGATCCGCGTGCGCGGCGAGGTCTCGAGCCAGTTCGTGTCCGCGTTGCTGATGGCGCTGCCCTGGGCGGGGCAGGCGATGCGCGTCGAGATCGAAGGCGAGCTCGTCTCCAAGCCCTACGTGACGCTCACGCTCGGCCTCATGGAGCGCTTCGGGGTCAAGGTGAGCGTGGACGAAACGATGCAGGCCTTCGAGATCCCGGCCTCCGGGGGCTACGTGTCGCCCGGGACGCTCGCGGTGGAGGGAGACGCATCGTCGGCATCGTATTTCCTGGCCGCGGGGGCGCTCGGCGGCGGGCCGGTCCGCGTCGAGGGTGTGGGCCGCTCGAGCGTGCAGGGCGATGTGCGTTTCGCGGACGTGCTCACGGCGATGGGCGCGAAGGTCGAGATGGGCGACGACTGGATCGAGTGCTCGGGTCGCGCGCCGCTCGATGCGTTCGACCTCGACATGAACCTGATTCCCGACGCTGCGATGACGGCGGCGGTACTCTCGCTCTTTACCCAGGGCGGGCCCTGCACGCTGCGTAACATCGCGAGCTGGCGGGTGAAGGAGACCGATCGGATCTCGGCGATGGCGACCGAGCTGCGCAAGTTCGGCGCGCGCATCCAGGAAGGCGCCAACTTCCTGCGCGTGTTCCCGCCGGTCGAGTTTCTCGCGCCGCGAACCTCGACCGTCGCTCCGGTGTCGATCGATACCTATGAAGACCATCGCATGGCGATGTGCTTTTCCCTCGCGGCCTTCGGCCCGCGCCCGGTAAAGATCAACGACCCGGGCTGCGTCTCGAAGACGTTTCCGGGCTATTTCGCCGCCTTCGAGCAACTCGTTTCTTGAGCACGAAAACCGGGGACAGACCACCATTTCCTGGTCCGAGGGGTGGCGGAAATGGTCTGGCCCCAGTCATTGCGATCGACGGGCCGTCGGCCTCGGGCAAGGGGACCGTAGCCGCCCGGGTGGCGGCGTCCCTCGGGTTTCATTATCTCGATAGCGGCGCCCTGTATCGCTTGGTGGCCCTGGCGGCCCTTCGTTCGGGCGGCGACCTGGACGACGAGGCGGCGCTCGCCCGGATCGCTCAATCGATGGACGTCGTTTTCGGGGAGGGTTCGGTGCGCCTGGGCGGCGAGGAGGTGGAGGCGGCGATGCGTGCCGAGGAGGTGGGCGCAGCCGCTTCCCGGGTCGCGGCGCAGGCCGCGGTGCGCCAGGCGCTTCTCGCCCGCCAGAGGGCCTTCAAGCGCCCTCCGGGGCTCGTTGCCGACGGTCGCGACATGGGCTCGATCGTGTTCCCCGACGCCCTGCTGAAGGTCTACTTGACAGCGGGCGTGGAGACCCGTGCCCAGCGTCGCTATAAGCAGTTGATGGAAAAGGGAATGTATGCGAAAATTGAGGACGTCGTAGAAGAGCTGCGGCGGCGCGACACGCGCGACACCTCGCGCGCCGTGGCACCGCTAAAGCATTATCCCGACGCGATTTTTCTCGATACGACCGGGCTTACCGTCGAGCAGGCGGTGGAAAAAATCCTCGGGTGGTGGAGGGAGAAGTCGTAAAACCCAAAGGTGTCAGGGGGTTAGCCGCAGAGGGCGCCCGCTGGCTTTGATCAACGACGGCCATGCGGCCGTTTAACGCTGAAAGTCAGGTTTTCAATGTTGGCCCAAACCTCAACCAACCCCAACCCCAACCCCGCCGCAGAAAACAGCTTCGCCGCCCTCTTCGAGGAGAGCCTTTCCCGCCAGGAGATGCGCATCGGTGAAGTGATCACCGCCGAGGTCATCTCGGTCGACCCCAACGTGGTGATCGTCAACGCGGGCCTGAAGTCCGAAAGCACCATCGCAACCGAAGAATTCAAGAACGACCGCGGCGAGATCGAAGTCGCCGTGGGCGATTTCGTGTCGGTCGCCATCGAAGCCCTCGAAGACGGCTTCGGCGCCACCAAGCTGTCGCGCGACAAGGCCAAGAAACTCGCGGCCTGGACGAGCCTCGACGACGCGCTCGCGGCCGGCAGCATCATCAAGGGTGTCGTGAGCGGCAAGGTGAAGGGCGGCCTCACCGTCATGGTGAACGGCATTCGCGCTTTCCTGCCCGGCTCGCTCGTGGACCTGCGCCCGGTGAAGGACACCTCGCATTTCGAGGGCAAGGAGCTCGAGTTCAAGGTCATCAAGCTCGACCGCAAGAGGAACAACGTCGTGGTCTCGCGCCGCGCCGTGATGGAGGAGACCGCCGGCGTCGAGCGCCAGCAACTCCTCGAGACCCTCAAGGAAGGCGCCGTGGTGAAGGGCGTCGTCAAGAACATCACCGACTACGGCGCGTTCGTGGACCTGGGCGGCATCGATGGGCTGCTGCACATCACCGACCTCGCCTGGCGCCGCGTGAAGCACCCGACCGAAGTCCTGTCGGTGGGCGATGAGGTCACCGCCAAGATCCTCAAGTTCGACGCCGAGAAGAACCGCGTCTCGCTGGGCCTGAAGCAGCTGGGCGAGGACCCGTGGATCGGCATCTCGCGCCGCTACCCGCAGGGCACGCGCCTCTTCGGCAAGGTGACCAACATCACCGACTACGGCGCGTTCGTCGAGATCGAGAGCGGCATCGAGGGCCTGGTGCACGTCTCCGAGATGGACTGGACCAACAAGAACGTGCATCCGGCGAAAGTCGTCTCCCTGGGCGACGAGGTCGAGGTGATGATCCTCGAGATCGACGAGGACCGCCGCCGCATCTCGCTCGGCATGAAGCAGTGCATGCCGAACCCGTGGGAAGAGTTCGCGATGAACCACAAGAAGGGCGACAAGGTGAAGGGCGTGATCAAGTCGATCACCGACTTCGGCGTCTTCATCGGGCTGCCGGGCAACATCGACGGCCTGGTGCACCTCTCGGACCTCTCGTGGCAGGCCACCGGCGAAGAGGCCGTAAAGAACCTGAAGAAGGGCGACGAGGTCGAGACCGTGGTCCTGTCGATCGACGTGGAGCGCGAGCGCATCTCGCTCGGCATCAAGCAGCTCGAGGGCGATCCGTTCGGCAACTACACGACGGCCCACGACAAGGGCAGCGTGGTGCGGGGCAGCGTCAAGTCGATCGAGCCCAAGGGCGCGGTGATCCAGCTGGACAACGACGTCGAAGGCTACCTGCGTGCATCCGAGATCTCGCGCGACCGCGTGGAAGACGTGCGGACCCACCTGAAGGAAGGCGACGAGCTGGAGATGGTCATCGTCAACGTCGATCGCAAGAGCCGCACGATCAACCTGTCGATCAAGCAGAAGGATGCGGCCGAAGAAGCCGCCGCCATGCAGAAGCACTCGTCGGAGTCGGGCGGGAGCGCCGGCACCACCAACCTCGGCGCGCTGTTGAAGGCGAAGCTGGGCGCGGCGAAGGATAAGGAATAAAGCGATAAAACCCAAGGGGGAGAAACGCGCCATGACGAAGTCACAGCTCATCGAGCTGTTGAGCGCGCGCCATAGCCAGCTGGCTCCGAAGGATGCCGAGCTCGCGGTGAAGACGATGCTGGACGCCATGTCGCAAACGCTCGCGACCGGCAACCGCATCGAGATCCGCGGATTCGGCAGCTTCGGGCTGAATTACCGCCCGCCGCGAACGGGCCGCAATCCCAAGACTGGCGAGAAGGTGCAGGTCCCGCGCAAGTACGTGCCGCATTTCAAGGCGGGCAAGGAGCTGCGCGAGCGGGTGGACTATCACGAGGGATGACGATTGAATTCGAGAACAAGAGGGCGGGTTCGGCAACGACCCGCCCTTTTTTTGGGCAGTGACCCCGGCCGGGGCGGGGCGCCAAAGGTAAAATAGTCGACCATGCAAGCGCTCGTCTGGATCCTCCGCTTCCTCATCGTCCTCGTCCTCGTCTGGTTCGCGGTGAAGAACCACGACCTGGTGAAAGTCCACGGGCTGCCGGGCCATTTCTGGGAAGCGCCCCTGGTCTTCGTGATGCTGGTCGTGTTCATCGGCGGGGTGATCATCGGGCTGCTCGCCTGGATTCCGACGGTGGTGCGGCAGCGCCGCGAGATCGCGCGCCTGAAGAAGTCCGCGGTCCAGTCCGCCGCCATCGCCTCCATCACGCCGCCCCCGCAAGTCGAGCCGGCGGAAACCGACATCCATGGAATTTGAGATCTGGTGGCTGCTCGCCCTTCCGGTGTTCTTCGGGATGGGGTGGGTCGCTGCGCGCATCGATATCAAGTCGTTGCTGTCGGAGTCGCGCGCGCTGCCCACATCCTATTTCCGCGGCCTGAACTTCCTGCTGAACGAGCAGCCTGACAAGGCGATCGAGTCGTTCCTGCAAGTGGCCAAGGAGAACCCGCAGACGGTGGAGTTGCAATTCGCGCTCGGAAGCCTGTTTCGCCGCCGCGGCGAGGTTGACCGTGCCATCCGCATGCACCAGGACCTGGTGAAGCGCGAGGATCTCCCGCCGGAGAGCCGGCGTACCGCCTCGTTCGAGCTCGCCGAGGACTACTTCAAGGCGGGCCTCCTCGACCACGCCGAGCAGGTGCTCGCGAAGATGGCCGAGGCCGATCCGTCGGCGGACGTGCACCGCCAGCTCCTCGACATCTACATCCAGGAGAAGGACTGGGCGAAGGCGGTCGGCGCCGCGAAGAAGCTCGAGGTGAGCGCCAAGCGCAACTACCAGAAGGAGATTGCCAACTATTACTGCGAGCTCGCGATCACCGAGCACGTGCACAACCGGCCGGAAGCCGCCGAGGAGCACCTCGCGCGCGCGCTCGAGGCGAACCGCAAGTGCGTCCGGGCCAACGTACTGCGCGGCGAGTGGCTCGCGCGCGCCGGGCGCCACGACGCGGCGATCGACGCCTGGAAGGCGATCGAATCGCAGGATCCCGCCTATTTCGGGCTTGCCGCGGAGGGGATGGTCGAGAGCTACAAGGCGCTCGGGCGCCTCGGCGAAGGGCTCGCCTTGCTGCGCGGGCTGCAGCACCGCTTCCCGGGCCTTGATCTCCTCAACGTGGTCTACCAGGCGACTGCCGAGCACGAGGGCGACGAGGCCGCGTGGCGGCTGGTTCGCGACGAGGTGCGGCGCAATCCGACGCTCGTGGGCCTCGACCGCATGATCGACGCGGAGCTGATCCGTGCTCCCGCCGAGCGGCGCCAGGACCTGCAGCTCATGAAGAACCTGGTGCACTCCCATGCCCAGGCGCTCGCCGTCTATCTCTGCGCCAACTGCGGCTTCAAGGCGCGCCAGTTTTTCTGGCAGTGCCCCGCGTGCGGCGGCTGGGAGACCTTTCCGCCGCGACGCACGGCCGAGTTCGACGACTCCGGACGCCACCTCGCAAGGATGCAGATTGGACAATAGGCGAATCATCGTGGCGCTCGACGTGCCCGAGATGGCCGCGGCGATCGCGCTGGCCGCGCGCCTCGACCCGAAAGCTTGCCGGGTGAAGGTCGGCAACGAGCTCTTCACGGCCGCCGGCCCAGCCGTGGTAACGCAGCTCCACGAGCGCGGTTTTGAGGTATTCCTCGATCTCAAGTATCACGACATTCCCAACACCGTCGCGGGAGCGTGCCGCGCGGCCGCGCGCCTGGGCGTGTGGATGCTGAACGTGCACGCGAGCGGCGGGGAGGCCATGATGCGCGCGGCCCGCGAGGCGGTGGCGGGCGTTGCACGCCCGCCCCTGGTGATCGGCGTGACCCTCCTCACCAGCCTGGCCGACGCCGACCTTGCCCCCGTGGGCTTCGCGGGCTCGGCGCGCGACAACGTGGTGCGCCTGGCGCGCCTGGCGCGCGCGAGCGGCCTGGACGGCGTGGTGTGCTCGGCGCAGGAGGCCACGTCCCTGCGGGAGGCGACGGGCGACGACTTCGTCCTCGTGACACCCGGCATCCGCTTGGCCGCCGACGCGCTCGGCGACCAGGCGCGCGTCGTCACTCCGCCGGAAGCCGTGCGCCTGGGCGCCCATTACCTCGTCATCGGACGTCCCATCACGGGCTCGCCCGATCCCGCCGCAACCCTCGAATCCATTCGCGTTTTGCTCGGAGAAAGTGCCACCGCATGAAGGTCAGCATCATTGGAACCGGTTACGTCGGGCTCGTCACCGGCGCTTGCCTCGCCGACGTGGGCAACCATGTCCTGTGCCTCGACATCGACGAGCGCAAGATCGCGCGCCTGAAGGGCGGCGAGATCCCCATCTTCGAGCCCGGCCTGAAGGAGGTCGTTCGCGCCAACGTGGCGAGCGGGCGGCTCGCCTTTACGACCGATCCCGCCGAGGGCGCGCGCTACGCCAAGCTCCAGATGATCGCCGTGGGCACGCCCCCTGGCGAGGACGGTTCCGCCGACCTGCAGTACGTGCTGGGTGCGGCGCGCAACATCGCGCGCCACATGGACGGCCCCCGTGTGATCGTCGACAAGTCGACCGTGCCCGTGGGCACGGCCGACAAGGTGCGGGACGCGGTGACGCAGTCGCTCAAGGAACGCGGCGCGACTTTCCCGTTCGCCATGGTTTCCAATCCCGAGTTCCTCAAGGAAGGCGCGGCGGTGGAGGATTTCATGCGCCCCGACCGAATCGTGATCGGCGCCGAGGATGCCGATGCGATCGCCACGATGCGCGAGCTGTACGCGCCGTTCCAGCGCAACCACGAACGCCTGCAGGTGATGGACATCCGCTCCGCGGAGCTCACCAAGTACGCGGCCAACGCGATGCTGGCAACGCGCATCTCGTTCATGAACGAGCTGGCGCTGCTCGCCGAGAAGCTCGGCGCCGACATCGAGCATGTGCGCGTCGGGATTGGCTCCGACCCGCGCATCGGCTACCACTTCCTCTACCCCGGCGCGGGATTCGGCGGCTCGTGTTTCCCCAAGGACGTGTCGGCGCTGCTGCGCACGGCGCAGGAGAACGGCCTCGACCTCAAGGTGGTGCGCGCGGTCGAGGAGGCCAACGAGCGCCAGAAGGGCGTGCTCGCCGAGAAGGTCGAGCGCCGCTTCGGCCGCGACCTCAAGGGCAAGCGCTTCGCCGTTTGGGGCCTCGCCTTCAAGCCCAATACCAACGACATGCGCGAGGCCCCCAGCCGTGTGGTGATCAGGGCCCTTACGGAGCGCGGCGCCAACGTGACGGCGTACGATCCGGTCGCCATGCCCGAGGCGCGCCACATCTACGACGGCGACGCGCGCGTGAGCTTCGCCGAGAGCGCGATGGAGGCGGTGAATGGCGCCGACGCGCTCGTGATCATGACCGAATGGAAGGCCTTCCGCAGCCCCGACTTCGCGGAGCTCAAACGCACCCTGAAGGCGCCGGTGATCTTCGACGGGCGCAACCTTTACGAGCCCGCGGTGGTTCGCGTCCACGGCCTCGAGTACCACGCCATCGGGCGCGACACCCGTTGAGATGAGAGTCACGGGGCTTCCGGACTTCTCCCGCGCCCGCGTGCTAGTGGTGGGCGACGTCATGCTGGACCGATATTGGTTCGGCGACGTGAACCGCATCTCGCCCGAAGCGCCGGTGCCGGTCGTTCTGGTGCGGCGAACGGAGGAGCGTCCTGGGGGTGCTGCGAACGTGGCGCGCAACATCACCGCCCTGAAGGGGGGCGCCACGCTGCTGTCGGTGGTCGGCAACGACGAGGCGGGCGCATCGCTCGAGCGCCTCCTCGAGGGCGAGGGCGTGCAGGCGTCGTTGCACCGCGACGCGAAGCTCTCGACCACGGTCAAGCTGCGCGTGATCGGGCAGCAGCAGCAGCTCCTGCGCATCGATTTCGAGCGCGCTCCGAGCCACGAGGCGCTCGCGGCCAAGCTCGATGAGTTCGAGCGCCAGGTGGACCAGGCCGACGCGGTGGTGTTGTCGGATTACGGCAAGGGGGGCCTCGCCCACGTGGGCCGCATGATCGAGACCGCCCGGCGCCACGGCAAGCCGGTGCTGGTCGACCCCAAGGGCTCCGACTACGAGCGCTACCGGGGCGCAACCCTGCTCACGCCGAATCGCTCGGAATTCCGCGACGTCGCGGGTCGCTGGACCGACGAGGCGGATCTCGAGCGCCGCGCGCAGAAGCTGCGCGCCGAGCTGGACCTCGACGGGTTGATCGTGACGCGCAGCGAGGAAGGCATGTCGCTCTTCACCGCCACCGAGACCTGGCATGAGCCGACCCGCGCGCAGGAGGTCTTCGACGTGAGCGGTGCAGGAGACACCGTGATCGGCGTGCTCGCGCTGATGGTCGCCGCGGGCTCGGACCTGCACGCGGCGATGCGGGTTGCGAACCACGCTGCCGGCATTGTGGTCGGAAAACTCGGAACGGCGGTCGCGCGCCGCGACGAGCTCGAGTCGAGCCTCTCAACCAGCCCTTGAAGAAGGAACTCGCATGTCATTGATCGTGACGGGGGCGGCCGGCTTTATCGGCTCCAATCTCGTGAAGGCGCTGAATGCGCGCGGCGAGACCGACATCGTCGCGGTCGACAACCTTTCGCGCGCCGACAAGGTTGCGAACCTCGCCGACCTCGAGATCTCCGACTTCATCGACAAGCGCGACTTCATCGACATGCTGCGTGGCGGCCTCGAGGGCGAGTTCCATGCGGTGCTCCACCAGGGCGCTTGCTCCGACACGATGCAGACCGATGGGCGCTACATGATGGAGAACAACTACCGCTATTCGCTGGACCTCCTCGACTGGTGCCAGGAGCGCGCGATCCCGTTCATCTACGCGTCCTCGGCGTCCGTCTATGGCGCGGGAAGGGTGTTCACCGAGTCGCGCAGCCACGAAGCCCCGCTCAACGTCTACGGGTATTCGAAATTCCTCTTTGACCAGGTGGTGCGGCGCCGCCTGCCGACGGCCACCGCGCAGATCGCCGGCTTCCGCTATTTCAACGTCTACGGCCCGCGTGAGGCTCACAAGTCGCGCATGGCGTCGGTGGCGTTTCACTTCTTCAACCAGTACCGGTCGCTCGGCCTGGTGCGGCTCTTCGAGGGCAGCGACGGATTCGCTCCCGGAGAGCAGGCGCGCGATTTCGTCTCCGTGGACGACGTTGTGTCGGTGAATCTTTTTTTCCTCGACCATCCGGAATCCTCCGGCGTCGTCAACGTCGGTACCGGCCGCGCCGAAACCTTCAACGACGTGGCGTGCGCGACGATCAACGCCGTGCGGCGCGCGCGCGGCGAGGCTGAAATGACACTCTCCGAGCTGAAGGCCGCCGGCACGATCGAGTACATCGCGATCCCGCCGGGGCTGGTCGGCAAGTACCAGAGCTACACCGAGGCCGACATGACGCAGCTGCGCGCGGCCGGATATCGCGATCCCTTCCTCACCGTGTCGGAGGGAGTCGGGCGCTACGTCGAGCATCGCTTGAAGACCGAGGGGGTTCGATGAAGCTGGGGATAGGGAAGGGGATCGCCGTGGTTCTTGCCGTGTCCGCGTGCACCGCGCCGGGAGACGGTGACCCAGGCGAGCTTTGAGAAATCGCTGCGTGGCGCACGGCTGCGCTTCTCGGTCGCACTGCGCCTGGTGGACGTCGCGGGCGCAGGCGCTGGCCCTTGGGCACAGGTTCGCGGCCCGGCACGCCCGCAAACGCATCGAAAACGGTGAAGGGTTCCGCGCAATGGGAATCCCATGCCATCGAGTTCGAGGTTCCGCCGGACGCCGAGTCGGTGACGGTCGGTGCGACCCTGAACGGAACCGGCCGCGCTTGCTTCGATGATGCCCGCCTCGAAGTCCCGCGCCCGCCCAAAAACCCCGTATAATCAAAGGCGTTTCGAGAGCCAGGGAAGGGCTTGCGAAATTGCCGCGCAGTACCCAACGAACAACCACACGCACAAAAGGGGAGAAACATGAAACGAATCGCATTGCTGTTCGCGGCGCTGCTGGCCTATGTCGGCCTCTCGCTCGCCGCGGTCAACATCAATTCCGGCACCAAAGAAATGCTCGAGGCCCTCGACGGGATCGGCCCGGTGAAGGCGCAGGCCATCATCGACTATCGCAAGAAGAACGGGTCGTTCAAGCGGCTCGATGAACTCAAGAACGTCGAGGGTATCGGCGAGGCGACGTTCGAGAAAATCCGCAGGGACATCGCGTTGACCGGGACGTCGACGATGCCCAGGCCCGCCGATCCGCCGCCTGCCGCGCTGCCCAAGGCCGACACGAAGCCCGCGCCCGCTCCGAAAGCCGATGCCAAGATGAAAGCCGACGACAAGAAGGCCGATGCCAAGGCCAAGGTCGACGACAAGAAGGCGAAGGCCGACGACAAGAAGTCCAGCGCCATGACCAGCGCCGAGGAGAAGAAAGCCAAGGCGAAAGCCGACGCTGAGGAGAAGAAGGCGAAAGCCAAGGCTGACGCTGACGCGAAGAAGGCGAAAGCCAAAGCCGACGCCGACGAAAAGAAGGCGAAAGCCAAAGCCGACGCCGACGCGAAGAAGGCGCGCGCCGATGCCGGCGCCAAGGCCGACATGAAGGACGCCAAGGCCGACGAGAAGAAGGCGAAAGCCAAGGCCGACGCCGACATGAAGAAGGACGCCAAGAAGGAAGAGGAAAAGAAGAAGTAAGCTTCATCTTCGCCGTCAAGGAAGCCCCGCCGCGCGCGGGGCTTTTGTTTACGCCCATGGACCTGACACTCGAACACTTCGTCGGCAACACCCCCCTCGTCCGGCTGCAGCGCATCCCCGGAAAGACGACCAATGCGCTGCTCGCCAAGCTCGAGGGCAACAACCCGGCGGGCTCGGTCAAGGACCGCCCGGCGCTGTCGATGGTGATGGGCGCCGAGCGCCGCGGCGAGATCCGTCCCGGCGACACCCTCATCGAGGCCACGAGCGGCAATACCGGCATCGCGCTCGCGATGGCGGCGGCGATGCGCGGCTATCGCATGGTCCTGGTCATGCCCGAGCACCTGTCGATCGAGCGTCGCCAGACCATGGCCGCGTTCGGCGCGCGCTTCGTCCTGACTCCGGAGAAGGGCGGCATGGAGCTCGCCCGCGATACCGCGGAGCGCATGCGCGACGCCGGCGAGGGCGTGATCCTCGACCAATTCGCCAATCCCGACAATCCGCTCGCGCATTACGTCGGCACCGCGCCCGAAATCTGGCGTGACACGGGCGGGAAGGTGACGCACTTCGTCGCGACCATGGGCACCACCGGCACCATCATGGGCTGCTCGCGCTTCTTCAAGGAGAAGAATCCCGCAATCCAGGTGATCGGCGTGCAGCCACGCGCCGGCGCGTCGGTGCCGGGCATCCGCAAGTGGCCCGAGGCGTACCTGCCGAAGATCTTCGAGCGCGCGCGCGTGGACCGAGTCATCGAGGTCTCTCAGGAGGAGAGCGAGGACTGCACGCGGCGCTTGGCGCGCGAGGAAGGCATCTTCGCGGGCATCTCATCCGGCGGCGGGCTCGCGGCGGCGCTGCGCGTGTCCGCGGAGGTAAAGGACGCTGTGATCGTCCACATCGTGTGCGATCGCGGCGACCGCTACCTCTCCACGGGAGTGTTCCCGACGTGAGCGCGAGAGCGTGACCCCGCTCCTGGTGTTCGACATCGAGACGATCCCCGACGTCGAGGGGTTGAGGCGCGTGTGGGAACTCGGAGCCGACGTGAGCGACGAGGCCGTGGTGGACCTCGCCTCGCAGCGCCGTCGCCAGGCCACCGGCAACGACTTCCTGCCCCCGCATTTGCAGCGCGTGGTTGCGATCTCGTGCGCGCTGCGCAGCAACGACGGGGTGCGCGTCTGGTCCCTGGGTGCCACGCAGGACGGCGAGCGCGAGATCGTGCAGCGCTTTTTCGATGGCATCGAGAAGTACACGCCACAGCTCGTGTCGTGGAACGGGAGCGGATTCGACCTGCCGGTACTGCATTATCGCGCGTTGTTCCACGGGATTGCCGGCTGCTGCTACTGGGATACTGGCGACAGCAACAAGGACTTCAAGTGGAACAACTACCTCAGCCGGTTCCACGCGCGCCATACCGATCTCATGGACGTCCTCGCGGGCTACCAGAACCGCGCCTGGGCCCCGCTGGACGACATCGCCCAACTCTGCGGTTTGCCCGGCAAGCTCGGCATGGACGGCTCCCAGGTGTACGGCGCGTGGAAGCGCGGGGAGATCGCGGCGATCCGCGACTACTGCGAGACCGACGTTGCCAATACCTATCTCGTCTTTCAGCGCTTCCAGCTCACCCGCGGTCTTCTCGATCCCGCGGCCTACAACCAGGAGCTAGCGCTCTTCCGCGCCTGGCTCGCCGAGCAGCAATCACCCCACTGGAAGCAATTCGCCGCAGCGTGGAAGTAAAACCGGGGACAGACCACGATTTCCGCTGGCGGCGGGAGCCGACTCC
>JALYSB010000042.1 GCA_030855025.1 Pseudomonadota bacterium
GTGCTCGCCTGCTGGCTGCGGGTGACCGGCACGCCGCGCTCGGCGTAGCCGATCGCATCGGCGAGCAGGCGCGCGAGGGGCAGGCGCCCGCCCCAGCGCTCGCGGCTCAGTTGCAGCGCGAGGTCCCAGCCGCCGATCGTGCCGGCGACGGTATTGGCGGCGAGCGGCCCGCGCACCGGGATCGCCTCGAGCCCCCGGTCGAGGTAGAAATGGCGGTCGAGCGTCGCGGGCGCCGGCCCGCACGCGTCGATCGCCCGCGGCGAACTTCCCCGCTCGTGCACCAGCCAGAACGCGTCGCCGCCGATGCCGTTCATGTGCGGGTAGACGACGGCGATGCAGGCCGCGGCGGCGACCATCGCCTCGATCGCGTCGCCGCCGTCCTGCAGCACCGCACGCGCCGACGCGGCGGCGAGACGATGGGGCGCTACCGCGATGCCGCCTACCAGCCGATGGCCTTCGGCAGCCACAGCGCGATCTGCGGGAAGAAGAACAGGATCACCACGGCGAGCACCTGCATCGCGATGAACGGCAGCACGCCCAGGTACATGTGGCGCGTGGTCACCTGCGGCGGCGCCACGCCGCGCAGGAAGAACAACGCCCAGCCGAAGGGCGGGGTGAGGAACGAGGTCTGCAGGTTCACGCAGATCAGCATCGCGAGCCACACGAGGTCCACGTTCTGCGCGACGAACACCGGCAGGAACAGCGGCACCGCGATGTAGCTGATCTCGATCCACTCGATGAAGAAGCCGAGGACGAAGATCAGCAGCATCAGGAACCAGATGTCGGCCGCCACGCCGCCGGGCAGGAAGTCGAACAGCGCCTGGATCAGGTCCTCGCCGCGCAGGCCGCGGAAGGCGAGCGTGAAAACCTGCGCGCAGATGAGGATGAACATCATCATCGCGGTGATCTTGGTGGTCGACTGGCAGGTCTCGCGCAGCACCTTCCAGCTCATGCGCCCGGCGAAGGCGGTCACCAGGATCGAGCCGAGCGCGCCCATGGAGGCCGCCTCGGTCGGCGCCGCGATGCCCGCGATGATCGAGCCGAGCACGGCGAACACCAGCATCACCGGCGGGACCACCACCTTGAAGAAGCGCACCCAAAGCTGGCGGCGCGACACCGCGTCGCGCTCGGCGCGCGGGATCGGCGGCACCTTGTTCGGCCACACCATGCCGACGATCACGATGTAGACGCAGTAGAGCGCGGCGAGCAGCATTCCGGGCATCACCGCGGCGGCGAACAGCGTGCCGACCGAGAGCTGCAGGATGTCCGAGAGCAGGATCAGGATCAGCGACGGCGGGATGATCTGCCCGAGGGTGCCCGAAGCGCAGATCGCCCCGCACGCGATGCCCGGGTCGTAGCCGCGCTTGAGCAGCGTGGGCAGCGTGAGCAGTCCCAGGGTGATGACCGTGGCGCCGACAATGCCGGTGGTGGCACCCATGAGAACGCCCACGCCGATGATGCCGAGCGCCATGCCGCCGCGCAGCCCGCCGGCGAGGTGCCCGACCACGTCGAGCAGGTCATCGGCGAGGCGCGACTTCTCCAGCATCACGCCCATGAAGACGAACAGCGGGATCGCGAGCCACTGGTAGTTGGCCACCACGCCGTAGATGCGCGCCGGCAGCAGGTTGAAGAGCCCGGTGCCGAAGCCGAGGATGCCGAAGACGAAGCCCACCGTTCCCAGGGTGAGCGCCACCGGCACGCCCGAGATCAGCAGCAAGAAGAACGACACCAGCATGGCGATGCACAGCCATTCGACGCCGGTCATCGAGGGGCCTTGCGGAAGCGATCCACGCTCTTCACGAGCTCGGCCACGCTTTGCAGCGCGAGCAGCACGAACCCCGCGGGGATGAGCGCCTTGAGCACCCAGCGGTGGGTGAGGCCGCCGGGATCGGCCGATTTCTCGTCGATCACGTAGGCCTGCTGCACGTACTTGACCGAGAACCACACGATCAGCACCGAGATCGCGAGGCACAGCACCGCCGAGACGGCGTTGACCAGCTGCTTGTTGCGCTCGGAGAAGTGGGTGTAGGCGACATCGACGCGCACGTGCTCGCCCTTGAGCATCGCGTAGGCGATGGCGAACAGGATCAGCGGGGCGAGCAGGTGCCACTCGAGCTCCTGGGACCACACCGAGCCGTAGCTGAACAGGTACCGGAGCACCACGTTCGTGGCCATGAGGACCACGATCGCGAGGGCGAGCCAGGAGGCGGCCCGCCCGAACCCGTCGACGAGCCGCTCGATCGCCGCGATCACGCTAGATGGCGATCTTGTCGTGGTAGACCTTCTCGCTGTAGGCCGACCAGGCCTTGTACTTCGCGAGGTAGGCCATGTACGAGTCGTGCACCTTCTTGGTGAGCGGGTCCTTGATGCCCTCGGCGAGCACCTTCGTGGTGGCCTCGCGCAGCGCGTTGACGACGTCGTCGGGGAGTGGGCGCGCGATCACGCCCTGGTTCTTGACCAGGTCCTCCATCGCCTCGGCGTTGGTGCGCTGGCACCAGGCCTCGCTGATCACGTTGCAGGCGGCGCACGCGTTCTCGACGATCGCCTGCAGATCCTTGGGCAGCTTCTCCCACGCGGCCTTGTTGATCAGCAGCTCCGAGACGGTGGCGGTCTCGTGCCAGCCGGTGGTGTAGTAGTTCTTGGCCGCCTTCTGCAGCCCGAGGCGCCGGTCCTGGTAGGGGCCGACGAACTCGGCGGCGTCGATCACGCCGCGCTCGAGCGCCGGAAAGATCTCGCCGCCGGGCAGCAGCTTCACATCGACGCCGAGCGAGGCGTACACCTTGCCCGCGAGGCCCGGGATGCGCATCTTCAGGCCCTTGAAGTCGGCCACCGACTTGATCTCCTTCTTGAACCAGCCGGTCATCTGCACGCCGGTGTTGCCGCACGGAAAGGCGATCATCCCGAAGGGCGCGTACACCTCGTTCCACAGCGCCTGGCCGCCGCCGTCGTAGAGCCAGCCGTTCATGCCCTGGAAATTCAGGCCGAAGGGCACGGCGGTGAAGTACTGGGCCGCGAACGTCTTGCCGGTCCAGAAGTAGCTGTTGGCGTGGTTCATCTCGACGGTGCCGGAACGCACCGCGTCGAAGCCCTCTAGCGCCGGGATGAGCTCGCCCGCGCCGTACACCTGGATCTTCAGGCGCCCGTTGGACATCGCCTCGATGCGCTTGGCGAGGTCGGTGGCGCTGCCCGGCCCCTCCATGTAGAAGGGCGAGCCCTTGCCGTAGGCGCTGGTCATCTTCCAGGTGACCGCCTGCTGCGCCCGCGCGATCATCGGGAACCCGAGAGTGGAGGCGGCAGCGCCGGCAGCGACACCGGCACCGAGGAACGAACGGCGGTTCTTGCTCATGGCGGCTCTCCGTGGAAGATGGCGAGGCCATGGTACCAAGGCCGTTCGTGCCCCGATACGGGGTTGCAAGCCTTAAGACAAAGAATGGCTGGCGATCGTCGGAGCCCGGCGCGCGGGGGCGCTGCGCGAGCCCCGTGATGGCTGCGAGGACCGCGGTCAGCCAGGGCCGTCGCCCGAGGACGGCTTGCGGTCGCGGTTCTTGTCGATGATGGCGGCGAGGATGAGACCATAGGCGAGCAGGCGCACCAGGTAATAGGCCGGCGCATCCTCGTTGGGCCCCACGGTCAGGTAGAGCGCGAGGCGATTGACGCCCTCCAGCGCGAAGGACAGCGCGAAGTACATGAAGAAGCGATCACGGGTCGCGCGCCAGAAGCGAAAGAAGAAGAGCGCCGCGACCAGCGAGGCGGTTGCGATCCCGCCGACGAGAATCTCGTTCATTGGTCGGTCAGTCGCCTTCCCAGATGAGTCCTACGAGGAGAAGCAGCATCGCCAGGAAGGCCGTGGCGAGTCGCGGCGTCGAAAGGTCGATCGTGGCGAACACCAGGCGGTCGAGCACCAGCAGGGTGTTGTTCGCGGTGAGCCCGACGAAGCACAGCCCGCTCCACAGGAGCAGGCGAAACCTCGTGCGCAGGTAGGCGCGCAGCAGCAGGACGGCGGCGGCGAGGCTGGTGAGCGCGCACAGCAGATAGATCGTCGGTGCCATTTCACGGGTCCTTTCGCAGCCGGAACGCGTCGGCGAAATGCCGCGCCTTGCGCTCGGTCTTGGCGTGGATCAGGTCGGTCATTTCGATGAGATTGCTCGAGTAGCAGCTTGCCACGCGGTCGAGCATTTCGGCGAGCTCGTCGCTCTCGGGCGCGAAGCGGTGGGAGGCACGATCCGTTTCGGCGGGCCGAATGATGCGTGACGCGACGAGCTGGGCCACGAAGCCTGCGGCGGCCTCCTCGCTCATATACAGCCACTCTCCGATGTTCCTCGTCGTGAGCCGCTCCCCGTGCCGCGCCCTGAAGACGAGCATTGCCTCCATGAACGGCACCGACGGAACGCTCGTCAGAACGAAGCGGCGAACGTCGTCGGGAATCCCCGGCTCGCGCACTCGGCCCTACTTGGGCGCAGCAGGGCTGCCGCGCCCGATGCTGTCGTCGAGCTCCCCGACGTAGGCCGCGATCGCGCTCTCCGTGCGCTCGAGCGCGCCGCGGAAATCGCGATCAATACTGTCGATCCTGGCGAGGATCTTCCCCAGTGCTTCGTCGTGCTGTTGCTTGAGCTTCTCCATTTCGGCCCGCAACTGGGCCTGCAGCTCGGTGAAGCGAGATGCCTCCGCGCTGTCGGCAAGCTGGCGTTGTGCCTCGATCGCGCGCGCGTGGCGCCGGGCGTCCAGAAGCGCCGCCGCCTGCAGGTAGGCCGCAAAGGCCAGGAACAGCGCGCTCAGAACCGCGATCACGCCCAGCAGGATCAATCCGAGCGGCGCCTTCACGCTTGCAAAGACTAGCGAAAGCGAGGTGGGCGTCATGAAGGCGGCCCAATTGAGGGCCGCGAAAACCCCGAGTGCGCCGAAGACGAGCAGCAACAAGATGGTCCGCGCCTGCATGGTAACCTCCGCAGAATGTGGCTGTATCCGGGCTCTTCGCTCTCGAAATTGTAGACGAATGGCGCTCCAGCCGCATGCTGCCACGTCGCCGGAGGACACTTTCTTGCGCGATTTGTTGCCTGGCTTCGATGATCGGGTATCTGGCCGCCGGTCTCGCGCTGGGGCCGCAACGCAAGTGCTCGACTCGATCTCGCCGGCCGAGGCATCGGGGATTCCCATCCTCGTCGATCTGGGCATCGGGATCCTGGTCTTCGAGCTCGGGTATCGAGTGAGCCTGAAATGGGTGATCCACAACCCGTGGCTCCTCGCGATGAGCGCGGTCCCCCGATGAAAGGTATCAGCTCGGTATGGGTATCGATCCGCTCGAGCCTCTGGTTCGTGCCCACGATGATGGTCGGCGGCTCGATCGTGCTGGCGGTCGTGCTGGTCGAGGCCGACCAGCGCTACCGCTTCCAGTGGGCGGAGGCGTACCCGCTGCTCTTCGGCGCCGGCGCGGCCGGCTCGCGCGGCATGCTCTCCACCATCGCCGGCTCGATGATCACCGTGGCGGGCGTCACCTTCTCGCTCACCATCGCCGCGCTCGTGACCGCGTCGGGGCAATACACCTCGCGCATCCTGCGCAACTTCATGCGCGACCGGCGCAACCAGCTGGTGCTGGGCTCGTTCGTCGGAATCTTCAGCTACTGCCTGGTGGTGCTGCGCACGATCCGCGGCGGCGACGAGACCACCTTCGTGCCGTCGCTCGCGGTGTTCGCGGGCCTGCTGCTCGCCTTGGGCGGCATCGGCGTGCTGGTGTTCTTCATCCACCACATCGCGACCTCGATCCAGGCCTCGACGATCATCGCACGCATCACCGTCGAGACCTTCAAGGCGATGGATCGCGTGTATCCGGCGCCGCAGGGAGCCGGCGGCGACGCCGCGCGCGATGCGGGGGCGGTGCAGGGCGGGGCACGTTCGATCGTCGAGTCCGACTCGATGGGCTACGTCCAGGGCGTGGAGACCGGAGCGATCCTCGCGCTCGCCCAGGAGCTCGAAGCCACCGTGAGCCTCGAAGTGCTGGCCGGCGACTTCGTCGCCGAATCGACCCCGCTGATGACGGTGAGGGCGGCCAAGCCGCTGGAGGAAAGGCAGCTGCGGGCGTTCCGCGCCGCGATCACCGTGCGCGAGTTCCGAACCATCGACCAGGAGCTCGGGTTCGGCATCCGCCAGCTCGTCGACATCGCGCTCAAGGCGCTTTCGCCGGGCATCAACGACACCACCACCGCGGTGATGTGCATCGACCACCTCGGGGCGGTGATCGCGCGCCTCGCTCCGCGCGACATGCCCACCCACATGCGCTCCAAGGACGGCCGCGTGCGCCTGGCCACGCGCGGGCCGCGCTTCGAGGACTTCCTCGACGGCGCCTTCGACCAGGTCCGCGGCAACCTCTCGCGCGACGGCATCGCCATCGCGCACCTGATCCGCGCGATCGCGGCGACCGCGAGCCGCACGCTCGATCCGGGCCGGTGCGCGCGCCTCGCGCACCACCTTGAACTCTTCGCCGAGCATGCGCACCGCGAGGTCACGGTCGAGCACGACCGCGCGAAGCTGCGCGAGGAGATGCGGCGCGCCGTGGACGCACTCGGCGGCATCGCGGGCGACTCCTGCGCTCGACTGGAAGGGCCTCCGGCCCGGGTCTGAGACCCACACATGTTGCGGAAGTTCTTGCTGAGCGCCGCGTTGTCGCGTTGGTCCGAGTCGTGCTGCTCATTCATCTGCGCCTGCTCGTCGTGCATCCTGCCCATCAGGTCCCAATGCAAGCGCCGCCGCCGAGGCGAGCCAGGCTCGAACGGCCCGCTCGTCGGCCAGCCGCCAGGGCGCGCACGTCGCTCCCGGTCCTACCTTCACCGAGCAGCCGCCGGTGCGATTCACGAGATCGAACCCGATTTCATCGGTCAGGTCGTCGCCGACGAAAACCGGCACGCGCCCGCGGAAGGGATGTTCCTCCATGAATTCCGCGATGGCCATCCGCTTGTCCCTGCCGCTCTGCTTCAACTCGAAGACGTACTTTCCCGCCAGCAGCTCGAAGTCACCGCCGAACAGCCCCATCACGCGCCGCGCCTCCCGCTCGACCGCGCTGCCAAGGCTCGGGTCGCCACGGAAATGCAGGGCGAGGCTGGCGCCCTTCTCCTCGAGCAGCAGGCCCGGCCGTGCGGCGACGAAACGGCGCAGCTCCTTCCCGCAGCGGCCGAGGCATGAAGCGAGCGGCTGGTGGAGGTGGAGCACGCCGTCGGCCGAGCGCCGCTCCGCGCCGTGCTGACCGGCGAGGGCGAAGCGCGCCGGGGCGAAGAGCGCGTCGATGTCGGCGATCGACCGGCCGCTGATCAACGCGAGCGCCCCCGACGAGGCTCGCGCGACATTCTCGAGGAGCACGCTAAGTTCCACGTCGATGCGAACGTCGCAGGGACGCTCCTCGTGGCCGACCAGGGTGCCGTCGATGTCGAGGAAAACGGCGGCGTGCGCGGGAAGCGCCGGGACGCGTGACGGCGCGGCGGCCTGCGCGCGCGCCTTCGGCGGCGTGCTCACCGCTGCGGCCGCCGCTCGGTGCGCAGCGCGAGCAGTTTGCCTGGGGTTCCCGCAGTGCGGGCCGTAGTCGTCGAGAGGCCGCGCCGGTTTCGCATTCGCGCGGCATCGAGCAGCATGCGCCCCGCCCAGCGATAGACGTTGAACTCCTGCAGCAGTCCACGCATGCTGCGCATCCTCGCGCGCTGTTCGTCCGGCGGCATCGAGAGCGCCGCACCGACGGCCGCAGCGCACTGCTCGGTATCGTAGGGATTGACGATGAGGGCCTCGGGCAGCTCGCGGGCCGCGCCGGCGAACTGCGAGAGCACCAGCACGCCGCGCTCGTCGTCGCGCGTGGCTACGTACTCCTTGGCCACGAGGTTCATGCCGTCGTGCAGGCTCGACACGAAGCAGAAGTCCGCGGCCCGGTAGAAAGCATAGACGCGGGCGGCGTCGTGGTGCTCGATCCGCAGGATGATGGCCGGGCAGCCCGGCGCGGCGAAACGCTCGTTGATGCGCAGCGCGGCCGCGCGCACGCGCGCCTCGAGCGACTGGTACTCCTCGATGATCGAGCGGCTCGGCGCGGCGATCTGCACGAAGCAGAGCTTGCCGACCCACTGTGGCTCGAGTTCGAGGAAGCGCTCGACGGCCGCAAAGCGCTCGAGGATCCCCTTGGTGTAGTCGAGGCGATCGACGCCGATCCCGATGCGAACCCCCTGCGGCAGGCCCAGCTCCTCGACGATGGCGCGGCGGCATTCGGCCACGGGCGGCAGCGCGGCGAGCTCGTGCAGCGGCCATTCGATCGAGATCGGATAGCGGTGGATCTCGGTGGGCTCGCCGCCGTAGGAGATCGTGGAGGTCTCGCGGTCCACGCGCGCCTCGAGGTAGCGGTCGACCGTATCGAAGAAGTTGTTGCAGTGGAACTGCGTGTGGAAGCCGAGGATCGACGAGCCCAGCATCCCATCGAGGAGCTCGGCGCGCCACGGGCAGATGCCGAAGGCCTCTGGGTTGGGCCACGGGATGTGCCAGAAGGTGATGATCGTCGCCTGCGGCAGGCGCTCGCGAATCATTCGCGGCAGGAGGGCGAAGTGGTAGTCCTGGACCAGGACGATCGGGTCGCGCGTACGCGACTCCGCGACGACGGTGTCGGCGAAGCGCCGGTTGACGGTGCGGTAGTGTTCCCAGTCAGACGCGCGAAACACCGGGCGCGTGTGGGCGATATGGCAAATGGGCCACAGCCCCTCGTTGGCGAAGCCGTAGTAGTAGCCAGCCTCCTCCTCCTTCGTGAGCCAGACCCGGCGGATGCGGTAGGAGGGATTGTCGGGAGGGGCCATCACGTGGTCGTTGGCGTCGACGACCTCGCGGTCGGCGTTTCCGGCGCCGTGCGCGATCCAGGTCCCCGAGCAGGCGCGCATCACGGGCTCGAGCGCGGTGACGAGCCCGCTCGCGGGGCGCAGCGCCTCGATGCGACCGCCCTGCCTCACATGGACATAGGGCTCGCGATTCGAGACGATGAGGATCTCGTCGCCCTTGAGGTCGTTTCGCAGGATCTGGCGCAGCGTCTCCGGCACCCAGCTCATCTGCGACTCGTCGCGCATGCGCCGCTCGGTCTCGAGGTCGCGCACCAGCGCCGCGAGGTCGCGTGCGATGGGCTTGAGCTCCTTCACGGCCGGCTGGGGCGACAGCGCCAGGGATTGCCCGCGGATGAGCGCCGTGATCCCGGCCATCCACCCCCGCCACGACAGCTCCGCGATCACCACGGTAATGAGCGCGATGACCGCACCGATGGCGGCGAAGAGGTAGACGATGTACTTCTTCGTGTCGGCGCTGCGCCTTTCGATGAAGCTCATGTCGTGCGCGATGACCAACTCGCCCTTGCGCACGCCGTCGATCACCAACGGACTGGTCGCGACGTGCAGCGCGCCGCCCGAGAAGCGGTGGACTCGGCCGCCTTCCTCCAGAGAGGAGTCCGGCGGGCGGCAGGTGATGTCGGCGGGCATCGTGACCGTCTTGTAGATGTGGCGGCCCCGCGTATCGCAGAAGCCGATCGCAAACAGCCGCTCGTCCTGGAGGATGCGGTTGAGGGACGACTCGAGGCGCTGCATGCGCACCTTGTCCTTCATCTCGCCGGCCATCACCTCGCCGAGGGGCTCTTGCAGCGCCGTCGCGATGAGCTTGGTCCGGATGTCGAGGTCCCTTACGAACCACTTGAGCGTGAGGTCGTCGACCAGCGGCGCGACGAAGTAGGCGATCAGGCTCAGCGCGAGGGTGAGCGGAACGATGAAACGAAGGGAGAGGCGCATCGTGTCAGGTCCGACGGCTCGTTGCTTCCATGATAGTCCGGATGGTGGACCTGCGGCACGAGGAGCGCCGCCAGCACCGGTGCCGCAGCCAGTTTTTCCCCGTGTCATCATTTGGCATGAAAATCATCATCCTGGGTGCCGGGCAGGTCGGATCGTCCGCGGCCGAGAACCTGGTCTCCGAGCCCAACGATATCACCGTGGTGGACACCGACCCGACGCGCCTGGCGGTGCTACAGGAGCGGCTCGACCTGCGCACGGTGACCGGCAACGCCGCGAGCCCGACGACGCTGCGCGCCGCCGGCGCCGAGGACGCGGACCTGCTGATCGCGGTCACCCAGTCGGACCAGACCAACCTCTGCGCCTGCCGCATCGCGAAGACGATCTTCAACATCCCGACGCGGATCGCGCGCCTGCGCTCCACCGACCTGCTCGAGCATCCGCAGCTGCTGGACGAGAACAACTTCGCGGTCGACTTCGCCATCTCGCCCGAGCAGGAAGTCACCCACTACATCGCGAAGCTGGTGGAATTCCCCGAGGCCCTGCAGGTGATCGAGTTCGCCGGCGGGCTGGTGAGCATGGTGGCGGTGCGCGCCTTCGAGGGCGGGCCGATGGTCGGCAATCCCCTGTCCCACATCCGCAAGCACCTGCCGAAGGTGGACGCGCGCATCGCGGCGATCTATCGCAAGGACTCTCCGGTCACGCCGACCGGCGACACCGTGATCCAGTCGGGCGACGAGGTGTTCTTCCTCGCGGCCACCGACGACATCCGCGAGGTGATGCGCGAGCTGCGGCGCATGGACAAGCCGGTGAAGCGCGTGATGATCGCCGGCGGCGGCAACATCGGCTACCGGGTCGCGCGAGCGCTGGAGAAGCATTACCAGGTGAAGGTTGTCGAGGCCAACCAGCCGCGCAGCGAATGGCTGGCGGAGAACCTCGCCAAGAGCCTGGTGCTGCGCGGGGACTCCACCGACGAGAAGCTGCTGGAGAGCGAGAACATCGACGACATGGACGTCTTCCTCGCGCTCACCAACGACGACGAGAACAACATCATGTCATCGCTGCTCGCCAAGCGGATGGGCGCCACGCGGGTGATGGCGCTCATCAACCGCCGCGCGTACGTGGACCTGCTGCAGGCGGGCGCGATCGACGTGGCGCTGTCGCCCGCTCTCATCTCGATCGGCAGCCTGCTCGCGCGGGTGCGACGCGGGGACGTGGCCGCGGTGCACTCCTGCCGCCGCGGCGCGGCCGAGGCGATCGAGCTGGTGGCCCACGGGGATCCCAGGTCCTCGAAGGTCGTGGGGCGGCGTATCCGCGAGCTGCCGGTGATCGAGGGCGCCCACATCGCCTGCATCGTGCGCGAGGCGGGCGCGCCGCCCTCGGGGCGGCCCCATGGAGCGCCGCCGCCGGGTCCGCGCAAAGTGATCATCCCCCGGCCCGACACCGTCATCGAGCCCGACGACCACGTGATCGTCTTCCTGGTGGCCAAGCGCCTCATCCCGCAGGTCGAGAAGCTCTTCCAGGTGGGCGTGGGCTACGTCTGATGCTGCCGGTCGCGAACGTCCTCGGCCGGCTGATGATGGTGTTCAGCTTCGCCTATGTGGTGCCGATCGCGGGCTCGGTCGCCTTCGGCGACGGCATCGCCGTGGACTTCCTCATCTCGATGCTGCTCACTCTGGTGATCGGCATGATGCTGATGATCGGCACGCGCGCGCACTACCGCGAGCTCAAGATCCGCGACGGCTTCCTGCTGGTGACGCTGTCGTGGACCATCATGGGGATGATCGCGGCGCTGCCTTTCATGATCGCGTACACCGAGC
The DNA here is from genome assembly GCA_030855025.1 of Pseudomonadota bacterium. Taxonomy (GTDB): domain Bacteria; phylum Pseudomonadota; class Gammaproteobacteria; order Burkholderiales; family Usitatibacteraceae; genus Usitatibacter. Next base: position 11,597 of record JALYSB010000042.1, read on the forward strand.
TGTCGTTCACCGATGCGTTCTTCGAAACGATGTCGGCGATGACGACGACCGGGGCCACCGTGCTGAGCGGCCTCCAATACGCGCCGCAGTCGATCAACCTGTGGCGCCACCTGCTGCAATGGCTGGGCGGGCTGGGGATCATCGTGCTCGCGGTGGCGATCCTGCCCCTCCTGGGCGTGGGCGGCATGCAGCTCTACCGCGCCGAAATGCCCGGGCCGATGAAGGAGTCCCGCCTCACGGCGCGCATCGCCGACACCGCCAAGGCGCTCTATCTCGTCTACGTGAGCCTTACGCTCGCCTGCATGCTGTCGCTGCGGGTGGCCGGGATGGACTGGTTCGACGCCATCTGCCACTCGTTCTCCACCGTCTCGCTGGGCGGGTTCTCCACGCGCGACGCCGGCATCGCCGCGTTCGACTCCCCGGCGATCGAGGCGGTGATCGTGGTCTTCATGCTCGTGGGCGCGATCAATTTCGCCACCCACTTCACCGCCTGGCGCGCGCGCTCGCTGCGCTTCTACCTGCTCGATGCCGAGGCGCGGGCGATCTTCGTGGTCGTGGTCGCGGGATGCGCGGCGATGGCGATCTTCCTCTACGCGAGCGGGACGTACCCGAGCATCACCACCGCGCTGCGCCACGGCATCTTCAACATGGCTTCGGTGGCGCTCGGCGCGGGCTTCGCGAGCGCGGACTACACTCAGTGGCCGACGTTCGCCCCGCTAGTGATGCTCTTCCTGTCCTGCATCACCGCGAGCTCGGGCTCGACCGGCAGCGGCATCAAGATGGTGCGGGCGTTGATCCTCGTGAAGCAGGCGGCGCGCGAGCTGCACAAGCTGCTGCACCCCTACGCCGCGGAGCTGGTGAAGCTGGGCACGGTGCCGGTCACCAGCAAGGTGGTGCTGGCGGTGCTCGGGTTCCTGTTCCTCTACATGATGTCGATCATCATGGTGACGTTCGCCCTCCTCGCCACCGGCATGGATCTGAACCATGCGCTGAGCGCCGCCACCGCCTGCATCAACAACCTCGGGCCGGGACTGGGGTCTATCGGCCCCTCGGGGAATTACTCGACCCTCACCGACCTGCAGAAGTGGATCTGCGTCTTCGCCATGCTGCTCGGGCGCCTGGAAATCATGTCGGTGCTGGTGATCTTCACGCGCGCGTTCTGGCGCAAGTAGACCGGCCCTGCGTGCCGAAGGGCTCGAGGGAATCCCGCCGTTCAGAATCCGTAGAGTTTCTGCGGGTTGTCCACGAGGATGCGCTGTCGCGTGCGCTCGTCGGGCACCCAGTCGAGCAGGGCGTCGAGGAGGATCGCGTCGTCGGGCATGGGGCCATTGCGGGCCGGGTCCGGGCTCGGGATGTCGGGGTGGGGCCAGTCGGTGGCCCACACCAGCCGCTCGGGGTTGGTTTCCACCAGGGCGCGCGCGAAGGGAATCGCCTTGCCATACGGTGGCCCGTCGAGGTCGAACCGGTAGGCGCCCGAGAGCTTCACCCAGCACTTGCCCGAGGCGAGCAGGCGCCGCAGGACCACGAAGCCCTCCTGGTCGATGCCTTGGTGGTAGTCCATGTTGCCAAGGTGGTCGATCACGAAGTCACCGGGGAGCGCCATGAGCTTGTCCGCAATCTCGGGCAGCCGGGTGCCGCGCATGAACACCTGGATGTGCCAACCGACCTCGGCGACGCGACGGCCTAGCGCCTCCAGTCGGTCGAGCGGCGTGCTGCCGCCGGTGTGCACGACGTTGAATCGCGCGCCGCGGAAGCCGCCGTCGTGGAGGCGCAGCAACTCGCGGCTGTCGATCTCCGGGGGGATCACCGCGACGCCGCGCGCGCGATGCAATCCCATCGCCTGCATCGCATCGAAGTGACAGGAGTTGTCGGTGCCGTAGACGCTCGGCTGGATGAAGACGGCGCGCTCGATGCCCAGCTTCTCGACCAGCGCAAGGTAAGTGGGCAGCAATGCATCGGGGGGCGTGTAGTTGCGCCCCGGGTCGTAGGGGTAGCGCGATTTCGGCCCGAAGATGTGCATGTGCGAATCGCAAGAACGGGGTGGGGCTGCCAGGCGTGGCTTGCTCGGGTTGGGATGGGCGCCGGGGATCGGTTTGGTCATTGGTTCCTTTCGGCCGTCAGGCAGTGATGCGGGAGCCCACGGCATTTCCCGTGGCGGGATCAAAGAGGTGGACGGCGGCCAGGTCCAGGAGCAGTTCGAGGCGCCCTCCGGGCCGTGGCGCGGCATCGCGACCCACGCGGGCCGCGAACTCGAGTCGCCGCTCGCCCTCCCTCGCGAGCATGAGAATCGTCTCGGCGCCGAGCGACTCGACGACGGAGACGGTCGCCTGGACCTTCGCCACCTGCCGGCGGTCCTGGGGCATCTCGCCCGCGAGGTAGATGTCCTCGGGACGGATGCCGAAGGTGACCGGCTTGCCGACGAAGGCTTCGAGGCCCGCGCTCGCCAGGGCCACCATGGGCAGGCTCACGTCGCCCAACCGGACGGCGAGACCGCCGCCGTCGCGGACCAGCTCGGCAGCGAGCAGGTTCATGGGCGGGTTGCCGAGGAAGCTCGCGACGAAGGTGTTCGCGGGGTCGCGGTACACCGCCAGCGGCGGGCCCACCTGCACGACCTTGCCCTGGTCGATGATGCAGATGCGCTGGCCCATCGTCATCGCCTCGACCTGGTCGTGCGTCACGTAGATCATCGTGGCGGCGAGAGCCTGGTGCTGGCGGATCAGCTCGTTGCGCGTGCTGGCGCGAAGCGCCGTGTCGAGGTTGGACAGCGGCTCGTCGAAGAGGAACACCTTGGGCTCGCGCACGATGGCGCGCCCCAGCGCGACGCGCTGGCGCTGGCCGCCGGAGAGGGCGAAGGGCTTGCGATCGAGCAGCGTGGAGAGTCCGAGCATGGCAGCCGTGCGCGACACCCGCCGCTCGATCTCGACCCTGTCGACGCCGCGGCGCCGCAGTCCGAAGGCGAGGTTGTCGCGTACCTTCATGTGGGGATAGAGGGCGTACGACTGGAACACCATCGCGATGTCACGGTCCTTGGCGGCCACGTCGTTCACCACGCGCTCGTCTATGGAAAGCGTGCCCGAGGTAATCTTCTCAAGACCCGCGATCATCCGCAGCGTCGTCGACTTTCCACAGCCCGAGGGACCCAGGAGCACCATGAACTCGCCGTGCTCGACACGCAGGCTCACGTTGTCCACGGCGAGCCCGTGGCCGCCTTCGTAGGCCTTGCAGACGTTCTTCAGTTCAACCACGGCCATCGTTGCTCGCTCCTACTTGACGGCGCCCGCCGTCATGCCCTGGATCATCTTTTCCGAGAACAGCACGTAGACCACGATCACCGGGATGACGGCGATCATCAACCCGGTGGCGAGCATGCCGATGTCCTCGAGCTGGTCGCCCATGAAGCGCTGAATGCCCAGGGGCAGCGTGCGCTTGGCGTCCGAGGTAAGCAGTACCACGGCGTACAGGAACTCGTTCCAGATGTAGATGATGTTGAGGATCGCGGTGGTCGCGATGGCCGGCATGCCGATGGGCAGGGTGATCCGCCAGAAGATCTCGAGGTCCGAATACCCGTCCATGCGCGCCGCGTCGTAGAGCTCCTGCGGAATGCGGGCGAAGAAGCTTTCGAGGATGTAGATGGTGAGCGGCAGCTGCATCGAGATGTAGACGAGGATGAGCCCCGTGTGCGTGTCGATGAGCTTGTAGTCCGCGAGGATCTGGAAGAGGCCGATGACGGTGATCTGCGGCGGCAGGATGATGGTGCTGAAGACGAGGAAGAAGACGATACGATTTCCGGGAAACCGGTAGCGCGCGAGGCAGTGCGCCGCCATGGCGCCGACGAGCGACAGGAAGACCACGCAAACGGCGCTCACCCACACGCTGTTCTTGAAATACGTCGCGTAGTTGGAGCGCACCCAGGCGTCCGGGAATTTTTCCCAGTGCACAATCGCCGGCAGCGCGTAGGGGTCGGCCATGATCTCCGACGTGGTGCGAAGCGACATCACAGCGGTCCATACGAAGGGACCGGCGGCAAAAGCGGTATAGCCCGCGAGCAGCAGCAGAAGGAGCAGCTCGGGCAGGGCGCGCTTCAGGTTCATGGCTCAGTACTCGAGGCGGTCGCGCTGGCGCAGGAGCCGCGTGAGCAGGAGCACCGCCGCCACGACGGCCGCGAACCACACGGAGGCGACCGTCGACGGGTAGCCGAGATCGAATGTGCTCCATTCGAACGCCCGCTTGTAGACGTAGGTGGAGACGGTCTCCGTGGACCACAGGGGCCCGCCCTTGGTTGTGATCCAGACCAGGTCGAAGACCTTCATCTTGCCGATGAAAGCGAGGATGAGGAGGTTCAGGAGGGTGGAGCGGATCATCGGCACCATCACGAAGACCAGCTTCGAGAACCAGCCGCAGTTGTCCAGTTCCGCGGCCTCGATCACCTCCCGCGGCAGGGAGTGCAGTGCCGCGAGGCAGACCACCATGTGGAAGCCGGCCCACTTCCAGGCGTCCACGAAGATGAGCGCCCAGAGGGCCGTCTTCGGATTGCCGAGCCAGACCTGCGCGTGGTCACCGAGCCCAATTGCGCGCAGCAGGCCGTTGGCGATGCCCCAGTCGTAGTTGTAGATCCACATCCACAGCACGCCCACCACGACGTAGGAGATGAGCACGGGGCTGAACCAGGCCACGCGGAAGAAGCGCGAGCCGCGTACGCCGGAGTAGAGCACGAGTGCCAGCAGCAGGCCCAAGACAAGGTCGATCACAGGCGCCACCACGGCCCAGATCGTCGTGTTGAGGACCGCCTTGCGGAAGGTGTCGTCCGCCGTGAGTAGTTCCACGTAGTTCCTGAACCCCACGAACTCGTCCGGCGCTCCAGGCTTGATGATGTGCAGGCTGTTGTACAGGGTCTGCAGCACCGGATAGACGGTGAGCGCCGCGTAGATCGCGAGCGTGGGCGCGAGGAAGGCCATGATCACGCCCCATGGGTGGTCGCGCCACGCGGCGCCCATCCGTCGGATCATTCCGGGGCCTTCCTCGGGTCCGTTACTTCCCGTAACAGGCTGCCTCCATCGCGTCGATCGCCTCCTTCGGGCCCATGAGACCGGCCGGAATTGCGGAATTGAGCACCTGGATGTAGGTGTCCTTGCACTTTCCGGTGATGAAGTCGATGGGCGTGCCGATGAACCAGGTGCGGCCCTTGCTGCGCTCGGCGAGTTCCTTGAAGTAGCCTGCGTGCGAGCCGGTGGGCTCGGCGCCGCCGGCCTTGGCGCCGGTCTGCACGAACACGGTGGACAGCCACAAGTTAGCCATGTCCGGCGTGGTCATGGTGTTGAGCACCTTGGCGGCCAGCGCCGCATTCTTGCTCTTGGCGTTGATGGCATAGCTGCCAGCTACCGAGATGGTCTTGCAGTTTGGGCAACTACCGCCATCCATCTTGGGGAACTGCATCACGCCCAGCGGGAAGTTTTCAGGCTGCCCACCCTTGTCCGGCGGGTTGAAGGCGCGACTCGCGTACCAGCTGCCCAGCGGAAATGTGAAGCCGCCCGGACGGGTATGGAAATAGAGATGCGATTCGCCGAGCTTCAGGGTCGAGAAGGTCTTTGGATAGGCGCCCGCATCGACCACCTGCTTCACGTACTCGAAGACTTTCACGACACGCGGGTCCTTGAACGAGAGCTGGCCGGTCCAGAGTTTCGCGTAGTCGTCCTTGCCGATCATGCGCAGAAGCTGCTCATGCAGGAAGTACGATCCGGGATAGGGGCGATCCCCGATGCCGGAGACGATGGGGTCGATGCCGGCGGCGCGGGCCTTCTTCACCCAGTCGAGGAACTGCGCCTGCGTGGGCGTGGCGTCGGACGGGAGCGAGCCGCCGAACTTCTTCAGCAGGTCCCTGTTGTAGTACATCTCCACGGTGAAGGCCTGCATGCCGAGGGCGTACTTCTTCCCCTTCCATGTCCAGACCTCCTGGGAGAAATCCTCGATGCGGCTCCAGTCGAGCAGGTTGTCGAGGGGGAGCGCGAAGCCGTTCTCCAGGTATTCCTTCTTGTCCGGCTCGAGATAGAAGATGTCGGGGCCCGTGCCGGCGCGAAAGGCCGTGGCCTGCGCGGCATAAAGCGCGTTCTTCTCGTACCAGTTGATCTCGAGTTCGACGCCCGGATTGGCGGCCTCGAAGCGCTTCTCGACCTCCGCCATGAAATTTCGCACGGCCTGGTGGTCGGCGAAGTGGCTCCACATCACCACCTTTGTCTGCGCTTGGGCGGCGGCGCCCGCGACTACGAGCGCGGCGGCTGCCAGCGTTCGAAGCGTTGCCTTGATCCTTGCTTTCACTGTCTCCTCCTTTGGGTCCGGTTCTCGGGGGTTTGCCCGGGTCGCCGCCATCAGTGCGCGGCGCCCTTGGTCTTCGGTCTGGCTTGCGCGGCCCGGTGGGCCGCCTGCAATCGCTTGATGGTGCCGTCGAGGTGGCGGGCGGCCATGGTCCGCGCCTTCTTCGGGTCGCGGGCGGCGATCGCTTTGTAGATGGCGCGATGTTCCTCCAGCACCAGTTGAGCGCGGCCCGGGTAGTGGGCGGTGTTGAGGCGCGAGATGGCGATCTGCGCGTCCAAGTGGTGGCCCAGAAACTCGAGGAAGGCGAGGATGTGCGGGTTTCCAGTAGCCTCCGCCACGAGACGGTGGAAGCGCACGTCGGCCTCCACGCCGTTGCGGCCGTGCTCCACGGCGCTTTCCATGGCCTCCAGCGCGCGCCCGAGGCGCCGCAACTGGGCAGGGGTTGCGCGCTCGGCGGCGAGGGCGGCGGAATGGGACTCGACGCCCACGCGCAACTCCGCCAGTTGCAGCACCGCTCCGAGCGGGCTCCCCAGCGCCTCCGAGATGCGGAAGGGCCCGGTGAGAGCGCCATTGGAGACGTAGGAGCCGGAGCCGCGGCGGCTCACGATGAGGCCGTCGGCCTTGAGTCGGGTGACGGCCTCGCGGACCACGGTGCGGCTCACGCCAAAGGAGCGGGCAAGCTCGTGTTCCGCCGGGAGCCGTTCGCCGGGCTTGAGGGCGCCGGCCGTGATGCTCGCCTGAAGCTGCTCCGCCATGCGGTCGGTGAGTCCCGGGAGGGGGTGAAGGGCGCTCGCGGGCGATTTCAAAGTAATCATACAACCAGACTAGACGGCCACGGCCGATACGTCAACGAGGCCGGCGGCGGGCCGTGTCCTCGGGGTCTTCCCGGGGGGTAGATGGCGGAAGGCCTGGTGTTGCGCGAGGCGCACCCATCATCGCGCTATGTTCGCTACCCGGCGATGCCACTGGCGTGACAACCGGTACACCAGGGATGCGTCCACTCCGGTCCCCCGTCGATATGAACTCTTGGGAGGAATCAGCCTGTTTGGGCTTCCCCCGATATTCCGGACACTCCGATAGGTGCGACTATGGCACCGGAGGGTGCTGAAAATTCGTGTCATCAATCCCGTCGACCTGTTGGCGCGCCCACCACGGCTACCCCTCTCTCATTCACCGGCTCACCTATCGCCGCGCGAACCATGCCAATCTCCACTAAGCTGATCGACAACAAGCGCTACGTCGAGCGCTACGGCACCGACATGCCGGAGATCCTCGACTGGCGCTGGGGCGCACGAGGCGCCGCGGGTCCTGGGCTCCCATGAAATACAAGGACTACTACGCCATCCTCGGCGTCAAACGTGACTCTAGCGCCGACGAGATCAAGAAGGCGTACCGAAAACTCGCGCAGAAGTACCACCCCGACGTCACCAAGGACGCGAAGGGCGAGGAGAAATTCAAGGAGACCGCAGAGGCATACCAGACGCTGAAGGATCCCGCCAAACGCGCGGCTTACGACCAGCTCGGCAGCGCGTACCAGCCGGGACAGGATTTCCGCCCGCCGCCCGACTGGGAAAAGCAGTTCCGAGGCGCAACCGGCGCCACCTCCGAATTCTCGGCCGAAGAGCTCGACCTGTCCGAGCTGTTGGCGGGCTTGTCCGCCCGCGCGCGCCGCGGCGGGCAAGCGCGCTCGGAGCTGCGCATTCCGGGGGAAGACTACGAGGTCACCGTTCACCTTTCGCTCGAGGATGCAGCGCGCGGCACGCAAGTCGACCTGAACCTGAAAGTCCCCGAATACGACGACGCGGGCGCCGTGCGCCATGCGCCGAAGACGGTCAAGGCGCGCATCCCGAAGGGCGCGACCCACGCCCAGCGGTTGCGCCTTCGCGGGCACGGCGGAAAGGGCTCGAACGGCGCGCGCGATGGGGATCTGTACCTGAACATTGCCCTGCATCCACATCCGCTTTTCCGTCCGAGCGGGCACGACCTGTACGTCGACCTGCCGCTTGCGCCGTGGGAAGCGGCGCTCGGCGCGACGATCGAAGTGCCGACGCTCGATGGCGCGGTGAACCTGAAGATTCCGCCCGGCACCACAGCAGGCCGCAAGCTGCGGCTGGGGAAAAAGGGATTGCCGAAACCGAGCGATGGCGAGGGCGATCTTTACGCGATCGTTCAGATCGTCAATCCCTCCGTGCTCGGAGATCGCGAGCGCGAACTCTTCAAGGAACTCGGCGAGGTCTCGCGCTTCAACCCGCGCGGCCACTTTGCCCAGGAGAGCTGACCATGGCGATGGAACACGAAGTGGCACTGTGGCTGCACGCGGAACGCCTGATCTCGATCGTGGAGCTTGCCGAGTATTCCGGACTGCCGGCGTCGCTGCTCCAGGAGCTGGTGGAGTATGGAGCCCTCACGCCAACCGGCAACCAGGTCGAATGGGTTTTCGGCGGGGATTGCGTGGCGCGCCTGCGCACGGCGGCGCGGCTGCGCGATGCTCTCGAGCTGGATACCGCCGCGCTCGCGCTCGCGCTTTCCTTCCTCGAGAGGATCGAGCGCCTCGAAGGGGAGGTGACGAACCTATCCGCGCGATTGCCTCGCGGAGGGCCGGATTGAAAGTTGGGCGTTGGGAGGCGCAAACGC